>DASTLJ010000309.1:0-19568 GCA_035715125.1 Verrucomicrobiia bacterium
CTTCGCCGGACCTCAAGGCGAAAGCCGCTCAATGCGCCAGGAGCCATCCGGTTGGTGCGTGTAGCTCAGGCGGTCGTGCAGCCGGCTGGGGCGGCCTTGCCAGAATTCGATGCGCTCCGGCGCGAGCACGTAGCCACCCCAATTCGGCGGGAGCGGGATCGCCTCGCCCGGATACTGCGCCTCGAATTCCTTCATTCGGGCCTCTAGCGCGTCGCGGCTGGGGATGATCTGGCTCTGGTTCGAGGCCCAAGCGCCGAGCCGGCTGCCGCGCGGGCGGAGCTTGAAGTAGGCTTCGGCCTCCGTACGGGGAAGCTTGCTCACGCGGCCCTCGATGTTCACCTGCCGTTCCAGTGCGTGCCAGGGAAACGTGAGCGAGGCGCGCGGATTCGCGGCCAGTTCGCGGGCCTTGCGGCTCTCGTAATTCGTAAAGAAACTGAATCCGCGCGCGTCAAGGCCCTTGAGCAGCACGGTGCGCGTCGAAGGCTGGCCGTCGGGGGCGACGGTTGCCAGGACCATCGCATTGGGTTCGGCCAATTGGGCGGCCATCGCGTCGTGGAGCCACTTTTGAAATTGCGTGATGGGATCCGCGGCGAGATCCGATTCGTTCAACCCGGCCAGAGTGTATTCCTGGCGAAGCTCCGCGAGGCGACTGCCCGCAGCCGGCCCGCCAGTGGGCGGGGATGTGCTCATTGGGAACGCGAGAGAAATCCCGGAAACAATTTTTCGTGCATAGACCTGTTGAACCGGCGCGCCGCCAACGTAGGGCAGGCGTCTCGCCTGCCCAGCGCCGAAGGCGCGATCCCGTTTGGCCGCTTCGCGGCCAGGGCAGGCGAGACGCCTGCCCTACATTGGCGGTTCGTGGAAAGGGAGAGCAGCCCGTCCGTCCGCTTTCTGACCTCCGCAGCGAGCTGCTTGCCAGGCTTCACGGCGTCGCGGGAATCATGCCGCTCTTACGCGCGTAGTTGAACAGCCCCCCGGCGTCCACGACCGGCCGCACCTCGCCCAGCGGCTTGAATGAAAAAACTTTGCCCGTCGCCTCGACCGTGACGGTCGATGGGTCCAGGTCGACGGTGACGACGTCACCCGTTTTCAGCACGTCGCAGAGGCGGTCGGCGAGTTCGCACGGGTAAAGTTCGCCGGTGGCGACGCAGTTGCGGAAGAAAATGCGCGCGAAGCCTTCGGCCAGAACAATCCGGCAGCCCGCCGAACCCAGGGCGATGGGCGCGTGCTCGCGCGAACTGCCGCAGCCGAAGTTGCGGCCCGCGACGACAATGGGGTATTCCGCATCGAGGGCGCCCGGCTTGACGAAGCGCGCCGGATAAAGCGAATCGGGCAGCCCGCACAGCGCGAAGCTGCCGAGCTTTTCGTACTCGTCCGGCAGGGTCGGGATCAGAGTGAGATACTGCGCTGGGATGATCTGGTCCGTGTCGATGTTGTCGCGCACGACATAGACCGGGCCTTTGAAGACAGATTTCGTCATGGGAGAAATTTGGCGGTGAGGGCGGGGTTTTTCAATCTTCGATTTGGTCAGGTGTCGCTTACCAGGTTTCGCGAAGTCGCGTAGCGACCGAAGGAAGGTAGTTCCTCCGTGGGCTTCAGCCCACGGAGGAACGTACAGAATAGATGGCGTCGCGTAGCGACGCTTGAATCTTCCCTGCTTTGCGCGCGTTTTCGAGCGTCGCTCCGCGACGCAATGCATATTGTGCCGCGGTCCGTGGGCTGAAGCCCACGGCTACCTTCAATGCCTCGCTCCGCGAGGCGAAAGGCGCGTTCGGGAGGATCGTCCAAGTGAAGCTTACTCTTGTCTTGCCGTGAGCCAGAGTCTCGGTAAAGTTGAGGAACCAGCAGCAGGGTGGAGAAGAGCCAGAGTTGCTGGTAATCGATCGGGACAACCTCATGAGGTTCGCCAA
Source organism: Verrucomicrobiia bacterium (assembly GCA_035715125.1). GTDB lineage: Bacteria > Verrucomicrobiota > Verrucomicrobiia > Limisphaerales > JADJPG01 > DASTLJ01. Next base: position 1,911 of record DASTLJ010000309.1, read on the forward strand.
AGGGCAGTAGTCCGCGCCGTTTCACAGGTTTCCAAATCGTGCGGAGATTGCATTCCGGCGACTAACCTGTGTTACTCCTGCCGTGGCACCTACGCAAGCGCCGCGCGACCCGATGCGTATGCAATTGGTGCAGACGCCGATCATCCCGGTCGTCGCCGAACTCATCCGGCAGCATCCGGGCACAATCTCGCTCGGTCAGGGCGTAGTGAGCTATGGCCCGCCGCCTGAAGCCGTCGCGGAGATTCAGCGGTTCCTCGCCGACCCGGAGAACCATAAATACAGACCGGTCACTGGCGTGCTGGAACTCGTCGAGGCCTTCGCCCGGAAGCTCCGAGAGGACAACGGCATTCGGCTTGATCGCGACACCCATTTCGTCGTCACGGCGGGGGGCAACATGGCGTTCATGAACGCCGTGCTCGCGATTACTGATCCGAGCGATGAAGTGATTCTCCAAACGCCTTACTACTTCAATCACGAGATGGCGATCACGATGGCCAGTTGCCGACCGGTGCTCGTACCGACGGATGCCAACTACCAACTCCAGCCCGACGCCATCCGCGCCGCGATCACGCCCCGCACGCGCGCCGTCGTCACCGTCTCGCCCAATAACCCGACCGGCGCCGTCTATCCCGAAGCGGCGTTGCGCGAAGTGAACCGGCTCTGCGCCGAGCGGGGGGTCTGGCACATCCACGACGAGGCGTACGAATACTTCGTCTTCGGCGGCGCGCGGCATTTCTCGCCCGGCTCGGTGGACGGGTCGGCGGCGCACACCATTTCGCTCTTCTCGCTTTCGAAGGCCTACGGCTTCGCCAGTTGGCGCATCGGCGGGATGGTGATTCCCGAGCGGCTGCTGACCCCCGTGCGCAAAATCCAGGACACGATCCTCATCTGCGCTCCGGTCATTTCGCAATTCGCCGCGGTCGGCGCGCTGAGGGCCGGGGCGGCTTATTGCCGCGAACACTTGCGTCAACTGGCCGCCACGCGCGAGCTGGTCCTTCGCGAACTGTCGCAGGTCCGTGACTTCTGCGACGTGCCGCCTGCTGACGGCGCATTCTACTTCCTGCTCCGCCTCCGTTCGGACCGCGCGCCGATGGAACTGGTCGAACGGCTCATCCTCGAACATCGCGTCGCGGTGATTCCGGGAACGACGTTCGGCCTCGAACACGGTTGTTACCTCCGCGTGGCCTACGGCGCGCTCCGCAGTGAGACGGTGGCCGAGGGCATGGGGAGGCTGGTGCAGGGGCTGAAGACGATTTGCGGTTGACCCGTCGATGCGGCGCCAATGTAGGGCAGGCGTCTCGCCTGCCCGGGCCGCGTAGCGGCCAAACGGGGACGCGCCTTCGGCGCTGGGCAGGCGAGACGCCTGCCCTACTCTTGCCGTTCGTGGCTTAGAAATAGAACTTGAATCCCACGGACAGCGTCCGCTCGCGGGGTAGCTCGTTATAGAGCGTCAGCGGATTCAGGCGGTAGTCCTGGTCCAGGATATTCAACAGGCTCACGCGCAGTTCGGCGTGGCGCTTCGGGAAACGGTAGCCGAGGGCGACGTTGTGCTGCCAGAAATCGGACGCGGGGCGTGGAGGCTGGTCGTTGTCCTGTTGCGACCAGACAGTCCACCACTGGCCGAACAGCCCGCACTTGCAGTGGTAATTGGCGAAGAGCGTGACCTGTTGAAGCAGCGCCTCCTCGCGCTGCGCCGCGAAATCATACAACGGCTGAAAGGAAGCGAACTCGGGATACTTTGAGCGCAGGTCGGCGTCCGTCAGCCGGTAGCGGGCACCGAGCGAGAAGTTGTCGCCGAGCAACTGGTTCACGGTCGCACTGAGGGTGCGCTCGCGGAAATCGATCGTTTGCCGCGTGCCGGACGGTGCGCTGCCGGCGAGCGAGAGGTCGAACGCACCCACGGTGCGCGCCGCGTCGGAGTAAAGCAACTCACCCGCGAGCGTCACGTAGGTGCGGGTCGGAAACTTGTGCTCGAGCGCCAGCCCGAACGTTTCGAAGCTCGTCCCCGGCACCAGTCCCACGACCGATTCGGGCGCGATGCTTCGAAAGGCCTGATTGAACCCACCGATTTGCGTCGGCTCCAGGCGCACACTGGTGTCGAAGTAAACGCCCCCGAGCGAACGTGTCCAGACTCCGCGCAGGGTCGTATTCGTCCACGGGGTGAGATAGAACCCAGCCTTGGGTGAAACCTGGTCGGCGCGTTCCTGATCGTCGGAGAGCGGCGGAACGACGGCGTTGTCCGGCCACTCCAGGTAGTCGTAGCTGACGCCGGCCTGGAGTTGTAGCGGGCGGGCGACCTGCCAGAACCAGTAGGCATAGCCCGAGGCGCGGATAAGATTGTTGTCGAACTTCTGCGCGGCGGGTTCCCGAACCGTGCTTTCGACCTCGCCGCCCTGGAACCGTCCGCCGACGATGACCGCGTGCCGATCATTCTGCCAGATTTGCTGGACCTCACCTGACCCCGCGTGGAAGTCCGTTTCGTAATTCGCACCGTAGCGGGACTGAAATCCGGCAACGACCGGGCCGGCGGGGCGAAGGAGGTTGTACAGGAGGAACGATCCGCTGAAATCCAGGTTGTCCTGCAGGTAGCCCCCGAGGAACAGCGTATGGACGCCCGGCGCCCACTCCCGGTGCCAGCCGACGAACACGTTGGGGTCCTGCCGTTCGTGGACCCGCTGAGTCAGGGTCAGGTTCGCCGAGTTCTGGTTGTAGTATTGAGCGAGGTCGCCAGACTCGCTTCGAAAGCTCTCGGCACGGAGGAACAGGCTGTCCTTTTCGGTAAGCTGCTGCTTGAAGGTCGCGCTCAAGGCGGTTTGGTCCAAATCGTTGTTTGGGCGCTGGCCGGGATCCCTGTGGTAATAGGCGTCGAGTGAAAAACTGCTCCTGCCGAAAATGCCGTATTCCGAGCCGCGCTCAATCCACTCGCCGCTGCTGAAGTATTCGGTGCTTGAGACGATGCCCACGTGGTCGCCCTGGAAGAGACGCGAGTACGGTTCCTCCGCGATGTTCAGCGGAAAGGCGCCCGCGGCGGCCGGCGCGAGCAGGTTGGCGACAAGTTGCTCGCTGAGCCACGGAGTTTCGTAGCGCAAGTTGATGAGCTTCGGATCGCGCAGGGCGTCGTAGCTGCTCGCCAGGAAGAGGTGCGCCGAGAAATTCCCGTAGTCCGCGTTCACGGCGCGCGATGCCTCGCGCGTGCTCCAGTCAATCAGGCCTGCGTCGCGGTAAATGCCGGCGAGGTTCGCGCTGCGTGTGGCCAGGTCCTGTTCGAGCCGGAAGCGGGACTGGAACAGGCTCCGATTGCCATTGAGCGCCTTGGAGTGTTCGAGGTTGTCGACGGCCTCGTTGATGCGGTTTGCCTGTTGCTGGAGCAGCGCCAGGTAGAGCCACGAAGTCGGGTCGTTGGGGTCGAACTGTTGCGCGAGCCGCAAATCCTTCTCGGCTCGCCGGAAGTCGCCTTCGGCCGCCCACGCCTTGCCGAGATAGCTGCGCAGCAGGGAACGGTTCGGCTCCAGCGTCGCGGCCACTTGGAGGTCTTCGCGTCCGCCGGCCGTATCGCCGTGTCGATGCCGGCATAAGCCGCGCCCGAGCCATGCGTTGGCCAGCGCGGGATCGATCTCGATGGCGTCGTTGAACAACCGCTCGGCCCGCCGCGTGTGGCCTTGCTGCGCGAGCGCGAACCCACGCAGAGCGAGGCCTTGCGCGTGACGCGGAGCCAGTTCCAGCCCGCGATCGAGGGCCTCAAGCGCCGTTTGCATGCGGCCGAAGCTCATCTCCAGTTCGGCGACACGAATCCATGCTGGCCCGAAGCCTGGCGCCCGGTCCGTCGCCTGCCGCGCGGCGAGGAGCGCCTCCGGAAGCTGGGATTGGGATTGCTGGTAGTAGGATTCGGCGAGGTCCTCCGAGGCGATCGTCGGTGGCGCGCTTGCGAAGGATCTTCCCTTCACGGCGGCGATCAGTTTCCGCAGCGCCCCGGCGGGCGGTGAATTGCCCGTGACCGCGCCCAGCAATGTTTCCGCGCGTGGCACGTCGCCGGCCGCAAGCAGCAGCGCCGCGCGGTAGATGCGCTCCGCATCCGTGGCCGGCTGGCGGCCTGCCGGGTAGCGAGTCAGCGCGCCAATCGAATCCCCGGCGCGATACGCCGCCAGCGAGCCGGCCAGCGCCTGTTGATCGGCGGCGTCCATTTGCAATTCGGCCACGACCAGCACTGCCGGGTAGTAAAGCGTCCATTGGATGACATTGAGTGTGTCCAGCGCCGGCGTCTTGCGGGGGGCTTGGCCGGGATCGACGATGCCTTGATCCCCGCTGGCGAGGGTGACCTCGCCCTGCGCGTTGCTCAGCTCGACTTCCCCTTCGATGAGCGTCAGCACCGTTCGGCCGGTCGCAGCGTCCACGCTCAACTCGAATTCCGTCCCGCGAATCGCCCCCGAGGCCAGCGGCGTGCGGAATTGCAGCTCGGCCGGCTTCTCGCGATTGAACAGGTACGACTTGCCCGCCTTCAGATCGAGCAGCAACCGCCTTCCCGGCTGCGTCGGCGGGCGAATTTCCAGCGTCGTGAGATCACCCACGCGCTGGACGCTGCGGTCGGTGAGCAGGATCGTCGCGCGGCTGCCTTCGCCGGTGTGTACACGGTCGCCGACGTTCAGGACCTGGTTGGTGCGCGCGGGCGCCCAGCTCAACGTGCCCGCGGGCGCGACTTCGACCGTGCCCTCGATCGTCAGCAGGACGATTTGTGGTCTGGAGTTGGCGGGCGCGTTCGAGACGGATTGGGCCACGGCAGTTTGCCTCGCGGCAACCACCGCAAGTACGATCTGGAGAACGAGTGCCAGGCGGGAATTCACGAGCATCCTGCGTGAGCGAGTCCTGTTGACGGCGAGACACTGGCACATTCGTGTGAGAAAGACAATGGGTATGACGCCCCGAAAACCACGCGTCATCCCAGGAAAGAATTCTTAACCACGAATGAACACGAATAGACACGAATGCAATTGACACGGATTTCACGGATTAACACGGATGCGTTCCGCGCGAATCCGTGCAATCCATGTCCTCAATTCGGCCGGCCGGATTCGTGTCTATTCGTGTTTATTCGCGGTTAAGAAAATTATCAGTCTCTCAGGCGCCCGTTACCGCCCGCGGTGCCGCGCTCGACATCCCAAACCGGCGCGCGCGAAGCGGCGCGCCCTGCCATCCATTCGTGGTTCAGCGCTTCAATGCGCGAGGTTTTGCCGGGAGAATTCTTAGTTTCAGCCGCGCTATTCAACCCCGGTCTGCGGGGCGGGCATTTTGTCACGCAGTCGCAGGTATTCCCAGACAGCGCTGATCTGTTTCTCGGCGTCGCCGTCGAGGATTTCGGTGAGCTGGCTTTTACCCTCATCGAAGTAGGCCGGCATCTTGGTCTGCGGATCGACGCTGGCCGGGGCGCGCAGCCAGCGGCGGTAGAAGCCGGGCAGGAGTCGATCCGCCGAATTGGCCAGGTTGATGCCTTCACTCTCGAACACTTCCATGGCGAGCCTCGGCCCGACTCCGTGACACGATACGCAGGAGAAGCCGCCGTCCTTGCCAACGAGCTTGCGGCCGAGCTCGGCGAGCTTCAGATCGACGGGCGGCTCGGAGGGCGACCGGGGCGGGAACCCATGCACCGCGGCCAGAGCGGGAGCGAGCAGCGCGGCGCGGGACTTGAAGGCGGGCATGCGCGCTTCGAGCCACGGCTCGCCTCGCGGGTGCTGGTCGTAGCGCATCTTGTGCGGAATGTCGCCGGCGAGGAATCGCGCCATCCACTCGGGCTTGAGCTTGGCGCCAATGAGTTCGAGCGGCGGAAAGCCTTCGAGCTGGCCATGACAGGCATTGCAATTCAGCAGCCGGGTCTGGCGCTCGGCGAATTCGGCGGGGACGTGGCGCGCGAGGGAATCGAAGCCGGCCAGCGTAAAGGCTTCCAGGGCGACCTTCTCGTCGGCGGTGAAGCTGTAATCGGCGAATGGTTTGGCGCCGAGGCAATCGCGTTCCGGCAGCCTGCTCCTGTCCTTGAGGTGGCGCGAGTGCAGGGACTCGAGGGTCTGCGAGGCGAACTTGTTATCGAGCTTCAGCGTGTGGCAGTTCAGGCAGCCGGTCGATTGAACGAGCTTCTTTCCCTTTTCGAGAACCGCCGCGTCCGTCGGGGCGGCCTTGAACTCGGACTTGGGCGCGGCGGCGAAGAGAAACTCTTCGAGTTGCTTCGCTTCGTTGGCGCTGAGGTGGAAATCGGGCATCCCGGTCCATTCGTAGTTCGCGGAGGGCGCGCGAAGGTATTCGGCGAGCTTGCCGGGCGGGAATTTTTCGGCGATACGCTTTTGGGAGAGTTTGGCGGGATCGGGTTGGGCGGCGTCGGGCGGATTATGGCAGCCGATGCAGTGGAGCCGCTCGTAGAGCGGCTTTTGGTCGGCGCCGGGAGCGGATGGGTCCGCCGGTTCGGCCGAGTTCTGTCTGGCTCGGAATGCGACGGCTGAAAATTTCGGTTCGCCGCCGGTCTGAAGAGACGCGAGGTAGGCGGCGATGGCCACGGCGTCTTCTTTCGCGGCCGGGCCGGACAGCAATTTTGGCATGCGCGCCGAGGGGCGGAGCGCCTTCGGATCGAGGATCCATTTGGCCATCCACTCGAAACGGCGCCGCGCCCCGATGCCCTCCAGGGACGGGGCGTCCATCTTGAGTTCAGGCAGGCCGGACTCGGCCAGCTTCGTGTCGGCGTGGCAGCGGATACAGCGGCTTTCCAGGAAAAGTTCGCGTCCGAGTCGAAGTTGCGCGGGCTTGGTCAATTCGGGCGAGTTTTGGTGCGTGAAGGCGGCCGGAGCAATCGGCGCCGTGTAATCGCCTTTCTCCGTCCAGCCGAGCCGCGTGAAGGCGTCTCCGCTGGCGGGGCTGGTGAACGTGGTTTTGAAGGGATTCGCTCCTTTGTTCAGTTGGATCGGTTTGGTGAGCGGAGTGGCGCTGCCTGCGCCGGTGGCGTCCAGGATCACAGCGCCGTTGATTTCGACCTTGAGCGACCCGTTGAGTTCGGCCTGGAACGAAAAGTTTCCACGCAGGTCCGCATGGATGGCGCCTTCCCACGTTGCTGAGAATTTTCCTCCGGGCAGAAAGGGCGTGGGCGGCTTGCCCGCTTCAACGTAGAGCGCGACCTCGGTGGCGAGAGTCGAATCGTGCCGATCGCCGCTGGAGAACGTGACGACGAGGCCGAGCGAAGGCTTGGCGTCCGCGGCACTCGCGCGGAACGAAATGGCGGGCAACACGGCGAGGAGGAACACCGTCATCCGCGGCACGGAACTCGCCTGGAAAATCGTCATCACGCTCGAACGAGGCGCAGATGTTCGGGCGCAAGCGCCGATTAGTCAACGTTGCCGCGCCAACGAATGGGTAGCACAGGCCACCGGCCTGTGCCGTCAGGCGACTCGCCGGACGGAATCGGAAGGTCATCGCCGACCAGGGAGCATGGCCTGCTATCTCGTGCCAGAATCAAAATCGCGCTCCAATAAAGCCCCAGGAAAATCAACTTGGCCCAGACCCAGCGCCAGCCACGACTCCACAAACTGAAAGCGTGGAGCGAGAAAGCCGCAACGCCGAGCAAAAACAGCGCGGCCATAATCCAATTGAACAGGTGCGCCTCAAGTTCTCCGGGCGGCGTGGTCACATTCAGCGCGTCGGATAGACCGAGCCAATGGTGCAGAATGAGCATGAGCCCGCCAGGCGCCAGAAACAGAAACGCAACCCAGTGCGACTGCATGATGGCCCTTGTGTTCATAGCGTCCTAAGCGGCCTACAGGAATTCGGCGAAAGCCAAGTTCGGCCTGGCTCTGGGCTTCAGCGCAGTGTTAGGTGGTCGTGTCATACTTCTGACCATCAACATAGAACCGATACCAAAACGTAAGCCAAGGCATGGGCGTGATACGAACCAAACAGTCCAATCCATCGACAGCGAACCTCTGCTTGAGTCCCAAATCTACAATTTTCCGGGGCCGGTGATAAACAACCTCACCATCAATGGTGATCGTAGCCTTACCCGAAATGTAAGCGTGCTCCAACCGGATGGAGTGCTCTCCAGTCTTTCCTCGAATGTGCCACGTAGTTTCTGCCATACACTTGCTGCCGTCCAACCAATAATCGACTTAAGCATGGAAGTCGAACTGGTTTTCTTGTGGGCGAGTTTTGGTTTGCACCATTGCTTTGTCGAGAGCATTTCAGCGCGGCCTGTTCACCCGGGCGCATGACAAAAATCTTCAGACAATTCGTTTCGCCGGAATTTTGTGTCAGCAGCACCCGGCCAACCCATCTACGTCTCCCTCAGCCCAATTCCGCGCACTCGGTGGAGGATAGCACCTACTTCGTTTCCTTCGTTGGCTTCTGTTAGATTCCGCACCTCGCTCCACCCGTCTGGAAATATGAACAGAAGGAAACGAAGTGAACGAAGCATCGAAGCGGAAGCCGCTCCTGAAAACCGGTCCACTGGCTAGCAGCCCGATCAAAAACTCCAAGTGGAGTTGTAGCGGCGGTCTGTGACCGCCGAATTCGGGCCAGAATGCGCAGTTTCTTCGGCGCTCATAGAGCGCCGCTACAGTTTTTGAGCGGGCTGCCAGGTCTCAAGGCTTGCGAAGTCGGAAGTAGCCCTGTGCGGAACCAGCCTCGATCGTAACCGAGAACCGATCCCCGATGTGGTCGACGGAATTCGTGACGGTGCTCCAATCGGCCGCGGGCAATCCGGCGGCCTGCTCCAGTAGAAAGCCGGTGTGTTCGGCGGGCCAGGCTACCGTGAGCTGGGAACCAGCCTGGGTGATTTCAAGTTTGGGCATCGGGACGATAATGACATTGGAAATAGTGACGTACCAAGCGTGCCCGCCTCCCCAACCTGTGCTTCCATTCCATGCAACTCCTCCGTTAGTCGACGTAGAGAATCTCCAGTCAAAGTAGTATTGCGTTCCTGACGGGTAGAGGTCCAGGAGGTAATCGCCCCTGAACATGTACGTGCCATCGGGGAGCCGCGACCCGAAAGAGCTGTGCACGGTAAGCGGGAAGGGTTCTTCGCCTTCCAGCACGGCATTCGATATCACGGTAGTGAGCGACGGCGGAGTGGCATCCAAATCCAACGTCAGGAACGCGGAGAGCGGCACGACGCGGCTGTCATTTGGAACCCGGTCACCGCTCTCCACCACGGTTGCGCCAGGCAGGGTTTGATAAGCGGATGGTTCCATCAGCGAAGCGGGGTCCGCCTCCTCACGTCGGCGGCTACGGGCTGTGGGCGTTTCCTGCGGGCTGTGAAATATCCGGGCGAACACTGCGCTGCAGAGTCGGCTCCGCTTCAACGCTTCAACCCTTGCGCGCTTCGCTTCGGGCCCACGCGTCCGCTTGCAGTATCTGTTCCAACGTCGGATGAGCGACGACCTTGTGCCGATCCATCGTGCGGGCGACGATCCGGGTGATGTCCACGAAGGAAATCTGCCGTTCGCAAAACGCGTCGACGGCAATTTCGTTGGTGGCATTGAGCACGGCGGGCAGCGTGCCGCCCACATCCCCGGCGCGGCGCGCGAGGTCCAGTGAGGGAAAGCGCTCCAGGTCCGGCTCCTCGAAGGTCAGGCTGCCGATCTTCGCGAAGTTCGTCTGCACGCGGTCGCTCGCGGCGCGTTCGGGCCAGGTGAGCGCGTATTGAATCGGCAGGCACATGTCGGGCGTCGAGAGTTGCGCGAGGATCGAGCCGTCAACGAACTCGACCATTGAATGCACCACGCTCTGGGGATGGACCACGACGGCGACGCGGGGCATCTCGATTTGGAAGAGCCAGCGGGCTTCGATCATTTCGAGGCCCTTGTTGAAGAGGGTCGCGGAGTCAATCGTGATCTTGCGCCCCATGACCCACGACGGGTGCTTGAGGGCGCGCTCGACGGTGATCTCGGAGAACCGTTCCTTCGGCCAGGCGGCGCGGTCGCGGAACGGGCCGCCGCTGGCGGTCAGCCACAGCTTGCGGACCGAGGACGGTGGCTTGCCCTCCAGGCATTGGAAAATCGCCGAGTGTTCGCTGTCCACGGCCAGCACGCGCCGGCCATGCTTCGCCGCTTCGCTCATCACGATCTCGCCGGCCATGACGAGGATTTCCTTCGAGGCAACGGCGATGTGCTTGCCGGCGCGCAGGGCGGCGAGAGCAGGCTGCAACCCGGCCGTGCCGACGATGGCGATCAGGACGATGTCGGCCTCGGGCATCGTCGCCAGGGCGGTAAGTCCCTCCACGCCGGAAAGTACTTGGGTGGACTTGCCGAGGGCGTCTCGCAGCGCGGCGGCCTTCGCGGGGTCGCTGATGGAAACGGCCGCGGGACGATGATGCCTGGCTTGTTCGATGAGCAAATCGACATTGTTCCCCGCGGCGAGGCCGACGATGCGGATGCTGCCGGGCAAGTCGTTCGCCACCTTGAGGGTGCTGGCGCCGATGGAGCCGGTGCTGCCGAGGAGAACGATGTTTCGCATTTACGATTTACGATTTACGCGCCTGCTGAATTTACGATTTACGATTTCCGCGACGGTAGGACATCCAAAGATTCCGCCTTCAAGGTACGCCAGGAAATGTTTCGACTGGGCAACTCGCCAATGGGATGGCCGAAGGCAAGGAACTGCTGGCCATCGTCGTCGCTCCCGCGAAAACCGCCCGTGAATCCTAAGTCGCGTAAATCGTAAATCGTAAATTCAGGGAGCGGCCAGCGATGGGTTGGTAAGCACGTGCCGCAAGTATAAATACATAAGGGGCGCATTGAACAGCAGGCTGTCCAGCAAGTCGAGCACGCCGCCGATGCCGGGAAAGAACTTCCCGGAATCCTTCACGCCGGCTTCCCGCTTGAAGATGGATTCGATGAGGTCGCCGACCACGGCCGAGACGCTCAGGAGAATGCCGAGCACGATTGCATGGCCGGGCGTCATGCCGGCGAGCCGGGGGCCGGCCAGGTGGGCGAACAGCACGCTGGCGCCGGTGGAAACCACGATGGCCCCGCCAAACCCTTCCCAAGTCTTGCCGGGGCTGATGCGCGGAATCATCTTGTGCCGCCCGATGAGCGAACCGACGGCGTAGGCGCCGGAGTCGCTGAACTTCGTCACGAGGATGAAGTACAGGACGTAAATCTTCCCGTTGCCGTCGATTCCAGGAAAGAAATGAATTTTCTGAACGAAGTTCAGCAGCCACGGCACGTACATCAGGCCGAAGAGCGTCGTCGAGATGGCGAGGATGCCCTTGGTATTGCTCTTGGAGAGGAATTGCAGCAGGCACAACCCGAGCACGAACAGGATGAGGAAGCCGACCTCGAAATCGTTCACGCGCGCCGGCGTGCCGGAGATGCCGAGCCTGCCGGTGAGGTGGAAAAACGTGCCTGCCATCAGCAACACGCCCCCGAGCACACCCCAACGTTTGAAGCACACCATGCCTTCCTTCTCGACCAGCGAGTAGAATTCGCCCAGCCCGAGCCCCGCCAACACGGTCATCAGCAGGAGCACGACGTAATCCTCGACAAACCGAATGCCTGAGAATAGCGCCCCGAGCACCACGCCCCACAAGAGGACTGTGCTCGACAACCGGCGGGCGAAGACTTTGGCTTTCGACACCGGGGGAGGTGTGGCGGCCTGGGTGGCGGGGGCAGGACCCGTGTCGGACATGGGCGAACAAGCTACCCATCGGCCCGTGCCCGTCGAGTCCGATTTCGCGCCGGGCGGGCAGTCCGATCGTCGCCGAAGCAATTCCGCCAACTCAGCCTTGTAAAAGTCCGCCGGATTTGGTGGAAACGGGGTGGTTACTTCCGCGGGAACAAGCGAATTCACCCCGCGCACGGATTTTGTTTGCGGACCCGGTGCAGCCGTTCCGGCCGGGGGGACGAATGGCGCACGCGCCGAGCTATGTTCAACAACGCCTGGGACTGGGAAATCGCGAGCTTCTTCCTGCTCGTGCTCGCCTTTGGAGCGTGGGAACGTCTCCGCCCCGCCCGCGCCGTGAATTACCTGGCCGACCTGAAGCTGGACCTCCTCTCCTTTACGCTGGCCGTCCTGATGAACCGGCTTTCGCGCCGCACGGTCGACGCCGTCGTCAATAGTGTTTCCCCGGGCTTCGTGCTCGATTCGCTCGATTACATCCGCGGCTGGCCGAGTTGGGTGAAGATCGCGGCGGCGCTCGTCATCGTGGACTTCATCATCTACTGGATTCACCGGGCGCAACATCGGTTCAGTTTTCTCTGGCGCACGCACAAGTGGCACCATTCCATCGAGCAGATGTATTGGTTCGCCGGCTTCCGAACCAGCTTCCTTCACTCTTTCCTTTACAACATTCCGCAGACCGTCATCCCGATGCAGTTGTTCCACCTGAGCCCGCTGGAGGCCGGCGCGGCCTACTCGATCGGGCTGTTCATCCAGTTCTGGGAACACACCAACGTGAAAGCCAACATCGGCTGGCTCAAGCACATCTTCATCACTCCGCAATATCATCGCGTCCACCATTCGGCCTCCGAGCACCAGGGGATGAACCTCGGCACCACCTTCTCGATCTGGGACCGGATGTTTGGCACCTTTGTGGATCCGGACGCGATGCCGGAAAGCTTCCCTCTGGGTTTGGGCGAACCGATCGAACGCAAGGAAGTGCCGCGGATGTTGATTGGAGTTTAGCTTTCCCCGCATCGACGCGCGATTACACTGTGGGCATGCGCCCTCGATTCTGCTGTGCCGCATGGGTCACCTTGATTGCTCTCAGCGCTTTCGGGCAGGAAGAGATCGTCCCCAAGCTCCGCGATGAGTTTGTTTATTCACTGCCGGCGCAGGTCCGCTACGCGCCGCCGCCGGGGACAACCCCGCTCAAGCCTTCGGATGAATCGAAGCTTCAAACAGCCTTCACCGAATTCTTCACGGCACCAGCGAACCGGCAGGCGGCGTGGAATTTCTCCGGCAGGCTCGAGAAACTGCTTCGGAATAACGAGCCTGCCGTCCGCCGTGTCGCGTGGGACGCCTTTCGCGCCGCGCCGATCCACAGCGCCCTCAAGCAGGACTTCGACGCGCGCCAGGTGCGATTCGAAAAGCATCTCAGCCCCTACACCCTCAAGACGGTCGGCGCCCGCCCGACCAACGGTTGGGCGCTGTTCATCGCGATGCACGGCGGCGGCGGCGCGCCCAAACAGGTCAATGACAGCCAGTGGGAGCACATGAAGATTTATTATCGCGACCACCCGGAGGCCGGCGGCTACCTCTACGTCGCGCTCCGGGCGCCGAATGACACCTGGAACGGGTTCTACGATACCTACGTCTATCCCCTCATCGCCAACTTCACGCGTCAGTTCAGACTTTTCGGCGACGTGGATCCGAACAAGGTTTTCATCATGGGCTACTCGCACGGAGGCTACGGCGCATTCGCCATCGGGCCAAAAATGCCGGATCACTTCGCGGCCATCCACGCCAGTGCCGCGGCACCCACCGATGGCGAAACCGCCGTCACGACCCTTCGAAACACGATCTTCACCTGCATGGTCGGCGAGAAGGACACGATGTACGGACGCTTCGACCGTGACAAAAAATTCGCCCATGCCACCGCAAAACTCCGCGGCGACCGGACCGACATCTATCCGGTGCGAGTGGACATCATCGCCGGCAACGGTCACACGGGTCTTCCGGATCGCGACAACATCAAGGCGATGTATCCCGCGGTGCGGAATCCGGTGCCGCGCGAGTTGACGTGGCTCATGACGGACAAGGTCATCCAGGACTTCTTCTGGCTCCACACCGAAGCGCCCGGAAAACAACGCGCAATCAATGCCCTGTGCCAGGACAATCATCTCACCGTCTTAACCAGCACGAACCTCGGTTCGGCCACCGTGCTGCTCGACAGCCGCCTTGTGGACTTCAGCAAACCAGTGACGCTGTCAGTGAATGGCGCGAACTCGAGGCACAAACTTCAACCGTCCCTGCGCGTGCTTGGCGAGACGCTGTTGCGCCGCGGCGATCCCGAACTGGCGTTCACCGCGCAGTTGAAATTGCCCCTTCCGTCGGTTGCCGAAGCTTCAAAACCGCGCGCGGGCGCGCCTCGCCAGTAACACCGACGTAGGGCGGGCGTCCCGCCTGCCCGGCCGAGCGAAGCGAGGCGTGGTGAAGAGAAAGCCGCGCCTTTCGGCGCAGCAGGGCAGGCGTGACGCCTGCCGTACGTTTTCGGCGTGACCCGGTCCCTAGTAGAACTTCCAAGTTGCACCCCCCTTTGCCAGCGCGAACGGACCGGGCTAGGCAAGAGCAGTGTCCGCTGCTACCCTCGACTCACCTCCAGCTATGGCAACGATTGCGATTCTCGGCACGATGGACACCAAAGGCGAGGAACACGCCTTTGTCGCCGCCCAAATCAAACAGCGCGGACATCAAACACTCGTCGTCGACGTCGGCGCGCTCGAAACGCCGAAGCTCGCTCCCGACATTACGCGCGAAGAGGTCGCCCGGGCTGCCGGGGTCGATCTGGCGGCGCTCGTCGCCCGTCGCGACCGGGGTGAAGCCGTGGCTGCGATGTCGCGCGGCGCCCCGGTCGTGCTTGCCCGGTTGGTCGCGGAGAAGAAAATCGACGGCGTCATCTCACTCGGCGGCGGTGGCGGCACGGCCATCGCCACCGCGGCGATGCGCGCGCTGCCGATTGGGTTCCCAAAGCTGATGGTTTCAACGCTCGCCAGCGGCAACACCGCCCAATACGTCGGGACGAAGGACATCGTGATGTTCCCCAGCATCGTGGACGTTGCCGGGCTGAACCGAATCTCGCGCCAGATTCTCACCCGCGCCGCAGGGGCCATCTGCGGCATGGTCGAGGTGGCGCCCGCGGCCGGGGCGGACAAACCTATCATCGTTGCCAGCCAGTTCGGCAACACGACCGATTGCGTCAACCACGCCCGCAAATTGCTCGAAGCCGCCGGCTATGAAGTGCTCGTGTTCCACGCCACGGGCGTCGGCGGGCGCACCATGGAATCCCTCATCGAATCGGGCATGGTCGCCGGCGTTCTTGACATCACCACGACTGAGTGGGCGGACGAACTGGTCGGCGGCTTCCTCGGAGCCGGCCCGACGCGCCTCGAAGCCGCCGCGCGTCTCGGCGTGCCGGCCATCGTCGCGCCCGGTTGCCTGGACATGGTGAATTTCCACGGTCCGGAGTCGGTGCCGGCCAAATTCCAGGGCCGAACCTTCTACCAGCACAACCCGCAAGTCACCCTCATGCGCACCACGCCGGAGGAGTGCGCCGGCCTCGGAAAGATCATCGCCGAAAAGGTGAATCTCTCGAAGGGCCCCGTCACCGTGTTGCTGCCGAAGCAGGCCATCAGCGTCATCAGCGCGCCGGGTCAGAAGTTCCACGACCCGGTCGCCGACCGCGTGCTATTCGATTCCATCAAAGCGTGGCTCCGCAAGGACATCCCGGTCATCGAAATGGATTGCGCGATTAACGACGCCGCTTTCGCCGAAGCCTGTGCAAGCGCGTTGATGAAGCACATGGGGCGGCAGCAGGGGACCTTGAGCGCCGCGCCAAAGTAGGGCAGGCGTCCCGCCTGCCCGCGCCGAGCGTAGCGAGGCGGATGAGACGCTAACCGCATGGCTCGCGCTGAGGCGCTCGCAAGACAGGCGGGACGCCTGCCCTGCTTTAGCAGTCACCGGCTTTGGACCAGCGGATCGGATTCCACGCGGAGCCGCTCCGCCGGCCAGCCGAGCGCGGCGGCGGCCTGCCGCGGGTAAGCCCAGGCTTCGCGCCGCGCGCCGTGCAAGCGGACCGACGAATGCTCCGCGGCCAGCGCCACGGCCTGCGGCACGTCGAGCACGCGCAGGACGTTCAGATAATCCGGGCCGGGCCGGTGCGACTCGGGCAGCGCCCACAAGTTCAATTGCTCGATGCCCGGCTCGTGCAGCGCAGCGTAGAGCGCGTCGCACGCGAGGTCCCCCGCGCCCGCGAGGGAGAGTTTGGATTCTTTGAATTGGGGCAGGGCTCGGAGCGCCTGCACGCCACGGCGGATGTCCCACACGCGCATCCCGTCAAGGGTCTGGCCCAAAAGCATGAATCGGCGGCGTATCTGGACCTGCTTCTTCGGGTTGGAATTCCACGCGTCAAGCCCCACGCCTCGCGGCGCAAGCCAGGCGAGGCCGACGGGTTCGTTTTGCAGACGCTGGCGGATGGCGTCGAAGCCGGCGCCGTTCGCCCGCGCCGCCGTGACGGCTAGTTCGTCCCGGAGCTCGTTGGGGAAACCGCCGGCCATCCCCGCTAGCCACCCGTCATACGACACAGGCCCCCCGGCGGTGTCCGACGGGCCGAGGACGCCCAACTCGACGCGCCCCGGAGGTGTGAATCCTCGGCCCGTCGCCAAATAGAGCCGCAGCCGGACGTTCTCCTGGCTGGTGAAGTCCCACGCCTGCAAGCGCACGTCGTCGCGCTCGGCCTCGATTCGCTTTTCCACGGCCAGCGGCGGCGGAATTTCGGGCCAGCCGCCGAAGCACTTTTCTCCCAGGCCCGCCAGCCATTCGCGGCGTTGCCGCTCCCAATCCTCCTTCGTTTTCGGCACGGCGGCCGTGGGTGCAGCGGCTACGAACGTCTCGTGGATGTTCGTGTTGATTGCGTCCGTCGGGAGCTCGCGGAACACTTTGAGTTGCTCGGAGGTGAATTGATTCATCGCGGCGGCCTCGATGAGCGGGTCGTCACCGCGCAGGTGCCGGTTGAACCAGCGCAGCACCGGCACCTGGAGATCCTGCGTGTCCTTGTGGGGGCCGGGACCGATGACCAACCCGAGCTTATCGGCGGCTCTATGCAGCGCGTAGATGCGGCGAATCATCGCATGCAATCGCTGAACGCCGTCCAGCGGGAAAATCGAGTCCGCGTCGGTGTTTACGATGAGCAACGGACGCGGGGCGACCAGCGCGGCGACCTGGGGGTAGTCCCAGCGCCACGTGTTGACGGTGAACATGCAGTCGCAGTGACCCTCGACGGTGCCATCGACGACGTGGTTGTGCAGATCAGTGATGCCGGCCACGGGCGCGGCGGCCTTGATGCGATCGTCGAGCGCGGCGATCCACCACGAGTAGGCGCCGCCACCGGAGCGGCCCGTGACACCGAAGCGGGTTTTGTCCACCTCGGGCCGCGTTTCCAGATAATCCAGGGCGCGAACGCAATTCCACGCCTCGACGCCGGCGGGGGTGTAACCGCGCGAGTTCCACCACCAGAGCCCTTCGCGGTAAGTGCCGTGGTGCAGGCCGAGGATTTCGCCGAGCTGAAGGGAATCGACGATGAGACAGGCGTAGCCGTGCCGCGCGAACCACGCGCCGTGGTGTTGGTAAGCCACTTTGTTGCCGAAGCTGACGCCGTTCGAAATCACCGGGCCGTGGCCGCTCAAATAGAGAATCGTGGGCGCCGGGCGGGCGAGGTTTTTCGGGACGTAAAGATTCGCGGTGACGTAAAGGCCCGGCAGCGACTGGAAGTGGACGTTCTCGACTACGCACGAATCGCGCTCGACTCGGCCGGTGACGGCGGCGCGCAGGTCGCCGCGCGCAGGGAGCGGCGCCAGGCTGAGCATCTCGAAGAGCCGGGCGCGGTACTCCTCGCAGCGACGCTGCCAGTCGTCGAGCGTCCGCACCTCAACGAGGCATCGGTCCTCGATGCGGGCGGTTTCGGCCTTGAAATACGCGGCA
>DASTLJ010000310.1:0-1834 GCA_035715125.1 Verrucomicrobiia bacterium
TTGCAATCAATACGTTTGCGGCAACCCAGTCGCAGGCTGCTGCCAGCAATGCCTGGTGTGCTACTTATTCCAGGCAGGGCGGCATCAGCGAGAATTGCGGTTACGCGACGCTTGCGCAGTGCCGGGCCCAGGTGCTCGGGCTTGGCGGCTGGTGCCGGCCGAATCCGTTTCCTGGAACGGCGTTTGGGACGGGTGGCACCTGGTCATCGGGCCCGCCGCGCCAGAAGCGGGGCGGGTATTACGGCTATTAGAACTCGAGTCAGCTTGCCAACAACGGCAACCGGCGTTCAAAATCCGCAACGATACGGCCGGTGCTGTGGGAGAATTGGTCGCCGCGGGCGAGGCCGAGATCGGCGTGCAGCAGATTCCCGAACTGGCCGCCGCGCCGGGCGTGGAAGTCGTTGGGCCGTTTCCCGCCGAGCTTCAGGTCATTACCGTTTTTTCGGCGGCGCTCGACGCCAAGGCCAAGACCAACCAGGCCGCCACGGCCTTCGTCAAGTTCATCTCGGGGCCGGCCGCGGCGGCCGCCTACAAGGCGAAGGGCCTCGATCCAAGCTGAGCTGCCGTGAATTGCACTGCAGCCGGCCGATCCGGCACACTCGTCAGTTGTCGCCGATCCGCACGGTCAGCCCCACGGTGATCCAGTTGGCGCCCTCGCCGGTGAGGTTGCGACCGTAGATCAGATCGCAGTCGATGTCCTTCGTGGGGCTGTAGCGCACGCCGCTTTGGAAGCGCGGATTGGTTTGGCCGGGCCCCATCAGGGCGAACACCTCGGAGGTGGTGCTCCACTGTGGTGCGAAATTCCAGGAGACGCCTGCGCCGGCGGTGGCGAACAGCCCGGGCGTGTCGCCGCCGCTGTAATACTGGGCGCCGGCATTGAGATTGACGCGGAGCTCTTTGCTGAACTCGAACGTGGCCGGAATGTTGACGATCATTCCGTTGCCCGTGTGATTGAGCGGGTCGAGGACGACCGCGCCGGCGATCGCCAGCCCGAATCCACTTCGGCCGATCGGTATCGGCACGGTCTTCGCCGTCAGCGTGGCGACAAAGTCTTCCTGGCTGTCGGAACGCACGTTCAACAGGTTCGTGCCCAGCTCGACCGGCGGACCGAGCTTGACCACGCAGGCCGGGCTGAAGACGGCGATGCGATCGCCGTTGGCGGCAAACGAGCTCCAGGACTCGAACTCGCAGGACCCTGTCTTTCCGATCTCCGCGTCGTCGACGTAGTACGCGCCGCCGAGCCTCGCCGCGAAGGCTGGCATGGCGGGCACAACGCTGAGAACAACGGCGAACACGAGAGCGCGCGCTGGGGCGCAGACCCGCGGGCGGCTTGCAAGGCTGGAGCGCGTTGGTTTGGTGTGACGCACGATGGGGCTCATGCGCTTGGTGCGCTTCCTGTGGGGAGGAGCTGGAACTCGCGCGATTAGTCATTCCACTCCACCGTAACGCGCTCTAGTCGCCCCAGCCTCACGGACGCGTCGCGTGCGCTTTTTCCGCGGCACCGTGTCCCTTAAGCCACACGTGCGCGGCACCCGCCTCAGCCGCCGAATTCGATGATGTAGAGGCCGGCGTTGTAGTCCGTGCAGTAGAGAAGGCCGGCGGCATCGACGAACACGTCTGCGGATTGGATCACCCGTGCGCGGTTGGGCCGGTGATCCATCATGCGCACGGGAGGGGGCGGCACCAGCGCGCCGACTTCGTTCGGCCGGAACGGATCCCGAATGTCGAAGGCGCGCACGCCCGCGTTCTGATACGTCGCGAAGATCAGCCCCGAGCTCCCGAAACTGCCGGGCCGGTTCTCGTGCAGATTGTGTGGCCCGAAGTGGCCGCCCTT
>DASTLJ010000311.1:0-4581 GCA_035715125.1 Verrucomicrobiia bacterium
AAGTCGACGTGCCGGGCGAGCAGGTTCGCGTGCGGATCGACGGAGATGAGGAAACCCTGAACATCGAGAAACCCAAGCCAACCACGGCGGCCCCACCTCTCCGGACCGCGCCAATGCCGCCGTTACCGCCATTGCCGCAACGGCCGCCCGCGGTCCTTCGTGGCTAACGGATATTTCATACGTCGCATGAAACGCCCACAGCCTGTAGCCGCCGACGTGAGGAGGCGGACTCGTTCCCCTGTTTGGTCCATCCGCCTCCTCACGTCGGCGGCTACGGCGGGTGTGAAATGCCCGGGCTAAAGGCGAGCCGGGAACTGCCGAAATTTGCTGTGGTGTTGGACTCCTGAATCAAGTATGTTGAGGCGCATGAAACCGGCTCGCTTGAGCTTAGTCCCTCTGGTGGTGCTGCTGGCGTTTGTCGCCACAGTCAGCTTCGCCAACGAGGACACCAAGTCCAACCCGTACGAGTCCATCGCCGCGCGCAATCCGTTTCAACTCAATCCTCCTCCCCCTCCGCCGGACCCCAACGAAGTGGCCAAGCCCCCGCCGCCCCCACTGGCCACGGTGGAAGTCGCGGGCGTCATGAACATGCTTTCCAAGAAGAAGGTCCTTCTGGAAATCGTCCCCGGTCCTGGCAAACCCCCCCTCAAACCAACGCTCGAAGAAGGCGAACGGGTGGAGATGGTGGAAGTGCTTTTCATCGATGTTGAGAATAGTGAAGTGAAAATCAACAACGGCGGCGTCATCACCAACATCGCGCTCAGGACACCTACCAAGGCCCCGGTCGGACCGGCTGGACCGCTTCCAGGCGTGCAGCCTGGTTTCCCGCCGCCGGTGCTAGCGCCCAACACCTCAGCCGGCCTTGCGCCTCCGACCATCAATCCGGCGACGGGTTTACCGAACGCTTCCCCTTACGACCGGGGTAACGTCATGGTCGTCGGGGGCTCGCCTGCCCAGGCTACACCGACTTCTTCCGGCGTGATCGCCAAGCCCTATGGAGCGTACGGAGCACCGGCGGTCGGCGGTTCGCCAGCCTATGGCAATCAGCCCGCTTACGGCAGCGGAGGCGGGGTGAACGTCACGGGCGGTGGCGATTTGAGGACCATTCCTAGCAGGCCAATCCGGACCACGCCTCAATCAACGGACGCAACTCAAAACGATCCGGCTCGGCAGTACATCGAGATGGCCATTCAGAGGCAGCAGAGGGAATCCCGCAACCTGCCGACGCCGCCGCCGCTGCCGCTCCCCCCTGGTCTCGAATGAACAGGAAGCTTAGTTTGTTGCAAGGAGTCATCCGTCCAATTACGCTTCAGCCCGGCCGCTCACAAAGTGCTGAGTCCAAGGGTGAGACCCTGCTTCAACGGTGCTTTGCGTAGAGTGAGCTTGGCCCCGAGCGGTAGAGCGCCGACGTTTAGGGTGGTGTTGAACTTCTGTGACAATCCCTTACCGCCCCATTCGCACGCTGGAAGCTCAAGACAGGCCGATGCCGCTTGATCCTCCGCTTGTTCCACGATCCTTTCCGGTTCCACCGCCACCCCCAACACCAAGAGGTGGGCCCTCGCCGCCGCTGCCGCCGACGCCGACGCCGGGTTTCAATCTCAACCAGTAGTCGCCATTTACGGCGGGGGCGGAGGGAGCGACCGTCGAACGGCTGCGGCCGCCTGGGCGAGTGAGCCGCCGCGCGTGTCGGCCGTGCCGGCAATGGCGCCGGAAATATAGGCGGCGGCGGGCGACGTGCCATTCACGCGCCAGGCCTGGCCATTATAGCTAACGACGCTGGTGCCGGGCGCCATCACGTCCACAAAGTTACCGCGATTGGCGTAAGGCGCCAATCGGCCCGGCGCGTCACCGGCGGTCACCGCGATTACCTCGGGGTACGCAGCCGGAAACGTCGGTGTCGTCACCGGCAGATTGCCCGCCGAGCCGATGAAGATTCGCCCCGACTCGCTTCCGGTTCGGATGACCTGATAGAGGTACGGCGTGTCGCCTTCGCTGCCGAGGCTCAGGTTGATGATCTGCGCGCCTTGTTGCATCGCCCGGAAGATCCCCTCGGCGACTTCGTACGTGGTCGTGGACGGATTGCTGCCGTAAACATCGACCGGCAGGATGCGCACTCGCGATGCGCCGCTGCCTTCATCGAACACGGAAATGCCTCGCAGAAGGGTCTCGAACATCGACGTGCCGTGGCTCGGACGGTCCGGCGACAGCGCCGCCTCGCCGGCCACCGAGATGCTTTGAAGCAAAAAGCCGTCGAGCGGGCCGCCCTGCCGCTGCACCGCCGTATCGATGAGCCCAATGATCAGCCCTTCGCCCTCCCTCACCGGCTGGAGCCTTAGATTGGGCGCCGCGGGCGCGCCGGTCCCTTCAGGGACAGGAGTGCCGCTGACGGGAAAATTCGGGTCAGTCGAAGCGACATCCTCATTGTCGCGAAGCGCATCGCGGGCGGCGTTGGCGGCGTCTTCGTTGTCGAATTTGAGGCGGCCGGAGTTCAAACCCTTGGACTTGCCAACAACCTTTGCGCCGAGTTTTTTGGCCAAATCCTCCACGCTCTTGCCGGCTTTCATCGTGACAATGAGTTCGTCGGGGATCGGCTTGGGTTTGCGCTCACGGCGGACGAGCTGAGTGGCGTCCTTCTCGTGGGTGCGGAACACCAGCAGACGAGGCGGGCCACCGTTGGTGCCGGGAAGCAAAACGCGTCCCAGGTCCCCGAGCAACAAGTCCAGCGCCCGATCCGCCGGGCGGTCCTTGAACTTGGTCGAGACGTCTCGTTTGGCGCCCGGCTCGAAGTAAATCTGCCAGCCGGTGGCCTCCGAGATGTGCTCCAGCGTTTTCACCAGGTCCCACGACGTGATGTCCGCGTCGATGGAATTCTTGTCCTTGCGCCAGGTGAGGTGCTCGGCGGCGGGCGCGCCAGCCAGCAAGCCGGGCAGGAGCAGAAGTCCCAACAGCGCGCAACGCGTCCATGAAGTACGACCCGGAATCATGCGAACGAATATACTTCTTTTGAACAAACAGGCCAGCGAAACGTTTCGCGGGGCGGGTTACAGATTTGAAATGCGCCCCGAAAGCGGATGCGGCGGACTTTGCGCTTGCGACGCACTTTTGGCATTTGCTACTAATCGCCCGCGACTATGGCAGCGATTGGCCGATTTCAAAAGGGCGACGAGATCTTTTACGCCAAGGTAGTGGATGGCGAACTATTTCGATTGCACGGTGATGTTTTCGGTTCCCCGTCCTTCGAGAAGAAACCGACGCCCTGGAAAGGGCTGCGAACCCTCACGCCGGTCAACCCCACGAAGGTCATCGCCGTCGGCTTGAATTACGCCGATCACGCGCGCGAGTCGGGCAAGCCGCTGCCCAAGGAGCCGCTCTTCTGGCTCAAGGCGCCCACTTCGCTCATCCCGGACGGCACGAAGGTCGAGGTCCCCTTCCCCGCTCACCGCACGGACTACGAGGCGGAACTGGCCATTGTCGTCGGCCGGCGCGTGCGCAATGTCACCGCCGCCGCGGCCGCCCGTTACATCTTCGGCTACACAGCGGCGCAGGACGTGAGCGACCGCACCATCCAGAACGCCGAGAGCCAGTGGGCGCGGGCGAAATCGTTCGACACGTTCACGCCGCTGGGACCGTACGTGGAAACCAAGATCGACCCGCACGATCTGACCATCCAACTTTTCCAGAACGGGCAGCTCCGGCAGAATTCGAACACCAACCAGCTCATCTTCGACTGCTACCACCTCGTCAGCTTCATCTCGACCAACATGACCCTGCTGCCGGGCGACGTGATCCTCACCGGCACCCCCAGCGGTGTCGGACCCATCGAAAGCGGGGACCGTCTGGAAGTGCGCATCCAGGGCCTGTCGCCGTTGGTGAACACCGTGAAGTAGGCGGGGCACGTTCCTGCTGGCGCCCGCAATGCCCGCAGATCGGGCTGACCTTACTCAGTAGTCAGCGGCATGAAGGGGCCCAACTCTTTGGAGTGCGCCGACTTGTCGGCGCTTTTGGCCGGGTGACTTGTCACCCGGCGAGGGCGCGTTCAGCGCCCGATACCCAGCGAGACGACCGCACACCGTCGAGTTTGACGGCGACAAGTCGCCTGGCAAAAGGGGTGACAAGTCACCGCACTCCAAAGTCATTGACGCTCACGATAGCGTCGCTACACTCAGGGCGAATCCGAATTTCCTCTCTGGCCCGGGTCATTGTTGTATGAAGCCTGCAGTTCCTACGTGCCTTAATCCCCTCCAACGAATCCTCGCGGCCGGCACCCTGGCGCTGGGCGTTCTGCTGTCCGGGGCGTTGCCCGCGTCCGGTGCGCTCATCGACTTGTGGCGCGCGGACGACCTGGCCCTCAACGACGGCGACACCATCAGCGCCTGGATCAGCGCCAGCAATCGCAACGCCAATTCGGTCGTCGGCCTGCCCGTCCTCAAGCGCGGCGTGACTCCGGCGGGTGGAAACGCCGTGCGCTTCAACCGCAATCGCATGTCGATCCCGAACAGCCCGGTGGGCGGGCGCAGCGCATTTTCCATCGCCTACGTCTTCAAAGCGGACGCACCCGGCGCGGGCGACAATGTTCAATGG
>DASTLJ010000312.1:0-4177 GCA_035715125.1 Verrucomicrobiia bacterium
CCATGCCGCGCACGACTGCGGGATCGACGTAGTAGCGGCCGATGATGTTGAACCGCTCGAAGGTGTTGCGCTCGGGCGGGAACTGTCCGAAATTGACGCTCGCCGGGTCCACCAGGGTCGCCGGAGTTCCCGTCGTCGCGAGCCCGTTGCAGTTGGTCCCTACCGCGGTGGCGCCGACGAAGTTGGGCGCCGAGCAAGGCGTCGTGGCATTGGCCTCGGTTGCCCTCACGTACAGGTATTCGACCCTGACGTCGAAGCGGCTGGGAACGACCTTCCAGTCCGCGGCGGCCATGAACGTGTGATAGCGCTGGTTGATGTCGCTCAGCCACGTGCAGCTGGTGCCGATGATCGCGTCGGGATTGATGGCGGTGCTGGTGGAGCAGCCGGTCAGAACGTCGCCGGTGACGAAGTTCGCTCCGCCGGTGCCGCCCGCCATGTTGAGCTTGCGATCCTCGTAATTGTACGAGCCCATGAGCTTGACGGTCGAACTGACCATGGCGGCGACTTCGATGCCTGCGTTCCAGCTATGGTCGCGCCGCACGCCCAGCGGATTGAAGACGTCGTCGGGATAATCATCCCAGCGCAGGCCGAAGTTGGGCGAGAAGGTTACGATCTGTCCGGGAGTCCATTCCAGCATCGACTCGACTTTATGCCGGTTGCGGTTGGCGATGTCGAATTTCCGCATGTTGGAGGCGACCTCCGAGGACAAGAGACCGGGCTCGCCGACGAATTCCTCCTGGTTGTAGGTTTCATAGCGCCGCTCGGCGTAGAGATAGCTCACGCGCCCATGGATCTGCTCGATCGGGGTGAGATCGACATAGGCCTTGCCGGAGAACTCGTCCGTCACGTTGACGTCGCGGAAGTGCCGGTCGTAGCGTTCCCAGAAGAATCCGCCGCCGACGCTCGCCCAACGGACCGGGCGCCAGCCCAACTCGGCGCTGGCATTGTCCTTGGTGTACGAGATGGGCAGAGAATTCCGCGCGCTGGCGGGCGTGGCCGGACAAATCCCGGTGATGGAGAGCGGCCCGGAAGCACAGCCGCTGTCGCCCCAGATCCAGTTGTCGATGTGCAACATCGGCGTGTTGTTGTCGATATCGTAATGCCGGCCGCGCATCGTGAGCTTGAGGTCGTTGGTGAGCTGCGCCGTATAGACGTTATTCCACAGGAAGGTGTCGACCTTGCCGTTCAGGCTGTTGACGGGGACGCCCGCGAGCGTCGTCACGGGCGGCATGACGAGCCCGTTCGTTCCCGTGTCCACGAACGGATCGTTCTGCCTCATCTCGTTGAACTGAACCGTACTGACGTAACGGCTCTTCCAGAACGGCAGATCGATCGCGGTATTCCACGTGACGCCGTTGACCTGGTTGCTGGGAGGCGGCGCCCAACGCAACATGGCGGGTCCGCGATCGGTGCCCGTGAACAGGCTGCAGGTGATGCAGAACGGATTTTCGATGTCGATCTTCTTGATGTCGTTGTCGTAGAACGACCCGGCGTACTTCACGTTCGTCGTCCATCGCGTGCCGAAAAAGGTCGTGCCTACGTACTCGGCTTTTGTGTTGACGTTCTGCGTCCGGTCGTCGAGGACCTGCGGAATCTCGATGATATTGGTGGGGCGCGGGCTCGCCGGAGCGGCGCCGGCAGCCGGACTGGCGTAGCCCCATGACACGCCGGTCGGCCGGACGCCGGTCCGATGCTCGTTGCTGTAATCCACCGCAACGTCCCAGTCGGGGGTCGGCGTATAGCGGTAGCCGAACGTCGCCTTGTCGCGTTGCGTGCCGAGCTCGAGCGGATTGAGGTTGCCGTTGATGATGTTTTCGATGTTGGTCCGAGCGGTCTGGCCGAGAATCCCGTTCGCTGCCGGGGGCGCGGCGAGCGCCGCATTGGCCAATTGGGCTTGCAGGGCCGCCTGGACCGGGTCGGAAACGGTCAAGCGGGTCGTACCCACGCCGCCGAAGATGGTCTTGGCGCTGGTGCTGATGAGATGCGGGGTTTCGTCCCACCCCACCGTCAAATAGTGCTGGCCGAGCGCCGCCGCGTCCAGGTTATAGCTCTGGTTATTGAGGCCCACGCTCCGGCCCCAGATGTCGTAGGCATAGCGGCCGTCGTTGGACCCGGTCTGCAGGTTGAACCAGTCCAGGAACATGCCGCGCGAGACCTCGCCGTACTCCTCGAACTTGGCGCGGCTTTCGCTGGTTCGCGGGGTGAGCCAATTGTCCGGGGGCGGCGCCCGGCCGAACCCGCTCGGCGGCCGGTCGATCACGAAGCGCCCGCCCGCCTCGAGGCCGCCGTAGAAGTACCAGCCCACCACCTCCGGCACCGCCACGGGCGCCGGTTGATCCGCCGCCAATGCTCCGGAAATCGGAAGCGCCGCGATCGTGCTGGCGAGCAGAATTGCCCTTCGCGCCTTTAGGATCTCGCTGCGAATTTCCATGTCACCAGCCCCCCGAACCGCTTTGCACCTACCGTGCAACCGTGCCCCTATGTGACTCTTGATCCCTTGTTGTGCGCCTCAGCGCTCCCCTCGTTGTATCGTGCCCACACGCCGAGCATGTCTGTCGCGCTCCTAGCGGTGGAACCGAGACCCCGACGGGCTGTTCGAACCATGATGCTGCGAGTGGCAGTTCTGGCACTCGCGGTTGAACGCGTAGACCGAGCTCGGATTTCGCGGGTTGCCCGGATGCCCGGTGAGGTTGGCGTGGCACTGCTGGCACAGGCGCGGCCGCGAGATCTTCAGCAGGAAATCGTTGATGGAGCCGTGCGGATCGTGGCAGTTCAAGCAGTTCTCGCGCACCGGCGCATGTTCCCACAGGAACGGGCCGCGCTTCTCCGCATGGCATTTGTAGCAGTTGTCGTTGACGGTGGCCTCTTTCAGAAGCGACTCGCCGAAGCTCCCATGCGGGCTGTGGCAGGTCGAGCACGTCAGCTTGCCTTCCCGGACCGGCATGTGCGACGAGCGCCAGATCTGCGCGCGCTTGTCCTTGTGGCACTGGAAGCAGGTGTCCATCTCGGTGAGCTTGGCCAGCTGGAACTTGGGCGTGACGTTGCGCATGACCGTGTGGCAGCTCGTGCAGGCAACCCCCCGGTTCTCGTGGGTGCTGCCGCGCCACAGCGTTCGGTCGCCCTTCTCGTGGCATTGCAGGCAGATGCCGTTGTATTCCTCGGCGGTATGCGCCGGATCGTCGGCCCGGAAGGAGATGATTCCACCGACCCCGCGGCCCCCGCCCGCCGCCACGTGCGCCGATCCCGCCCCGTGACAGGTTTCGCAGCCGGCTTTCTCCTGCGCGTTGCGGGGATTGCGGAAGATCTTGCCCATGACCGTTTGGTTGAACAGCGACGCCTGGCCGGTGTGGCAGGTCATGCAGACCTGCGAGCCGACGTAGGTGGCGTCCTCGGGGCTGATGAGCTTCTTGGCCGCTTTCGCCTTGGCGGGCTTGACCGCTTTGGGCTGCTCGGCGGCGGCGAGCCGGGTCCGCTCGGTCTCGGACATCCCTGGCTGCCCAGCCCCGGCCTGCTGCACGAACTCGCGCAGCGCGGCGTAAGAATCGTCGTCGATCTGGCTGTAATTCTTCGCAGGCTGGTCGGCGCCGGGGGGACGAGACGGTTCGCCCCCTATCTCGCGAACGAAATCCAGCAGGGCCGAATACTCGCCGCCATGATATCCGCCACCGTGGAAGCCGGTTTGCTCGGCCTTGGCCGGTTGAGGCTCCACGGCCTCGATCTGTTGAACGAAACCAACAAGCGCCGAATAGGCCTCGTCGGAGGACCCGGTTTGTTCGGCTCTGACCGATTGGGCAAATCCAAGCAGCGTGCAGTAAATGAGGCCCGAAAATACGAGCGTTATCAGGTTTCTGTTCGACGCTCCGGCGCGCTTTGCTCCCCCCGGCGCTGGCAACAGCTGGGCCGGACCGGCGGCAAGCCCCATCTCGAATGGATTATGCATAAAACGCCCCCGCAACCCCCCGCAATCGCGGGATGCCTAATTGCCGGGGGTATCAGCCTAGAACTTTACCAGCCTGATGCTTTTTTGTCTTGGGTGGACAATCCGATACCCACGTCTCGCTTGTCAACTATTCGGCGCGTCGATCACGTGCGACTTTCAAAACATGTTGCTGGCTGGTCACACAATGTTACCAAGCGACCGTGCTGAACCAAATCGCCCGCCGCTCGGCACAGAAAT
>DASTLJ010000313.1:0-12776 GCA_035715125.1 Verrucomicrobiia bacterium
ACAACTGCGGCGATTGCGTCCCCATGATGCCTGGGTAAACCGCCAACTCGGCTTCCTGCGTCTGAAGCAAGAGGACCGTGTGGGCGCGCAAGCGGCATTCTCCACCGCGCTGGCGTCGTCACCTACGGACATCGCAGCCGCGCACAACCTGCTGGAACTTCAATTGGCTTCCTCTGACTTGAAAGGGGCAGCTGCCACGCTCCAGGTCATGCAGACTCATCAGCCGGGCGCCGCCACGCTCGCGGCGGAAATCTTCCTGCGGTTGCGACGAGAGTGGGACTTCGTGCCACGCCAGGCCCTTGAAGCCCTTTGCGAATCACCCGATCCCGATCCGTGGCCGTTGGACGCTGTCACGACTGCGTTGCAACGCGCTGGCCAGTCCGGCGATGCAGTCCGAATTCTCAAGCGCGCCATCAAGTCAGCGACCTGCAATCCCCAGGTGGCGACGGCGGCCATCCGGCTTCTGCTCGGTCAGGGTTCGATCCTCCAAGCGGCGTGGCTTTTCCTGCGACTGAAGCCCGGTGAAGTTCAGCGCCGTGCCGCGGCGCCGCTGATACTAGGCCTTGCGGAGAAAAAGAACGAGATGCTGATTCGCTGGCTCCTGTGGCGGCGACACGAAGTTCTTTTCCAGGATGATGCAGCGTGGGGGCAGGTAGGATTCGCCCTCATCAACTTCAATCGCATGAAGCGGGTCGCGCGCTGGTTGGACGACTGGGAAAAACGCAGGGACATCCAACCCTGGATGCTTTTCAACTACTGCCTGGCGCTGCGGCACCTGGGCCGATATGACGAGGCAACGCGCGTGGCTCGGCACGTCATTCAGACCTGGGGACACCGCGAAGGCGCCGCGGACCTGCGCCTGTTCCTCGCCGTGGAGGAAGCCCTGGACGGCGCAGTGCCCGCGGCGGCGGAGCACTTGCAACATGTCGTTGCGCGAGAAAACACGATCTACGACCAGCAGATGCTCGCACTCGCCAGGGCCCTGGTGGAATTCCAACAGGCGCCGTCAGAAGAGCGCCGCCAGCGCTTCCGGTCGATTCGCGGACAACTCGCCGCGCATTTCGGCGCGTGGCGGCTCCTCAATTCCATGCGCGACGTGCGCCGCACGTTCCGTCGCACCGCAAACTTGTTCCAGCGCGAAGGGGCCGGCCCAGCCGCATGGATGTGGTTCACGTGGAAGTCGCATTGGCATTGGGTCCTGTTGCCCCTGGCTCCTGTCGGACTGGCTGTTGCGTTCTATGTTGCGCTCTAGCCTCAAGAAGTGGTGATGGATATTCTTCGCGCTTTCCGCGAGCGAAGGGCATGAACCGTTCGGGCGCGATTTGGCAACGTGCTGTCGTGGCATTGATGGGGTCGCTGCTGCCCCTGCTTGTCAGTGGCTGCCGTTCGGTCCACCCGGTTTCCCAAGAAGAAACGAACCGGGCTTCGGTCGCCCGGGTTCTATCCACGAATCCGGTGCCGATAGAATTGGACGACGACCATGTATTGATTCGAGGGAGGCTGAATGGACACGAAGTCCGTCTCGTTCTGGACACCGGAGCAAGTCATGTTCTCGTCACGCCCGAGGCTGCAGGGGTGGCGGGAATCCGAAGCAATGCGAAGATAAAGTTCAGCGCTTTCGGGGATCGGCGAGGCTCTGCACGAGTGGGAGTCATTGATTCGGTTGCGGTCGGGCCCGCCGTTGCCGAAAGAGTGCCTGTGGCCATCATGCCCATGCCACCGCCTTTGCAGGGCGACGGACTGGTCGGGCTGTCCTTCCTCAAGCAATTCAACTTTCGTTTGGATTACGAGCGAAAGTCGGTTTCGTTTGCGCCCCGGGCGAGCACGAACCTCGCAGGAGGCGGATCGAGTGTTCCAATGCAGGAAGGAGTTCCGATGCTGGTCGTCCAGGGAGAGGTGGATGGCATTCCGGCCAGGCTCATGGTGGATACGGGAGGTGGCCAGGCGCTGATTCTGCGATCGTGGTTCGTGGAGAAGCACAAGTTGCGCGAGCGATATCCGAAACGGTTGAGCCTGGTCACGGGCGTGGGTTTGTTGGGCCAGATGCATGGCGAAATCGCGCGGCTGCAAACGCTGAAACTGGGCGACCACACTGTCACAAACGTGTTCGCCGAATTTGAGCCGAAGACCAGGAAGTGGCCCGGCGATTTCGCGGGCTTTATTGGCGCACCGTTTCTCCGCCAGTTTAACCTGACCTTCGACGTCGCCTCGCATCGATTGTGGATCATCCCGAATGCGAGCTACGCAGCGGGATCCCCACCGCCGGCCTGCGTGCGATCCGGATTCGTCTGCCTGCCAGAAGGGACCCACTGGATCGTGCAGGACATCCTCGCGGATTCTCCAGCCGCCGAGGCGGGCGTGCGGCGGGGAGACCGCCTTCTGGAAATCAACGGCGTGCCGGTTTCGACCCTGAAGATCGGTGAGATTAAGCGCGTCTTTCGAGCCGAATCCGGCACGCGCGTTCGGCTTCGCATTCAATCCGGGGGCGAAGTGCCTCGCGAGGTCTCCTTGATACTGCGCGATCTGTTGTGACGCAGCGCCTGGCAGGTTCAGCGGGCATGGAGCCGCGCTTGACGGTCGCAGCTACGCTGAATAGACTCGGCCTTGGAAGGCTGCACTCCCGAAATCGGCGCTAGGATTTTGTTGGTGATTTTTGGGGCGGGCTTGCCTAGGTTCGAGGCCATGTTCATCTGGATTATCGTGGCATTGGTCATCATTTCATTGGGCATTATCGGCTATTATCAGGGGATGGTGCGGGTGGCCTTTTCGTTGGCCGGCCTGCTGGTGGGGGCGCTGCTGGCCATGCCGTTGAGCGGGGTGTTCCAGTCGATCCTGAAGCTCTTCGGCCTGGAGCATCCGGTGTTGCTGTCGTTTCTGGGGCCGTTCTGCGTCTATCTGCTGATTCTGATCGGGTTCAAGGCGGGCGGATTGGCGGTGCACCGGAAGGTGGACACCTACTTCAAGTACAAGGCGTCGGACACGCTCCGGATGCTGTTCGACCGGTTGAACTCCCGCGTGGGAATTTGCGTCGGCATGCTCAACGCGATGGTGTACGTGGTGCTGATTGGCGTGGTGATTTACACGTTGGGTTACTTCACGCTCCAGGTCGCCACGTCGGAGAAGGATTCTTTCTGGCTGAAGGCGATGAACCGGCTGGCAACAGACCTGCGGTCCACCAAACTGGACAAGGCCGTGGCGGGCTTCGTGCCGAAGTCAGAACGCTATTTCGACGGCGCCGACATCGCCGCGTCCATCTTCCTGAATCCATTACTCCAGAACCGGCTCTCGACGTATCCGGTGTTCCTGACCTTGAACGAAAAGCCCGAGTTCAAGCAGATTGGGAGCAGCACGGCGTTTCAGGATTTTTGGGCAAAGGGGCCGACGATCCAGGAGTTTCGGAGCCACAATTTGATCCAGCCGCTCGTCAGCAGCGGCGAGTGGTACAATAAGTTCGTCACGATGCTCGAGGGGGACTTCAAGGATCTCAAGACCTACCTCGAGACGGGCAAGTCGCCCAAGTACGAGGACGAGCACATTCTCGGGCGTTGGGAGTTCGACGGCAAGGCGTCGTTCGATCTGGCCAGGAAGCGCAAGCCAATCATGCCCTTGCAGGAGATCCGGTGGCTGCGGGTGGTGTTTGGCACGGTTTTCAAAGGGGCGATGCTCACCGCCACGGTTGACAAAAGGATTATCCTTAAGGTCCCGGGCGTGACCAGGCTCGCTGCCGGGCTCAAGCTCCCTGCCGCGGCCGCGCAAAACCTGAAGGACTCGGGGGAAGGCACATGGGAGCCGGGCAAAGGCGGCGGCTACGTGCTGTCGATCGCCGAGGGCGGAAAGACTCTCATGAAAGAGGATGCGCTGGTCGAAGGAAACCGGCTGACCTTTAACTTTTCCGTGCCAGGCCGTCAGGAGGTCGTCGGGCTGGTCTTCGAGAAGTAGCGATAGGCGGGGCCGAGCGACCGAGTGTGCCGGCGCCCCGTTACTTCCCCGTGTTGACGGGCGTGACCGGAGCGGGGCGAGGACGAGGCGGGATTCGTTGACCCGGTTCTGGCGCGACGGTGATAGGTTCGCCACCGCCACCAGATTGCTCCTGGCTGACGGACGGTGCGGCCATGAGTCCTGGGTTGTCCAGCCCCCCGGCGCTCCCATGAATGGGCCGCTGCCCTAGAGGATCCGTTGGATTACCTGGCGGCGGCGCCTTCATGCTGCGCGAAAGAATCAACCCGAACGCCAGGAGGCCGCAGATCGCCAGGCCCGACAGACAGATCAGAACCGGCTTGGTGTCGAAGTCCAGGCCGAGCCGCTGCATCAGCGTCGGTTCCGGCGGCGGCTCCGGATTTTGGAGTCGGTCCATGACCTTTTGGGAGAATCGCTTGAAGAATTGCCGCGGAGGCTGCTCGTGGCGCTTGAGCGCGAGCACGCGCTGCAGCTCCTCCTGGCTGGTGTTTTCCGGTTTCATATCATTTCAAGTAGTCGGACAAGAGGGCCTGCAACTGCTGCCGGGCGTAGAAGAGCCGCGAGCGCACCGTGCCGATGTTGCAATCCATGATCGTGGCGATTTCCTCGTGAGGCAGCCCCTGCACGTCATGCAGAGCGACCACCAGGCGGTGAACGGGCGAGAGCTTCTGCATCGCGGCATTGAGCTGCTCCTGAAGTTCGCTCAGCCCGGCTTCGCGCCGCGGGGTCTTGTCCGAAACCAGGCTGACCATGCCGGGATCGTGCTCGGCATGGAAGTCGAAGCCGTTGAGGCTGAGGTAGGACTTGTTCCGGCGTTGCTTGACGAAGTTAATCGTTTTGTTGACGGCGATCCGATAGACCCACGTGTAAAAGCTCGAATCGCCCTTGAACGTTTTCAGCGCCGCGTAACCTTTGATGAACGTCTCCTGCGCCAGGTCGCCGGCGTCCTCGTGATTGCCCGTCATGTGGTAAATGGTCGCGTAGACGCGCTCCTGGTAGCGGCGCACCAGTTCGTCGTAAGCCGGCATGTCGCCCTGTTGGGCGCGCTGGACCAGGACGAGGTCCGCCGCCTCCGAGTCGGGCGAAGGCGAATCGGCCGCCGGGACGACGCCCGGCCCCTCGTCGGCCAGAGCTTCCTCGGCCACCTCGGGCGCTTCCAATCGGGCAGGTTGGCTCATTGAGTCGTCCTTCAAGCAGGTAATGCCAGTGCGTCGGCCTGGTCGGCCAGATAGTCCACCAGCGCCGACAAACCCTGGCGGCTCTGAGAATCGGGCAAAGCGGCCAGCTTCTGGCGGGCGGTCGCGAGGTATTCGTGCACGACTTCGCAGGAGCCCTCGAGCGCGCCGCGGGTTTGAAGCACTCCCAGCAGCGTGGCGAACCGGCAGGGATCCCACTGCTGGAGCATCACGGTCAGCTCGGTGCGCTGCGGAGTGGGGGCGCGTTCCAGGGCGATCAGCACCGGCAGGGTGAGCTTGCCCTTGGCGAGGTCGGTGCCGAGGGACTTTCCCGCGACCGCCTCCGACCCGAAAAGGTCCAGGCAGTCATCGTAGATTTGATAGGCCGTGCCGATCGCCATTCCGTAATGGCGCAAGGCCGTCCGTGGCACGGCGCCGGCTCCGCTCAAGTACGCGCCTAGATCGCACGACAGAGCGAACAGCTCGCCGGTTTTCATCTGTATGGCTTTGAAATACTCCGCGCGGGAAAGTTCAAAATTTCTCCGGCGCTGGGTCTGCAATATTTCGCCCGAGCAGACGGTGTTGGTCGCCGCCGAGACGGCCCGGCACAGTTCGGGGGTCGGAAAACTGGCGGCCAGCTTGAGGGCGTGGGCGAAGAGGCAGTCCCCCAGGAGCACCGAAATTTCATTGCCCCAATGCGCCGCGAGCGTCGGGCGGCCCCGGCGGATGCGCGCCTCATCCATCACGTCGTCGTGCACCAGCGTCGCCAGGTGGACCATCTCGATGATGACCGCCGCCAGGACGTGTTGATCGTTGACCTTGCCCGTGGCGCCGCCGCTCATCGCGACCAGCGCCGGCCGGAGTTGCTTGCCCTGGTTGGTCAGCGCGTATTCGGCGTAAACGGCTATGTCGCGCTCGAAAGCGCTGATCTGTTCCCGGACGCGGTCCACCACGGCTTGAAGGAACGGCTCGGCCGGGCCGATGAGCCGTTTCCACGCCAGCCTGGATTCCGCGGACGGAGTGGCAGGGTTGGGGTCAGCGACCGCGCTCGGTTGGGTGGCCAGCATGCGACTAAAGTGTACTGCCCGCGAGAGGGGGAGTCAAACCGTTATCCCTGTGCTTCAGTGAAGGCCGCGGAGGAAACCCCAGGCGAACAGGGCAAGAAGGCCGACGGCCAGGAGCCACCACACCCAGTGGATGCCGCGCGGCTTGACCTGGCTTGCGCGTTTCTCGCCGAACTCCTCCTTCACGAACTCGTCGTAGTCGAACTCGTCATCCGGCAGGCCCAGTCGCTGGGCCTGGCTGCGCTCCGACCAGCCCGTCTGCTCGTCCGACCCGCATTCGGGGCAGGCTCGGGCGTTGGGCGGCACCAGGGCGCCGCATTCGGGGCAGACTTCGGGAGCGGGAGGCATTTGCGATTTACGATTTACGATTTGCGATTTACGGGTCGAACCCGTCCGGCCGAACTGTCTTCAACTCGTAAATCGCAAATCGTAAATCGTAAATTCGTTCAGCCCATCCCGGCGTACTCCTCATCGGTCTTGAGGTCCATCCCGAGCAGGAAATAATCGTGGGTCTGGCATTCCATGTCCTTCACGTAGTCGGAGAGCCGGCAGAGCGGCAGGAAGCCGAGCATGCCGAAGAGTTTCATCGCGCCGGTCTGCTCGCCAATGAACTCGGCTTCAATCTTCTCCAGGCCCTGGTGGCGGGCGAGGACCATGATCTCGGAGACAAGCGCGCGAGCCAGGCCGCGGCCGCGGAACTTCGGATGCACCAGCACGCTGATGCGGCCGACGTGGCGCTTCCAGCCGCCGAGTTGCTGGTGAAGTGTGGCGTCGGCGATGATTTGTCCCTCCAGCAACGCCAGCAACGGAAGGTTGCGGCCCAGGTCGATGTTTTGGCACCACTCGTGGATGACGCCGGGATCGGTAACGCGATGCTTGATGAACATGCGCTCCTGCGTGGGCACGGCGAGGAAGAATTCGTGGAAGGCCATTTCGTCCGTGCTTTCAAGCGGACGAACGACGCACTTGAAGCCGCCCTTCAACTCCATGTCCTTTGGATAATCCATCAAGGCTAGGTCGAGTGACATAATCGGGTGATTCAGACGCGGGGCCAAGAATAGCGAGCGCGGGCCGGAGGGCAAGCACGGACAGGCGGAAGGAATTTATGATTTACGATTTACGATTTACGATTTGGAGGGCGTTCGGCGCAAGTCGCGCCAACTCCACTTAGCGGCGGGCGGCCATCCCCGCATGGAGTCCCGGCTTTAGCCGGCAGTGCAACCGAAGCTATGCGGACAGTGCCTGGCCGGACGCGCAGCCGGCTAAAGCCGGGACTCCGTGCTTATAGCGCCACGGGCACGCTAAACACGTACGAGCCGGAGCTCGGCGCTCCGGATCAGGACGGGGCGCTTCGACCTGCAAAAAGCAGCCGCAGGCTGTTCAAAACGACCAGCACCGTGCTGCCTTCGTGCCCCACGACGCCAATCGTCAAGGGAATCGCCCCGGCCAGCGCAAAGCTCACGAGCACGACAACCGTGCCCAGGGAGAGCACCAGGTTTTGGCGAATGACCGCCCGCGCCCGACGGCTGAGCTGATAGGCGGTCAGAAAGTTCTCGAGCCGGTCGTGCATCAGCACCACCTCGGCCTGTTCGAGCGCGGCATCGCTGCCTCGGGCGCCCATCGCCACCCCCACGTCCGCGGCGGCCAGGCTGGGCGCGTCGTTTACGCCGTCGCCAATCATCGCCACCTTGCGTTTTTCGCGTGCGAACGCGGCAATCGCAGCCACCTTCTCCTCCGGTTTCAACTCCGCGCGCACTTCGTCCACGGCGAGCTGCTTTTGGAGTTGCTCGCCCGTCGCCTTGCGATCCCCGGTGAGCACCACGGTCCGCAGTCCAAGGGCACGCAACCGTTCCACGACCGGCCGCGCCGCCGGACGCAGATCATCCCGCAGCAGAAGCCGCCCGGCCAGGCCATCCGACGCAAGCCACACTTCGGAGTGGCCTGCCTCCGTGGCCGGCGCGGAGACGCCCGACCCCGCAGTTTCGGCAATCCACGAGCGTTTGCCCAGCCGCACGAGCCTTCCGCGTACATGGCCTTGCAAACCCGCTCCCGGGATCGACTCCACGCGTTCCGTTTCCAATAACTCCAGTCCGCGCTGTTTGCCGTGGCGCGTAATCGCCCGGGCCAGCGGATGGGTCGAAAACCGGTCGAGCGAGCACGCCAGCCGGGCGACGTCCTCTTCGCGGCCGGGAGGGAAGCTCTCCACCCGTTCGACTTGTAGTTCGCCTGTCGTCAGCGTCCCTGTCTTGTCCATCGCCACGACGTTCACATCCCCAAGGTTCTCCACGGCCGCGCCGCCGCGGAACAACACACCTCGGCGCGCGCCGAAGGCAATGGCCGCCAGCACCGCGGAGGGAATCGACAACACCAGGGCGCACGGTGACGCCACCACCAGCAGAGTCATCGTTTTGTAGAACGCGCTGCGCCCCGCCTCGCCCGAGACGAACGGCGCGTGACCGAAGCCAAGCCACCACACGAAAAACATCCCCAGCGACAGCCCCAGGATGCCCCAGGTGTAACCCGTTCCGAACTTGTCAGTGAGCCGCTGGGAAGGCGCCTTCAAGTGCTGCGCCTCTTTGATCAGCTTGATGATTTTTTGAAGCGCACTCTGGCTGGCGGGCCGCAGCACTGTGGCCTCGACCGCACCCCACAAGTTGAGTGTGCCGGCAAGCAGCGTGTCGCCCACCTTCTTTTCCACGGGCGTGGCCTCGCCAGTGAGGTTGGACTCGTCGGCGGCTGTCGCGCCCTTGACGACTTCAGCATCGACCGGGCACTGCTCGCCCGGCTTCAAGAGCAGCCGCATGCCGGCGCGGAGTTGGGAAACAGGCCAGGTCTGCTCGTGGCCAGTTTCGTCGAGAATCGTGGCGGTCTTCGGGGCCTCCTTGAACAGGGAGCGAATCTCGCGGCTCGTCCGGCCCATCGCGTAATGTTCCAGCGCGCCCGACAACGAAAAGAGAAACAGAAGCGTGGCTCCCTCGGCCCACGCGCCGACGCTCGCGCTGCCCGCCGCCACGGCGAGCATCAGGAAATGCACGTCCAGGTGCCCGTGTTTGAGGCGCTCCCAGACTTCGTGGAGGGTAAACCATCCCCCGGCCACGTAGGCGAGCGTGTAGGCCACGGTCGCCGCGTGCCCGCCCAATGCGAACTGCGCCAGCAGCCCGAAAACGCCGCATAACACCGCCAGGGCCAGTTGCCACTTCCAAACATGCTCGTGATCCTCCTCGTCGGGCAGCAGAACTTCCCGCGGGACGATCTTCGGGAACGGCACGGCCTTCCACCGCCAGAATTTCGGGGCGGTCGGACACGTGACGCGCGAAATCGTCGTGGTGTCCGACCCGTGCTCGACGGTCAGGCGCGGAAGCGCGGATGCAGGGACCGGCGTGAGACAACGGGCGCAATCGGGATCGCCGCGCAAGAGGCCGCAGTGGGCCTGGCCCTCGGCCTGCTTGATGCGCTCACTGACGGCTTTCTCGATGCCCGCCGTGTCCGGCTTGCCCAGCGTGGCCAGGGAAAGCGAATGCTCCGCGCGGTTGAATTTCACCGCCTCCAGCGCCGGCTCCGTCTCGAACACCTGCGCGACCGAACGCACCAGGCAGTGCTCGGCGGCGGCGGACGGGGGTTCGAGCGAAGACTGCTTCATGTGGCGCGCCGGTTCATTGGCCGGTGCAAGATAGGCTTGAGGGGCGGGGACGTAAAACGCAAAACGTGAAACGTGGTGCGTGATGCGTGGTGCGTGATGCGTGACGCGTGACGCGTGAGGCAAATACGGCCAGGCGTCGTGCGCTCGTGTGCCACTCGGGCGCCCTCAGCCCGCGATCCAACCACGCCGTGGTTGCAAACCTTTCTGATAAGCCTACGCTGTTATGGACTCACTTAAGAACCTCTTCCATTCCATGAAAATGATGCTGCCTCCCTTCATGCGGTCGGCGCCTGTCTGTCTCGTGGTTGGCCTCCTCGCGGCGCACCGCGGCGCAGCGCAACCTGGTTCGCTCGACCCCACCTTCAACGCCGGCACG
Source organism: Verrucomicrobiia bacterium (assembly GCA_035715125.1). Lineage (GTDB taxonomy): Bacteria > Verrucomicrobiota > Verrucomicrobiia > Limisphaerales > JADJPG01 > DASTLJ01. Next base: position 10,213 of record DASTLJ010000313.1, read on the forward strand.
AACATCGGCGCCATATTTTCTGTCGCCGTGCAATTGGATGGAAAGATCCTGATCGGGGGCGCTCCCACCGCCGGGCGGGATTCGATCACATTCGCGCGGTTACTGCCGGATGGTTCGGCCGATCCGGGTTTTCACACCGGAGCTGGAGTCGACGGATTCGTGCGCCGCATCGTGGTGCAGGACGACGGCCACATCCTCATCGCGGGCGGGTTCACTCGCTACGATGGCGTCGCCAGCCCCGGCGTCGCGCGGCTGAACCCCGACGGCACGTTCGACGCTTCGTTCACGGCCGGCACCGGAGCGAACGGGAGCGTCCACGGACTCGCCGTGCAGACGGACGGCCGCGTAATCATCGGTGGGGATTTTCTGGCGGTCGACGGAATTGCGCGCAACCAGACCGCCCGCCTGTTTAGCGACCGCCTCGTGGACCTGAGCTTCGCCGGACCCGAGTTGGCATTTGTACCGGGCGGGCCACAGGCGCCGGGCATTTTCGATCTGCTCCTCATGCCGGACGGCCAGGTCATCGTTGCGGGAGCATTCGGTTCGATTGGCGGGGTGGAGCAGAGCAGCGTGGCGCGATTGCAAGCGGACGGTTCGCTCGACACGAGCTTCGTGCCGGCGTTCTTTTCCTCCACCGTTTATTCTCTGGCACGGCAACGGGACGGGCGAATTCTGGCCACAGGAGATTTTTGGGCGCGTCCGAGCGTAAACCTGGCCCGTCTCCACCCGGATGGATCGTTGGATGAGGGCTTCAATCCGCAACTGTGCTGCGCGTCCGACGATCCGGTGGGGGTCGCGGTGGCGGTGCAGGAGGACGGAAGGATTCTCTATGCCGGCACGTCGTATCCGCCGGGCACGTACCCGCCGCAGACCGGGTTGAACCGCCTCAATGCCGATGGCTCGCTCGATCCAACCTTCCAGGCCGGCGCTGGGTTTGAATTGGAGGGTTATGTCCAGGCCATCGCCCTGCAAGCAGACGGAAAGGTGCTGATCGGGGGCGGATTCATTACGGTGAACGGCGTGCCGCGCATCGGCATCGCCCGATTGAACAACGATCCGGCGCCCGGGTTCATCCAGTTTCTGTCCCGCCATTTCCGGGTGCTCGAAGAGTTCGGCCCGGCCACCTTCACCGTGCGGCGCACTGGCGGCAGCCTCGGAGCCGTGTCGGTGCACTACGAAGTCCGCGCCGGGACGGCGAAGCCTGGCCAGGATTTCCAGCCGCGCTCCGGCCGAATTGTGTTCGCCGACGGGGAGACAGTGAAGACGATCTCGGTGTCCGTCGGCGATGACGCGCTGGTGGAGGGCGACGAGACGATCCAACTCCTGCTCAGCCATCCGCGCGGCGGCGCGCAACTGGCCGATCCCGCGGAAGCGGTTTTGACAATTGGAGAAAACGACCGGGAGCCCGACTGAACACAGGCGGGCGAAAGCAGCGTGGGTTGACCGAGTCAACGGCAGGGGCATGTCGTTTTCGCTCCTTCATCGGCGCCCTCGCGTTTCAAGCTTCACGCATCACGCTTCACGCATTACGATTGTCAGCGCAAGAATTCACCGAACCAAATCTTCACATTAATCGTTCAACCCCCTGGAAGCTCGAACGCCGGGCTTCTGTCGAAGTAAGAGTGAAGCGACCGGATTCCCAGACCCGAAGCTGATGGCAAAAAAACTGTTCTCATGGCCATCGCTCTTCTCTTCGACGGACGAGCAGGCGATGTGGCGCGTGCGCACCGACGATGATGCGGAGGCCTTCGCCAAGCTGGTCACCCGCTGGCAGGGGCCGATTCAAAACCTCTGCGCGCGCATGACCGGCGACGCCCATCGCGGCGAAGACCTGGCGCAGGACACCTTCGCCCGGCTCTACGCCCGGCGGAAAAACTATGAGCCGACCGCCCGGTTCTCGACCTTCCTGTGGCGGATGGCGCTGAACATTTGTTATGACGAACTGCGGAAAATCAAACGGCGGGGAGAGTTTTCCCTACACGAACACGATGACGACGACGGTCCGGCCTTCGACCCCGGCGCCGATGAACCCGCTCCCGATGTCCGTCTCGCCAACAGCGAGCGGGCCGAGACGGTCCGCCACGCGCTCCTCCAACTTGCGGAACCCTATCGTGTGGTCGTTGTTCTGCGCCATTACGAGGGCCTCAAGTTCCGCGAAATCGGCGACGTGCTCGGCATCCCCGAAGGCACCGTGAAATCGCGCATGGCCGAAGCCCTTTCCCAGCTCAGCAAACGATTGAACCCCTTGCTCACCGATGAACCTCAAACCGCTCCGCGACCCCGCGAGAAGCTCTTGATATGAACCACCCGAATCCCGATCACTGGATGGCCTTCCTCTACGGCGAGGCCACGGAAACCGAGCGTTACGACCTCGACGCCCACCTGCGCGCCTGCGCCGAGTGCGCCGCCAAAGTGAAAACCTGGCGCGCGGGCATGCACGCGCTCGACGAATGGAAGCTGCCGCAAGCCAGCCCCGCCCGGCATGAGCCCGCGTTCCGCTGGGCCGCGGCAGCCGCGGTGCTGGTCCTTGGGGTTGTGCTCGGGCGTTTCAGCATGGCCCGGGA
>DASTLJ010000314.1:0-2826 GCA_035715125.1 Verrucomicrobiia bacterium
ACACACGACACGCAACACGCAACACGCATCACGAAACAGGGAGCCGATGCGCCGCTGGGAGCGCCGGCATCCTGCCGGCGTGCTTCTCAATCCACAGCCAGACGACTCGCCGGCAGGATGCCGGCGCTCCCAGGTCAGTCGGTCGAGACGCCTGCCCTACGTTGGAGGTTCATTGGCAAGGACACCCGTGGGCAGCGTCACTTGCCCTGAAACGCCGCGTGGCTTTTGCGGCCGCCGCTCTCCACGTAGGCGATTAAATCGAGTATCTCTTCCTTTGTGAGGACGTTGATCAGCCCTTCGGGCATCGGGGAGAGCTTTGAGGCAGCGCGCGATTGCACGTCGCTTTTCTTCACCTCCACTTTTTCGCCCGTAAGCTGATTGGGGATCAGCACGAGCTTGGTGTCGGTCTCTTCGACGAGACGGCCCGTCACATCGTCACCGTCCTTCTTGATGACGGTGATGTTCTGATACTGCTCGCTCACAACCTTGGATGGCTCAGTCATGCTTTCCAGAAGGTCCTTCCGACTGAACCGGCTGGAGATGGCCGTGATGTCGGGGCCGATTGCGCCGCCCTCGTTGCCGAAGCGGTGGCAGGCGAAGCACTGCGCGGCGGCAAAGGCTTCGCGCCCGTTCTCGAAGTCGCGGCCCTTGCTGGCGGCGTCGAGATCGCCGAGAAGGTCGGCGGTCTTCCACTCCTTGACGAACTTGTGCTCCTTCTTAGGCTTCGGGACCGCGTCCGTCGGAGCATCTGAGAAGAACGCGGCGATTTGGGTCTTCTCCGGTTCATTGAGCGTCTCGAGCGCGGCGGCGCGAAGCTTCTTGAGGAAATTGGCGTAACTGGCGCCGTCTCCGTATTCGCGTCCGACGTCCTTGAACCACTGCAACAACTCATCGGAATGCCGGGTATTGCGGCTGATAAAATAACTGGAGCCGCCCGGGTAGGTCGGGCCGCCATCCTCGGTCTTCGGGCGGCTGCGGAACCAGGCGAAGTAACGCTTGCGCTCGTCCATCGACCAGCCGCTCTTCGGGTTTCGCAGCGCGACCATGTAATGAAGCTGCTCCTCCTGAGTCGCGGCGGCGTCACGCAAATCGAGGGTCCGCTTCACGACTCCGGGCGCTTCCAGATAGATGAGAAGCTGCGACAGCTCACGGTTGAGTGCCCAGCTCTTGGCCGGATAGAGCGGATCCACCGACTTCGTGGTGTCGCGTATTGCACTGTCGCCTGGCCGGCCCATGCGGGCGAGGGCGACCTGGCAAACGCGGAGGGCCTCGAGCTTCTGCTCGTCGTCGAGGTCGCCCGGCCAGTAACGGCCGAGGGCGGTGAGCAGGTCGTCCTGCACTTCTCTCGGCCCGAGGCGGGCCAGCGCGAGCAGCGCGGTGAGGCTGGCGCGTTTGCGGGATTCCTCCAGCGCCCGCTTCTGCCATTGCCCAACGGGCTGGCTTTCCACCGCGATGCGCGCGGCATAGCGGATGAAACGATCGGGGCTGTCGAGTTGCGGCCAGGCGAAATCGAGCGCGGCAGGGTCTTGGCGGCCGTGGAACTTCTCGAGTCCCTGGCGCGACAAGCGGGCATGGACAGGGCCGGTGCTCGCGGCGAACGTCTCCCGATGCAGGGCGGTTTCGGACACCTTGTACAGCCCACCCACTGTGCCCCGTCCGCCGATGGTGAAATACATCGCGCCGTCCTTGCCAAATTCGAGGTCCGTTACGTTGAGCGGCTTGCCCACGACGAACGGCTCGAACGTCCCACCGTAACTCGCGCCTTCCGGCTTGAGATGCACCGCAAGGATTCGGCCATAGGACCAGTCCATAACGTAAGCCGCCTGGCGGTACTTACCCGTAAACTTCGACGCGGTGCCAAACTTCACTCCGGTCGGCGAGCCGATGCCGATGTTCACCGCCGCGGGCAAGCTGTCTGGATATTCCTCCGGCCATTTCGCACTGCCCTCTCGGAAGCCCTGGTCGCCTCCGCTGACGATGTGATAAACGCGCGTGGGCCGGTACCACGGCGCGCCCCAGTCCCATTCCATGTCGCTGTCGAAGCCGAACAGTTCGCCGTCCTTGTTGAAATCGATGTCGTAAGTGTTGCGCTGGCCGCTGGCGAACAGTTCGGCGTTGCCGCCGTTTTTGTCGAGGCGCACGACGTAGCCGCCCGGCGGCTTGCGGCCCGCGCCGAAGCCATTGCCGTCTTCCATGCGGGGCAGCAGGACGTCATCCGCGTAATTCTTGTGCCGTGATGTCGGCGCAAGGTCGGCCGGCACATCCACGAAATTGCCACAGACGATGTAAAGGTGTTGGTCCGGCCCGAGCACGATGCCGTGCGCGCCGTGCTCGCCCGTGCCTCCTTTCCATTTTTCAGGTTCATTACTCTTGTCGCCGCTGCCTTGCCACCTTCTGAGCAGTTCCAACTTATCGAATTTGTCGTCGCCATCCGTATCACGCAGCCGGTAAAGGTGGTACCCATCCGGTCCCTGACCGTTCACGTAAAGACTGTCGAACGCGTAGAGCAAACCCATCGCGCCACTCACAGGCAGATCGATGTTTTCCATCTTTGCGATCTTGCCGTCCTTGTCCAACGTGACGCGGAGCATCGGCTCCTTGCCCTGCGGCGAGATGATCAAGCGGCCCTTCGCGTCAACGGTCATCGAGACCCACGAGCCTTCGCCGGGCTGAGCGCTGCGGAGAAGCTCGACTTTGAAACCGTCGGCGACCTTGAGCGATTCGGCGGGGAGCGCTTCGGCAGTCCGTCGGGGCGACTGTGTTCTTCCACCCACCGCGGCCAGCACGTTGCCCCAGGGCTGGATGCCGACTTTGCCCAGGCTCTTC
>DASTLJ010000315.1:0-5084 GCA_035715125.1 Verrucomicrobiia bacterium
CAGCACGGGGCGAATCTCGACGATGGGCTGGCCGCTATGCGCGCTCTCGTCGCCATTGCCCGCTCGGCCGACAGCGCCAAGTCTGTGCGGCTGGCCGAGGCAACCGGCGCAGTGTGATCCGCCCCCCTGATCGTCACCGAATTCTTTTCAACCACGAATGGACATGAATCCACACTAATAGAAGCGGGTTCGAGGTCAGCGCACGGCCCTGCAATCGTGTTAGATACAAGGGCCGTAGTGCTGCTAGCGGCTCGTGCCAGTTTTGATTCGTGTTCATTCGTGGTTGAAACCTGCTGTCCGGAATTAGGTGTGGATTTGGGCCTCCGAATTCAGGTTGCGTTCCAACCTTTTCGCCGTTAAACCCTTCGCGAACTTTTGACCAGACCCACTATGGCCCAGACCCTCTATCACCCCAGCGTTGAAGGAGCCCAGCACGGCGGGAAGAGTCTTCCGGATTTTCTTGCCTACGCGAAGAACGCCGGCGCTGTGGGCGCGCAGCCTTCCAACTACATGCTCCAAGCCGGTGACGGCTTCAAGACCGCCAAGGAAATCCGGCAGACGTTCGAAAAGGCCGCGATGAAGCTCGACGGCATTTCCGCCCACTGCCCATTCTGGGTGCATACCAGCGCCTGGACCGGGACTCCTGGAATCCGGCCGTTCATACCGGCGGATGTGGCGAAAAAGTCGCCGGACCAGATCGAGAAGTGGGCGGAAGATTACCTGCTGCGGCTGTTTGATCTGTGTGCCGAACTGGGCGTGAAGGTGGTGCCGATGTTCTGGGGCGTGGCATTCGGCTGGGAACTGGCAGGCGGTTATCCGTGGGGCTTCTGGAAGGGAGGCGACTACGACCTCATTGCCGAAGGCTCGGAGCGGTTCGTGAAGAAGACCGCGAAGCTGCGCGCGCACGCCCGCAAGCTGAGCCTCTACCTGTGCCACGAAATCCATCCCGGCACGGCGGCGATGTGCGCCGATGATTTCAACCTGCTGGTCAAGATTTGCGACGGCGACAAGGTGATGGCTGTGAACGCGGATCCGTCGCACTGCTGGGAAGGCGAGGATTGGGAGACGCGCTTCCGCAAGGTGGCCGACCGCGTTTACGCCTGCCACGTGAAGAATTTCGTGATTCGACCTGGCGTTCCACTGCGCAATATGGCGCCCGACTGGCCGGACCGTGCGATGCAGTTCACCGATCTGCCCAGCGGCGACCTGAACCTGCCACGCTACGCCGAAATGCTCATCCACATCGGCTATCCGAAGCGTTACTGCGAAGTCATGGGCACAAAGTCCGCACCGCTCATCGTCGAAGCCGAGAGCGCCTACCGCGATCTCGACGCCGCCAGCGCCAATGGCATCGCCTATGTGCGCGACAACCTCTGTTTTCCCCTGGCCGCCGGGTCGTTCGAGGAAGGCATGGGAGCGTAGGATCGGGAACCGCTGACCTCGCCGGGAAACCCCGGAGGATGGAGTCCTGTCGGGCGCACTGGAGAAATAGGGTGATGGAGTGTTGGAGTAATGGAGTATTGGAGTAGTGGAAGAGTGGGGTGATGGAACCTCTCCGGCATCAACCCAATACTCCAACACTCCAATACTCCATTCCCCCCCATCACCCCGCGTACCTTCCCCGGTTTGCCGTACCGTACCCGCCTCGATTGGCTTGGACTGACACTGCGTCCATTGTGCAAGCGTGAACCAACTTCTCCGTCTGATCCTGCGAGGTGTCGTTATCGTTGGCATCGCGGTCACTTCAGCGTTTCTCATCACGAGCTATTTGCGGCAGACCGATTGGTTCAAGGAACAGATGTATCGCCGCCTCGTGAACGGGGCCGCCGAGAAAAAGCTGCATGCCGCCAGCGTGCTGGCGGATGTGGGCGGGGAGGAGCAGTTGCTCCGCGCGTTGAAGTCCGAGGACCCGGCCACGAGCGAGGCCGCCCGCCGAGCGGTCGAATACGTCTGGTTCAACGCCGCCGGGCGCGAAGCCTTCGAGCGGATGCAGGCCGCCTATCACGCCGAGGAGCAGGAGGACTACGCGCAAGCCATCAAAATCCTGGATGAACTCGTCGCGAAATTTCCACGCTTCGCCGAAGCCTGGAACCGCCGGGGCTCGGTCCACTGGCAACTGGGCCAGTATGACCAGTCGATGGCCGACTGTCGTCGCGCCCTCAAGCTCAATCCACATCATTACGGGGCGCTCCAGGGCCAGGGCGTCTGCTTTCTGAAAAAGGGCGACTTGCTGGAAGCCTGCAAGGCGCTTCGCGCCGCTTTGAAAATTGCGCCGCACGACGAGGCCACCCGGCGGACGCTCCGCAAATGCGAGGAATTGTTGAGAGCCTGCCCGCCGGCGGGCCAGCCGCGCCAATCGTCGGATTTGATCTGACATGAGGCGTGGTGCGTGGTGCGTGGTGCGTATTTGGCCAGTCAGTTGCCTGCCCAACTGCTTCACGCACCACGCACCACGCAACACGTCAAACCTTTCCCGCTTGGCACGCGCCGGGCTTTTCCGTAGCGTCCGGCGCGTCATGCTGGTGCTAAGGTTTATCGGTGTGCTCAACGCCGCCGTCTGGCTGGGCGCCGCCTTCTTTTTCACGTTCGCGGTTGCGCCCGCGTTTTTCACCCCGGAGGTGAAGGAGATCTTTCACGGGCGGTTCTGGCCAGGGGTCATGGCCCAATTCGTCGTCGAGCGATACTTCTACCTCCAGCAGATTTGCGGCGTCATCGCGCTGGTTCACCTGATTGCCGAGTGGTTTTACCTGGGACGCGCTTTGCAACGGCTGAACGTGGTAATCCTGGGCGGGCTGCTTCTCTTCGGATTCGTTGGAGGGTTCTGGATTCAGCCCAGGCTCCACGAGTTGCACCGGGTGATGTACAGCATGAACGAGCAATACCAGGCTGTTTCCCTCTCCGTCGCGGAACGCACGGCGGCCGCGAAGTCCTTCAAAACCTGGCACGGCGTCGCGCGTGCGATGGACATTGTCGCCCTGGCGGGACTCCTCGTCTACTTCTGGCGCGTCACGCACCCCAGCGACGATCTCCGAATCCTGAGCGCAACGGCGGGGCCCCAATTCCGCAGTTGACTTTTGCGGTGGATTGTTAATGCTGCTGATGGTTCCCATCAGGAACGAGGCCTTCTGGCTTCGAGAGGTGATTGTATGGCTTTCGGCCAACGTCATGAACATCAGTCGGGCCGAGGAAAGCTCGGCGGCGGCCCGGCCTCCAAGCCCGGCCTGCAGGAAGACACCCTCAAGTCCGAGAAACTTCAAATCGAGCGCAAGACGTTCGTTCTCGCCCTCAAGGAAAACCCGCGCGGCCGTTTTGTGCGCATCACGGAGGACGTTGGAGGCCGGCGCGACACCATCATCGTCCCGGCCAGCGGTCTGCGGGAATTCCAACGCGCCTTCGAAGCGATGGTGAAAGCCGCGGAAGTTCCCTCCGAGCAGGCGCACCAACCGTGAAGCCGCAGCCAGGGGATGGACCAAAGACTTGTCGTCGCGCCCGTCCAGTGCTAATGCTGCCGCCACATGACGACACCAAGCCAGCCGGCGCGGCGCGCAACCATCGAAGATCTCCAAAAACTCACTCCGCTCTGGGCGCGGGAGGGTTTGCAGGCTGAGGAACTGAGCAAACGCTTCCAGGAATTCCAGGTCGTCGACGGGCCCGGCGGGGAACTGGCGGGCGCCATCGGCCTCCAGATCGCGGGGCACGAAGGCCGGCTGCACAGCGAGACGTTTCTCCATGCCGAGGAGGCCGAAACCGTCCGCGCCCGGCTTTGGGAGCGGGTGCAGATGATTTCGAAGAATCACGGCCTGGTACGGGTGTGGACGCAACTGGGCGCGCCGTTCTGGCGTCAGAACGGATTCGGGGATCCAGCGCCCGAAACGGCGGCGAAACTTCCCGCCGCCTTCGCCGGAATCCCGGCGCTGTGGAACGTTCTCCAGCTTCGCGACGAGACCGCGACGGCGCCGTCACTCGAGAAGGAATTCGCCATGTTTCGGGAAATGCAGAAGGAGGAGACTAATCGCATCTTCCGCCAGGCCAAAGTGATGAAGTTAGTGGCCGCAGTTATCCTGTTGGTCGTGTTCGTGCTCCTGGCGATCTGGATTTTCGCGTGGTTCAAGACGCAAGCACTGCGTCACAAGTAACCGTTGCTGTTCCAGGTCGCTCCTTGCCGCTTGAAAAAATCCCCCCGCCCCGAGATTCCGCGCAAGTCGATCTACCGGCTTTCGATCTATCTGCGCTGCCTGCACCGGCTCAAAAGCAACGCCATTCGCACCGTGTCGAGCGATGCGCTGGCCAGGGCCGCGGGCGTGAAACCGACCCAGCTTCGAAAGGATCTCACCTACTTCGGGCAATTCGGCACGCGCGGGCTGGGCTACGATGTCGAGCAATTGGCGGCGATGATCACCGACTTGCTGGGCACGCGCCGCTTGCAGCCCGTCATCCTCGTGGGCGTCGGCAATCTCGGCTCGGCGCTGCTGCGCTATCGGGGCTTCGAGCAGGAAGGCTTCGAGATCGTGGCGGCGTTCGACTTGAACGCCGACGCGCGCAAGGCCCCCCAGTTCAAACAGCCGGTTCACCCGATGGAGAAGCTGCCGGAGATCGTCCGCGAACGCGGCGTGCGGATGGCCATCCTCGCCGTGCCCGGCACCGCCGCCCAGGAGGTGGCCAACACGCTGCTGGATTGCGGCATCGCCGGCATCCTGAATTTCGCGCCCATCGTGCTTCAAGTGCCCGAGGAGGTCACGGTGAACAACGTCAACCTGGCCATCGAACTGGAGAACCTCAGTTATTTTATACAGGACTGAAATGAGCGAATACGACTGGGAAACCCATTACCAATCGGGCGACACGCCGTGGGAGAAAGGCGAGCCGGCGCCCGGCCTCGTCGATTTTCTGGCGGCCCATCCGGAGTTGCCCCGCGGAATCGTCGCCGTGCCCGGCTGCGGCACGGGTCACGACGTGCGGGCGTGGGCGCGGGCCGGTTTCGAGGCGTGGGGCTTCGATGTGGCGCCCTCGGCGGTCCAGCGGAGCGAGTTGCGCACGGCCGAGGCCGGCTTGAAAGCCCGGTTCGTGCTCGGGGATTTCCTGGC
>DASTLJ010000316.1:0-2705 GCA_035715125.1 Verrucomicrobiia bacterium
GCAAAATCGTGCCGCCGTACACGAACACGCCCGGCCGGTTCAGACGCGCCAGTGCGATCAGGCAGCCCGGCATGTTCTTGTCGCACCCGCCGATAGCGACCAGGCCGTCCATCCCTTCGCAGCCCGCGACGGTTTCTATCGAGTCGGCGATCACTTCGCGTGACACCAGCGAATACTTCATCCCTTCACTGCCCATCGAGATGCCGTCGGAAACGGTGATGGTGTTGAAGACCACCGCCTTGCCGCCCGCCTCGTTGACGCCCAGCGCAACGTGGACCGCGAGTTGATCGATGTGAATGTTGCACGGCGTGACCTGGCTCCAGGTCGACACGACGCCGATTTGGGACTTTTGGAAATCCTCCCGCTTGAACCCGACGGCGTGGAGCATCGCGCGGCTGGCGGCCCGCTCGGGGCCGTCGAGGACGATGGACGAGAACTCGCGCTCGGCCGGCGGGCGGGCCTGCGCGTTGGAACGACTGCGTTTCGGACTTTTCATTTCAGGGGCGCCAAGTGTTGCCAAGAATCGTCCCCGTGGCAAGCAACGGCGCTGGAACTGCGCGCAGAGTAGGGCAGGCGTCTTGCCTGCCCAGCGCCGGAGGCGCGTCCCGTTTGGCCGCTGCGCGGCCGGGGCAGGCGAGACGCCTGCCCTACGTTGTTGCCACTCGGGGCTTGCTTGTCGGGACGCGCGACGGACACTCCGCGGCACCACGATGAGTTGGAAACGCAAGGCGCACGGCGGAATCCTAGTTTTCATCGGCTTCCTGCTGTCGCCGCTGTCGTGGTGGAACGATCTCTTTGTGAACGTCCCGCTGGCCGTCGCGTTCGCCTGGGTCGTCAGCCTCGTCTACAAGCCCGCGTTCATGACCGCGGCCATCATCGGTTACTGGCTGACGAACGTGCTCGGCTTCGTCCTCATGCACAAGGGAGCCCAAAAGGCGATGACGGCCGAGGAAAAACCGTACACAGCCCGCCGCTTCGCGATCGACCTTGGGGTCTCGCTGCTCTACACGCTGCTGATCGTCTTCCTGGCCCGGATCGGCGTGCTGAAGCCGGTGACGGACTACTTCGCAGGAGAATGAAGCCGTCGTAGCTGCGGTGAAGTCGCGGGGCGTGATGCGTGATGCGCGGTGCGTGAATTGTTATTTGAAACCCGGAACCCGGAACCCGGAACTCGGAACTCGGAACTTTGAGCCCCATCCGCGCCCGGCATTTTTCATTCGAGCCGTTGGCGCGGCGCAGAGTAACTTCCGGCCGATGGACCCCAAGACGCCCATGATCCGGCGCACACGCGTGCTGCGCTGGCAGGCGGGCGCCGCGCCCGCGCGGCGCGCCGACGAACTGGCGGCGGAGGAGCCGCTCGAGATCCGCGTGGACACCCGGCCCGTCGTCGTCACGATGCGAACGCCAGGCCATGACGTGGAGCTCGCCGCGGGCTTCCTGCTGACGGAAGGCTTGATTCGCCGCCGACCGGATGTGCAGCGAGTGACCCCCCATCCGCGCAATCGCGCGGGGAACGTGCTGGAGATTTTTCTGGCGCCCGGCGTGTCGGTCGACTTCGCCCGGCTCACGCGGCACGTCTACGCCTCGTCGAGCTGCGGCTTGTGCGGCAAGGCTTCGATTGAAGCGGTGCACCAGCAGTTCCCTAAGACCCACAGCCGGGTGAAGTTTCGCGCCGCAACGCTGTTGCGGCTGCCGGAGGAACTGCGGCGGCGGCAGGACACATTCGACCGCACCGGCGGCCTGCACGCGGCGGCGGTGTTCGACGCGGCCGGCCGGCTGGTCGTGTTGCGCGAAGACATCGGCCGGCATAACGCGGTGGACAAGGTGATTGGCCACGGCTTTCTCGATGGGTTGCTGCCCTTTGACCGACACGCGCTCGTGGTGAGCGGGCGGGCGTCCTTCGAGATTCTTCAGAAGGCGCTGGCAGCCCGCATCCCGGTCGTCGCCGCGGTCTCCGCCCCTTCGAGCCTGGCGGTGGAATTCGCCCGGCGCAGCGGACAGACGCTCGTTGGCTTCGTGCGCGGGGACCGGATGAACGTCTACACGCACGCCAAGCGCATCCGCTTCGAGGCGCCGGCAGCCAGTCCGTTCAAGAATCTTGCCGCATTGTAGCGGCGGTCTGTGACCGCCGAAACCGCATTGTAGCGGCGGTCTGTGACCGCCGAAACGACCCAGCAATTCTGGTAGGCCTGCGGCGCTCACAGAGCGCCGCTACACTCTTTGATCGGGTTGCTAAAGCACCCCGGCGCAACTTACGATGAACTGTGGGGTTGGAACCGAGTTCCCACCGCAGGTTCTGTAGTAGAAACCCGGTTGAGCCTTCCGCCGATCGTGGCTAGATTGCCAGCGTGTCTAAATCGAATATGAATCAGAACCCTCCCGAGGGCGTTCGCAAGCCCGTCCTCTACGCAGTCTGGCTTCTCATCTTGGTCGCCATCGTGGGCGTTGTGGCGTTCAACAATTGGTTCAAGCGCAAACCGTCCGCCTCACAGCCGGCGGAAAACGCCGATGCGGCAGCCGAGCACAAACCAGGCTATTCGCGTCCGAAGCCCATTCACACCGTCAACACTGCCGACCCTGCCGGACCTGGCGCGACGGCCCCCGAAGTGCCGCCCGCGGGCCAACCCGCGCCGCGTCCGAAGACGCCCGTCGCGCCCTCGACGCCCGCTCCGCCGCGCCTGGAACCGTCTCCCGAGACGCGCGGA
>DASTLJ010000317.1:0-15110 GCA_035715125.1 Verrucomicrobiia bacterium
CAGCGGCCCGCAGGCGCCGAAAGCCAACCTCCAGAAAATGGCGGGAGGCGTCTTCGGCGGGAAGGATAGCAGCATTCTCATCCTGCGCGATTATTCGTCGAACGTGCGGCGGATGTTGCAGGTGCTGGAGAAGATGGAGCAGCGATAGCCCTCGGTCGTTCGAGGTTGGATATTCAACGTTCGGCCCAAGGAGTTGGAAGGGGCGGAGTTTGAACGCTGAACATCCAACGTCGAACATCCAACGTCGAATGACCGAGGGCTATCGCTGCTCCATCTTCTCGAGCACCTGCAACATCCGCCGCACGTTCGACGAGTAATCGCGCAGGATGAGGATGTTGTTCTCCTTCCCGCCGAAGATGCCGCCCGCCATTTTCTGGAGGTTGGGTTTCGACGCCTGCGGTCCGCTGCGACCCGAACCGATGGTGATGATGCTGTTCGGCAGCTTCGCGAACGGCTGCAACGCGGGGGCAGCCTGGGAAGGCGTGACGTTCTTCAGCTTCACTATGTAAACGAGGAACGAACTCGATTCCGGCAATTGATCCGGTGAGAGTTCGATGACGGGACCCGACTCCTGGGGCGCCTCCTTCGCGGGAACAACCTTCACGTACTGTGTGCCGAGACAAACCGTCGTGATGCCTTGGGCCGCGAGCAGCGTGTCCAGCGCCTGCAGAATCTCCACGCCGGTCATCGGCGTTTGATTCGAGAACGTGAACTTTACCTCCGGCAGGTTCCCGGAGGGAATGATCGAGCGGCCCGATATCTCCGCGTACAGGTTCAACACCTGCGCCAGTTCTGCCTGTTCGAACTTGATCTGATGGGCCGCAGTCACTTTCTCGCCCGGCACCGCTGGATCGAAACTGCTGAGCGTGCGCGCCCCGGCCTTGCGCAGGGCTGATTTCGGATCAGGGCACAGGAAATAAAACCCGGCAGCGATCAAGAGCGCCAGCAACGCCAGACCCAGCAGTGGTCTTTTCATAAGAAGTATCCAACCCCGCCTCGCCCGGATGGTTGCCGTTGGGCGGACCCAACCTCTCCCTCATTTCGCGTCGCTGCCCGGCGCCTGACCGCGCTGGATGCCCTCCGTCACGCCCTGGGCGGCGGCGCGGGCCACGGTGCGGACGGCGTCCTGCGTGTTCTCGGCCATGTAGTTGACGGTGTCCCTGGCGACGGGCGCCTGCTCGGCCGCCACGTAGCGGGCGAACGCGCCCACGAATCCAAACAGGCACATCGCCCCGCCAATGAACATCAAGGGCAACCCGATGAACGCGCAGAAGAACAGCACGGGAGGCCCGGAGTTATTGATCATGGCGACCAAGAAGCTGCCCACGCCGACCAGCGCGAACAGCCCGCCCACGGCCAGGGCGATTGGCCCGCCGATGCGCAGGAATCTTCTCACTCCGTTGTGTCTGGGGGATTGGATGGTGTTCATCTGTTGGCAGCGTAACCGGCGGTCGGCGGCAGGCAAGCGCGTTTTCCTCCCAACTTCCCGCCGCGGGTGCATCTCCGCACTCGCACCATGATTGGAGCGCGGCCTTCAGGCCGCTTCGACATGCCTGGTTAGAAGCGTCCGAATTGCTCAGGATCCAACTGCAAAGGCACGGTGAAGCGGCCTCAAGGCCGCGCGCCGGCTCGGAGTCCGGCGAGACGGTTTGGAGGCCGTTTACCCGAACGGTTGCTGCCGGGCGCGGCGCAGATCGGCTTGTTCGCGCAGGATTTGGACGGTGTCGGCTTCACTGAGGCCGGGTTTGGCGAGCCGGAGCTTGAGTGTGGCAAGCTGGCGTTCGAAATGATCGTTGCGAAGGAGGCGCACGGCCTCGACGATGTTGCGGCCGAGGTCGCCTTTCGTGTGCTCCTCGGCGGCCGCCTGGGTGATGAGCGCGCCCGCCGCAGCGTCCTCGAGGTCATCGATCAGGCCGGGCACGCCACGCCAATTCTGGCTGGCGTGCGCCGCGAGGCGGGCGGCGAGGATGCGCTTCAACGTCGCGTGCTCCAGCCAGCCGAGGTCGAGATGCTGCGCGACCCAGTCCATCTGCTCCTCGTGCAGCAGAAGAAATCGCAGGAGCCAGAATTCGCGTTCGGAGGGTGGCGGCTCGGCCGGGGTGGATTCCGGTTCGTCCGGCGCTTCCTGCCGCTCTAGAGCGGGCTTGGCGCGTCCACGCTTCTTGAATTCGGCGCGGACGGCTTCGGGATCCACCGCGAGCCGATGGGCGGTCTTCTGGGCGTAGGTGTCGAGCAGGACCGCGCTGCGGGTCTTGTGCAGCGCTTCGGCCATGTCGTGAACGATGGCGACCCGGCCGCGGTCGGAATTCGCATCG
Organism: Verrucomicrobiia bacterium; assembly: GCA_035715125.1. Classification (GTDB taxonomy): domain Bacteria; phylum Verrucomicrobiota; class Verrucomicrobiia; order Limisphaerales; family JADJPG01; genus DASTLJ01. Next base: position 2,316 of record DASTLJ010000317.1, read on the forward strand.
TTCGTGGCGCAAAGGCGGTTCAGGTAGAAATCGAAAAAGCCCTCGGCCTTGGTGATGAGCTGCTGAAAAGCTTCGCCGCCGCGTTCCTTGATGAAACTGTCAGGGTCGTGCGGGGCTGGCACTGTGACCACGCGAATCGCCAGCCCGGCGCCCAGCAGGCTGTCGAGCACGCGGGCGGCGGCGTCCTGGCCTGCGTTGTCGGAGTCGAAGCAGAGCACCACTTCGTCCGCGTAGCGCTTGAGGATGCGGGCGTGGTCGCCCGTGAATGCCGTTCCTTGCGGGGCGACGATATTCTTCACGCCTGCCATGAAGCAGGCGATGAGGTCGAGCTGGCCCTCGCAGAGGACGGCAAATCCGGCGTCGAGAATTGCCCGCTTCGATTTGTCCAGGCCGTAAAAGACTTTGCCTTTCGTGAAGATGGGCGTCTCGGGGGAGTTGACGTATTTGGCCGTCTTCTCGTCCCCGCTCAAGACCCGACCGCTGAAAGCGACGATGCGCCCCTGCTCGTCGCAGATGGGAAACATCAGCCGGCCGCGGAAGCGGTCGTAGAACCGGTCCGTTCCTTCCTTGCGGATAATCAGCCCTGCCTGCTCGGCGAGCGCAAGGTCGTAACCCTTGCTCTTCGACCAATTCACTGTGTCGTCCCAGGCATCGGGCGCGAAGCCGAGCCGGAAGAGTTCGACGGCTTCCGGGGCGACACCGCGTTTGGCCAGGTAGTCACGGGCAATCTGGCCGGCGGGGTCGTTGGCCAGGGCGGTTTGCCAGCGCCGGGCGATCTGCTCGTGCATCTGGAGCAACGTGTCCTTCTGGGCGCGCGTCTCGCGCTGGCCAGGCCGATTCTCGAATTCGAGCGGAATGTTGGCCCGTTCGGCGAGGCGTTTCACCGCATCGACGAAGGAAAGGTTCTCGTACTCGCGGACGAAGCTGAAAACATCCCCGCCCTTATGGCAGCCGAAGCAGTGGAAGATCTGGCGGTGGGGATTAACGTTGAAACTGGGGGATTTCTCGCGGTGAAACGGGCAAAGCGCGACGAAGTTCGCCCCGGCGCGTTTCAGCGGAATCGCCGCGCCGATGACATCGACGATGTCGCTGGCGGCGCGGATTTGTTCGAGCTTCTCGGGCGGGATGAAGCCGGCCATGCCGAAGGCTGGCCGAGGCGCTCAGCGCTTTTCAAGAATTTCGTTCATCGTCCGCTCGCGCTGGCGCCGGATGGGTTCGAGTTTCACGGGCGGGAGGAGCCCATCACTCGCATGGAGTCCCGGCTTTAGCCGGTGCGTCGTTCGTCAGCCCGTGAATCGTGGAAAAGGCTTACATCGCCGGCCATAGGCACGCCCCGCCGGCTGAAGCCGGGATTCCATGCGCTACCACCCCGAAGGATGGCCGGAGCTCTCAGCGCTTATCCATGATATCGCTAATGGTCCGCTCGCGCTGGCGGCGGATGCTGCCTTCGCCGCCAACGTTCTTGTCGTCCCGCGCGGTGGGACGAATCAGGATCACATTGAGGTAATCGTGGGTCAGGCGGCCGGACAGCGAGTAATCGAACACTTCGCGCTGAAAATCAGCCGGGGTCGGGAAGATCGTCGTCCCGAAATTCCAGTCCTGGTACTTGTTGGCTGCGGCGACTTCCGCCGGGGTGTAGTAGCGCGCGTTGAGGAACGCCATCGCCACGAGCATCACGCAAAAGTACCGGTAGCCGCCCGCCACCATGCCCAGGTAGTACTCCGCGCTGCCGAACACGTCGCTGCCGATCAGTTTTTCGCCGATCCGATTGCGGATGAGCGCGAAGGTCGAAAAGATCAGCACCGCGATGGATACATAGGCGAAGACGTAGGAGGAGAGCAGGCTGAAGACGGACATTTGCGAAAGCCATCGGCCGCTCGGCTCGTACAGCAGGCCGGCCACCAAAACGATGAGGCTCCATTTGATGACATCGAGAAGTTCCTCGGACATGCCACGTTTGCGCCCCCGCAGAACGCCGACAACAAGGAGAATGACGACGAGGAGGTCGACCCAACCGACAAGATAGCTTCCGGCGCGCATGAATTTTCTGTCCAGTTTTCGGACGGCGCTGTCCCGATTTTACGCACGCCGCACGGGTATTCGTGCGGCGGAAAGCGGATTCAGCACCGTGCTATCCAGTAATAAGCCAGTCCTGTGCCGTGGAACGAACACTCCGGGATCTGATACTCGCACCTGGACACCCGCACCAACATCCTTTGGGAAGGATCACGGCTGCGCCGGAGCCCGGACGCAGCGGATGACTTTGCTCCTTCAGCCTCCAAGGAGCGGGGAGTGGGTAGCGCAGACAGCCCTGTCTGCTGTTTCGCCGACTGCCAGTCGGCGAGCGCAATATTTGCCAACCACCGGTCAGTCCGGTTTGGAGGTTCGCGGGTTGGCAACCCGCGATACAGCAGGCTGGGCAGCCTGCGCTACGACGGCCAGGCTTGATTCGGCCCGGCTTCTCGTGTAGTCGATGAACCCGGTCAAGCTTATGAATCAACGGCTGCACAGATTCGAAAAGCAGCAGGCCTGGGGGAACAGGGAGCCCTGGGCGCCGTGATCCCTTCGATGCCCACCGACCGGCGCAGGAGCGCCCTGCGGCTGCCCCTCTGGATCCTTCTGCTGGTTGCCGCCGCACTGGCCCGGGGCGCGGATCCGAAGTTCGACATTCTCCAGCAAAAGCTCGCCGCGCTGCACAGCAAGCCGAACATCATCTTTATCCTCGCTGACGACCTCGGTTACGGGGAGCTGGGCTGTTACGGCCAAAAGCGCATCAAAACCCCGCACCTGGACCGTCTTGCCGCCGAAGGGACGCGCTTCACCCAATGTTACGCCGGCAGCCCCGTCTGCGCCCCGAGCCGCGCCGTGCTCATGACCGGCCGCCACACCGGGCACGTCAGCGTCCGCGGCAATGCGCTGGTGCCCCTGTCCACCAATGAAACCACCGTCGCCGAACTCCTCAAGGCCGCCGGTTATCAGACGGGCCTCATCGGCAAATGGGGCCTCGGCGAAACGAACACACCGAGCACACCCGACCAGCGCGGCTTCGACGAATGGCTCGGCTTCCTCAACCAGAATCACGCGCACGATTATTATCCGGCGCAATTGTGGCGCAGCTCCGTCCTGAGCGAGGAGGGCTTGACGAACTCACTCATTTTCCAAAACCAGAACGGCGCCAGGGGCCGGTATGTCCATGATCTTTTCACCCAGGCCGCCACCAATTTCATCCGCATCAGCAAATACAAACCGTTCTTCCTCTACCTCGCCTACACCATTCCGCATGCCAACAACGAATTGAAGGAACTGGGAATGCAAGTCCCCTCGGACGCCCCGTACTCCGCCGAGGACTGGCCGCAGCCGGAGCGAAACAAAGCCGCGATGATCACGCGCATGGACCGGGACATCGGCGCGCTCCTGGCGCAACTCAAGGCATTGCGAATCGACAGCAACACGGTCGTCTTCTTCAGCTCGGACAACGGCCCGCACAAGGAGGGCGGCGCGAACGCCCAGTTCTTCCAAAGTTCCGGCCCGTTGCGCGGCATCAAACGCGACATGTATGAAGGCGGCATCCGCGTCCCGATGATCGCGCGCTGGCCCGGAAAGATCCCCGCGGGCGTCACCAGCGATCAAGTCTGGGCGTTCTGGGATTTTCTCCCGACTGCCGCGGACCTCGCCGGGGTCAAGGCGCCTCGGGGCATCGACGGACTTTCGATGCTCCCGGCCCTGCTCGGGAAAAAGCAAACCAACCAGCACGAATTCCTCTACTGGGAATTCCACGAGAAAGGCTCCAAACAAGCCGTGCGCACCGGAGATTGGAAGGCCGTGCGCCTGGCCGGTGCGCCGCTCGAACTCTACGATCTCAAGTCGGACCCGGGTGAAACCAACAACGTGGCCGCCTTGCGGCCCGCGGTCGTGGCGAGAGTGGAAGCTTACCTGAAGACGGCGCGCACCGAGTCCGAGCATTGGCCCCTGAAGCCCGCCCCGATCGCCGAGGCCAAATGATACGTGTAGGTAGTAATTGTTTGCCATTCCTCCTGCGCCCGGCTAGTTTGTCCCTGCATGCGCACAGTTGTTTATCGGGCGCTTCCTGCAGCCTTGGGCCTCGCGCTCGGCGTCTGCGGGGTCGTTGTCGCGCGCGCCGCGGCGTCCGATCCGGATCTCCCCAAAGCTGAATGGCCCATGTTCCGCGGCGGCCCGGCGCTCAACGGCGTGGCGGCCGGCAGGCTCGGCACACCGCTTACGCTGCGCTGGACCTACAAAACCGGCGGCGCCGTCCGCTCTTCGCCCGCGGTCGCCGGCGGGCGTGTATTCGTCGGGTCGGATGATGAGCGCCTTCACGCCGTCGATTTCGCGAAAGGAACGAATCTGTGGTCCTTTAAGACTGGCGGCCCAATCGAATCGTCCCCGCTCGTGCTTGAAGGAAAAGTGTTCATTGGCTCCGACGATGGCGCGATGCGCGCCTTCGATGCCGCCAACGGCAAGCCGCTCTGGAGTTTCCCCACGGGCGACAAGATTCCCGGGTCTCCCAACTTCACGCGCGCGGCCGACAGCAAGGGCTGGTCAATCCTCTTCGGCAGCTTCGACAGCCGGCTCTACTGCCTGGACGCCGTGACGGGCCGGAGCAACTGGACTTTCGAAACCGGCACCGGCATCAAAGGCACTCCGGCCGTCGCCGGCGGTCTGACGGTCGTGGGCGGCTGCGACGCGATGATGCACATCATTGCGCTGACGAACGGCGCCCAGTTGAACGAGGTCGAGATCGGCGCGCCGATGCTCGCCTCCCCGGCGATGCGCCAGGGGCGCGCCTACGTCGGCCACAACGAAAACGTTTTCTTCTGCGTCGATCTCGAACACGGCACGAACCTGTGGAGCTACAAGGATCGCGGCTTCGCCTACAACTCCTCGCCGGCGCTTGTGGGAGAGCGGGTGATCTTCGGCGGACGCGACAAGCGCCTGCATTGCGTCAACAAAGACTCGGGCAACGTCCTCTGGACGTTCCCCACGCGCGGCAAGGTGGACAGTTCGCCGGCCGTCTGCGGCGACAAGGTGGTCGTCGGCTCGGACGACGGACGGCTTTACGTCGTGTCGGTCACGGACGGCAAGGAACTGTGGAACTACGAAATCGGCCAGCCGATCACGAGTTCGCCCGCGGTGGCGGACGGAAAGGTCGTCGTCGGGTGCGAAGATGGGAGCGTTTACTGTTTCGTGCCTAAGGACGCCCCGGCACGTAATGAAGCAAAATGAGTTCCATCGGCCCATCGATAGACACTGTGCGCATCTTGACTGCGCTGTGCGGGGCGCGCACAGTAGGTCCATGAGCGCGAAAGAACTGGCCTTAGATGTCATCAAGAGCCTTCCAGATAACGCGACGATGCACGAGCTTACCGAGGAGCTCTTCGCGGCGGCGGTGCGCGAGGGCCTGGCTGAACTGGACCGCGGCGAGGGCGTCCCGCACGGTGAGGTCCGGCGTCAGTTCGACTCATGGTTCACCAAATAATCTGGGCGCCGCGCGCGTTGGCGGACCTGCGCGAAATTGTCCGCTACATCAGCCACGACAACCCGGACGCCGCTCACCGCTTCGGCCAGCGGCTCATCGCCAGGGCCGAGAGCCTCGCCACGTTTCCAGAACGAGGTCGAGTGATTCGCAAGTTTGCAGACCCGAGCATTCGCGAAGTTTTCCTCCGGTCGTATCGGATCGCGTACCGGATTCGTGGCCAGCCGACACCAACCGTCGAGATTGCCCGCATCTGGCACGGGGCGCAGAACGAGGAAAGATTCGAGTTGGAGCAATCGTTCGCCTCCTGCTCAGGTCGTGCGTTTCATCCCCACAGCAAGCATGAGCACGACCACCGCTCCACCCCTCCAAAAGGAAACCACGGCCGGGAACTACTTCGTCGCCAACTACCCTCCCTTCGCGTATTGGCAGCAGGATCGCGTCTCCGAGTTGCACGCCGCCCTCGAACGGGCGCCCGCGCCCGGCGTCGACTTTGGACTCTACGTCCACATCCCCTTCTGCCGGAAGCGCTGCCACTTCTGCTACTTCCGCGTTTACACGGACAAGGACGCGCAGGAGATCCGCAATTACCTTGATGCGCTGCTCAAGGAACTGACCACATACGCCGCCAAACCGTTCGTGGGCGAACGCAAGCCGCGCTTCATCTACTTCGGCGGCGGCACGCCCAGTTACCTTTCGCCCGGCCAACTTCGATTCCTCACCGACGGCATGAAGCGCCTGCTCCCGTGGGACGAAGCCGAGGAAGTCACCTTCGAGGCCGAGCCCGGCACACTCACCGATCACAAGCTCGCGGCCATCCGCGAACTCGGTGTCACCCGGCTCAGCCTCGGAATCGAGCACTTCGACGACCACGTCCTGGAAGTCAACGGCCGGGCGCATCGCTCGAAGGAAATCGCGCGCGCCTACGCTTACGCCCGCGAAATCGGTTTCCCGCAAATCAACATCGATCTTATCGCTGGCATGGTCGAAGAGACCGAGGAGAAATGGCGCGACACCGTCGCCAAGGCCGTCGCGCTTCGCCCTGATTCGGTGACAATTTACCAGATGGAAGTGCCCTACAACACTGGCATCTATCAACAGATGAAGGCCGAGGGGAAACTAGTCGCGCCAGTGGCCGACTGGGAGACCAAGCGCCGCTGGGCTAATTACGCCTACGGCGAATTCGAGAAGCTCGGCTACACCGTCACCAGCGCCACGACCGTCGTGAAGGATCCGGCCAAAGTGAAGTTCCTTTACCGCGAAGGACTTTTCTCCGGAGCGGACATTCTCTCGGTCGGCGTCGCCAGTTTCGGGCATTTAAACGGGGTTCATTACCAGAACCATCACGACTTCGCGCCCTATGTCGAGCGCGTGCAGCGGGGCGAATTGCCCATTCACCGGGCGCTGACTCCGAGCGCCGATGAGCGCTTCATCCGCGAATTCATCCTCCAACTCAAGCTCGGCCAGGTCAGCCGCGCGAAGTTCCAGAACAAATTCGGCGCTGACCCGATGGTGCGATTCGCCGAGCCGATCCAGCGGCTGAAAGATTGGGGCTTCCTCGCCGAGCAAGGCGATACGCTGCGCATCAACCGCGACGGTCTTCTTCAAATCGACCGGCTGTTGCACGAGTTCTACCTGCCGGGACATCGAGGCGACCGCTACGCCTGACTCGCCATGCCGACGTCCCATCCCAACCCAGCACCGTCGCCCGGGGAATCCATCGCCTACCCGCTCGACGAGTTCTACGCGCGCAGCGGGACCCCTCTGCCGCCGCTGGACCAAATCGACGGCCAGGCCCTGCCCGAGCCGTACCGGACGTTGCTCGTCCATGACCGCGACATGACGTCGACACTGGAGAATTTTCACGGCGCGGGCGTCCATCTGCGCCTGCTCGGCCGCGAGCGCAAGGGGGACGACTACTTTCGCGAAGTGCTGCTGGTGCTGGAGGGCAGCGAGCGGCCCGTGGAATTCGGCGCGATTCAAATCCACCTCGGCCGCTTTCCCGACAAGGCCCGGCAGGACATTCTCGAAGAGCGCTACCCGCTGGGCCACGTGCTCAAGGACCACGCCATCCCGTACGTCAGCCGGCCCAAAGCCTTCCTGCGCATCGCCTCCGACAAAATCATCAACGCTCTTCTGAACCTGCAAGGGGCCCACGTCCTCTACGGCCGGCGCAACACGCTCTCCAACCCTGCTGGCGAACCGCTCGCACAGATCGTCGAAATCCTTCCGCCAACTGCGCCCTGACGCGGCTCCTCTCGAAGTCCGCGCGGAAGTTCTCTCGTGACATGAAGGCGTTCTTCGTGGAGCCGAACCGTCATGTATGGGGATTGATTGTAACCGAGTTGCGCCCCTAGCGGGCCGAATCGGATCAGCCGCACTCCGTTTTGGGGTTGGTCATATTTCTACGTTGACAGAAACACATACCCTTTGTCGAGTATCAGCATAACAAAGTGTCGGAGCAAAGTCAGTCGTGCGTTGTTCGCGAATTGTTCAAGGGTCCATGCTTCCTTCCGTTCGAGCAGGTCCTCCATGTATCGCGGATGGTACCGAACCAACGACCCTAGGTAGAAAAAGCCGACGTAACTCGCGAATATCTCGTTCCATGGGATCTCTGAATTGGGTCCTAAAGGAGTGGATATCTGAAACTCATCCCTACCGTAGAACGGGTGCACAATAAGGTATCGCTTCTGGGCATCCATCACAGAATCTACGAATTGCTTGCGGGATGCAGGATCACGTGGATCGAACTCTTTCTTGCTTTGAAAGAAGCGATACGCGACCCGATCCGGCCCCAGTACGTGAAACATTCGTTCCATCGCGGCGTGGTCGAGCTTGACTTCTTGGAAGGAATCTCGGTAGCCGGCAAATGCAGTATGGAACTTGTCAAATCCTTCAAATCCGCCAATTGCGTGCAACCATTTCCCGCATGTAAGTTTGGCATCAAATACAGTCCTGCTTTTTCCTTGTGCCCTGCGTGATCGGTCCGCCGATGCAGTGGCCCGGCGTCAAACGTTCCAACTCGAACGAATCGCCTGCAGCGAGATGGTCGGTCTGGCGGATCTCATCTGGAATGCCGATTTTGCCGTCAGCGCTGAGCGTCGTCTTCATGCGATGTCCTTATTCGTTTTGTCGTGTTTCGAGAAGCCACGGTTCATCAAGAGCCTTATTTGAGCCGGGACCGCGGCCCATTCCGGCCGGCGGCGGCTTAGGCCAATTCCACCTTGAGCTTCCGCCCCAAGGCCAACGCGGCTTGTTCCAGAAGTTGGAGGGTCACAGACGACTCGTCGTGGGCGAAGAGGCGGTCGAGCGCGGCGCGGCTGGTCTTCATGCGGCTGGCGAGCTTGGCGCGGGAAATCCGACGGCGCTTCATCTCCTGCTCAAGCTGCCAGGCCACGACGCGCTTGAGCGCGCCGGCTTCGCACTCCGCCAGCAATCCGTCCTGCTTGAGGAACTCGTCGAAGTCGGAGCCGATGTGTTCGCTTTTCATGGCGCTACTGTAGCAGGCGGCGGCGGGTTTTCGCCAGTTGCAAATCTTCTTGGGGAATCTTCTGCGACTTCTTGATGAAACCATGGAGCAAAATCATCCGGCTTTCGCCCGTGGTGAAGATGACTCTCGCGATGCGCTCGGGCAGGCGAGAGCGGACTTCCCACAGGCTTTTGTCGAGTTTGCGAACCAGCGGCATTCCCAGCGGCCAGCCGAATTGAACCGTCTTGATGTCTTCGCCGATGATTTTGCGTTCTTCACGAGAAAGGGACTTGAGCCACTCGCGGACCGGTTCGTTGCCGGAACCACTTCGGAAGAAATCGACGGAGAGAATTGGTTCCGTGCCGTTCATTAGCGACTGGAAAAGAGGTTAATCATTCGTTTCACCGCCTCACCCCAATCCCCGCGTTTTCGCCAACTGCAACGCCAGATTGATGCCGTGGATGACGCCGAGCACCAGCAGGCCGATGCCGGAGCCGATTTCCAGCCGGCGCATGGTTTTTTCCGTGAACCGGCCGTGACCCAGCGCGGCGCCCCAGGCCAGCCCGAAGAACCACAGCCCGACGCCGCCCGCCACGCCGGCAATGCACAGAAACTTGCCCGAATGATTCGGCTCGACCCAGCGGTGCGAGATGAAATAGGCGCCCGCCACGATCCAGAAGAGCAACACGCCGGGATTGGCCAGGGTACGCACGAAGCCGGTCATGAACGCCGAGGTCGGATGGAAACGCTTCTCGATGCCGCCTTCGATTCGCCTCTCGATGCTCTCTTCCAGCCTGTCGAGCTTCGGAACGGATTTGGCCATGAGAAACTTCATCCCGAGGAACAGCATGAACGCGAAGCTGAACACTTGCATCGCCGCCTTGATCTTGTTGTTCTGGAAAAACGCCGCAAAGCTCGTGAACGCCAGGACGCAGTAGAGCACTTCCATCACCGTTGCCCCCAGCCCGATGAGCGCCGCCCACCGGAAGCCGCGCCGGGCGCCTTCGTTCATGATCGTCAAATTCACCGGCCCGACCGGCACGGAGGCGACGAAGCCGGAGAAAAAGCCTGCCAGGATGGCGGTCAGCGTGGGCGGCAGGTCCATGCGCTGTCAGGCGGGCGTGCCGTCCTCGTCGTCGTCCTCGTCGGAGATTTCCTCGCGGACCTTGCGGGAGACGTGCGGCCGGATGAAACCGTAGATGAGATAGGTGATGAAGAACAGCGGCAGCACCCAATAGAGCAGCTTTTCTTGAAGCACGAACACGCCTCCGATGAACAGCACGGCGATGAGCGTCGCGGTGAAGGTCTTGGTCGCTTTGAAGTCGAGCTTCTTGAAGGTCGGATACTTCACTTCGCTCACCATCATCCAGGAGAGGAAGACCATGATGACTGGCAGCGCGAAGCGCCAGTTGGCCTTGGGGAACTCCTTTCCGTCCCACCAAATCATGAACAGCGTCAGCGACGACACCAGGCCGGCCGCCGCGGGAATCGGGAAGCCGAGGAACTCCCGGCCTCCGCCGGTGCCTGCCAGCGCCGCCAGGCAATTGAATCGCGCCAGCCGGAACGCGCCGCACAGCAGATAAATCGAGGCGATGAACCAGCCGAACTCCGGGTGCTGGACGAACACATCCTTGAGCACGATGCGGTACACCAGGAACGCCGGCGCCACGCCGAAGCTGATGATGTCTGCCAGCGAATCGAACTCCCGGCCGAACGGGCTTTCCGCCCCGCCCATCCGCGCCACCCGGCCGTCGAGCAGGTCGAAGATGCACGCGGCCAGAATGAACAGCAGCGCGACGATGATATCCTTGTAACCGCGTTCAGTTCCCGGCGTCCACTCGACAATCTTCGTCAGCGCCACGAACCCGCAGAACAGGTTCGCGCCCGTCAGCACGTTCGGGAGGAAGTAAATCTTTACCCGCGCATCGGTGTGCGAAGTTTCGGCTGGCTTGAGGGGCACGGGGTCCATGCGTGGCGGCTTAGAACGAGCCGAGCAAGGTCTCGCCCACTTTCACGTGATCGCCCAGTTTCACATGCACCGTCGCGTCGAGCGGCAGGTAAACGTGCACGCGCGAGCCGAATTGAATCAGGCCGATGAGTTCACCGCGATGGACGGTCTCGCCGGTCTGCGCCCAGACGTTGATGCGCCGGGCGAGAAGGCCGGCGATGAGGCGCACCGACAGCTTGCGGCCCGGCAACTCGCTCGAGGCAAAACCGAGCAGGACATTCTCGTTGAATTCGCCGCAATCGGACTTGGTCGCGCTGAGGAAGCGGCCCTCCTTGTGTTTGCTGAACGCCAGTTGCCCCGTGATCGGCGCGCGTTGCACGTGGACATCGATGATCGAAAGGAAAATTGAAACGCGCCGGCATCGACCGCCCAAGAATTCCTCCTCGCTCGTTTCATCCATGAGATCCACTTTGCCTTGCGCGGGCGAAACAATGGCGCTGGGAATGTTCGGCGTGGTCGGATTCGGGTCGCGGAAGAAATAAAGAGTGAACGCCGCGAAGGCCACCCAGGCCACACTGACGGCCGTGGCGATGGCCACGTAGTGACGCGCGATGATCGTGGCGAGCACAATGCTCGCCAGCAACGCCAGCGCGACCAGCAGCGTCCAGAAGACTATCTTGAACGCCGCCTTGCGCGCCTTCCCGGAATGTTTCATGCGCGCGGAGCTTAGCGGAAGGACGGCGGGATTGGGAAGTATTCAGTAATCAGTAATCAGTATTCGGTGTTCAGTATTCAGTCGCGGTCCATAGAGTGTTAACGGGCCGTGTTCCCGACCGAAGACCGATTACTGATTACTGATTACTGATTACTGATTACTGATTACTGATTACTGATCACTGAATCGCTCCACATACAACCGCCCGCCGCGCCCCAGTCGTCTCCGGCAGGTTGCCCGGCCGACCGCGACGCCGCAGCCACGCCAGGTAAGCGAAGGCGGCCGGCTCGATGCTCTGCAACGGCCAGCCAAAGTCGGCGCTCGTCAACATCGTCGTTCCGATTCCTGCCTCGTCGAGCGCTGCGGCAATCCTTTCGCGCAACACCGGGTTGGCCGCGCCGCCGCCCGCAAGGACCACGATGTCCGGCGGGCCCGGCAGGTGCGCGCCGTAATTCATCGTCAGCGAACGCGCCGTGAACTCCGTCAACGTCGCGACCAGATCGAACTTCGAGAGCCGACTCTGCCGTGCCGCCGCGAGGGCCTGCACGAAGAAGGCCTCACCAAACAATTCACGGCCCGTGCTCTTGGGCGGCGGTTGGTGGAGGAACGGATGTTCGAGCCATTCGGCCAATAGCGGCTCGCAAACACAACCGCGCGCCGCCCACGCGCCATGTCGGTCCATGGACCGCCGGTCGTCCGTGAAGTGACGCATCGCGAGATCGATCAGCACGTTTGCCGGGCCGGTATCGAACGCGAGTACCTTCGGCGCCGCGCCGCGCCGCCAGTCGATCGAGGTGACGTTGCTGATGCCGCCCAGATTGTTCACGCAGACGTGCCGGCCGCGCTCTGCAAACACCCGGACGTGAAACGCCGTGGCCAGCGGCGCGCCTTGTCCGCCGGCCGCGAGGTCCGCCGCGCGGAAATTGCTCACGACGGGCACGCGCAGCGTCTCGGCCAGGTAGGCAGGCTCGCCGATTTGCAACGTCGCTGGCGCCCTGGGGTCGGGATTGTGGAAGACCGTCTGCCCGTGCAATCCCGCGAGCTGGGGACGGGACGCGCCTTTCGGCGGCATCGCGTGCGCCGCGTAGAGGCGCCCGAGGTCGTGGTGCAATTGCGCCAGTTCCCAACTCGTCGCCGAGCCCCGTGCCGCCGCGAGGGCCTGCACGAAG
>DASTLJ010000318.1:0-2901 GCA_035715125.1 Verrucomicrobiia bacterium
GTCTTCTCCTGGGGCCGGCTCGTCAGCCTGAAACCCTGGCGGGCCTTCCAGGGCAACTACTCCCAGCGCCAGGTCATCGCCCAGGTCCGGCGGCGGCTGGCGCAGATTCCCGACATCCGCGTTTCCATTCGCAATCCGCAGACATTCAGCCTCGGCGGGCCAAACTACGACATCGACTTCGCCCTGCTCGGCCCCGACCTGGACGCGCTTGCCGGCTACTCCGAGCAGCTCCGCAAGAAAGCGCCCCAGCTCGGCCTTCTCGATGCCGACACCACGCTCAAGCTCGACAAGCCCGAGCTGCGGGTCGAAATCGACCGCGACCGCGCCGCCAGGCTCGGAGTGGACACCGAGGACATTGCCAACGCGCTCCGCATCATGGTCGGGGGCGACCAGCGGGTGTCGCGCTTCCGGGACGCTTCGATCAACGAGGACTACGACGTGCAGCTTCGTGTGACCGAGGGCGAACGCAACGACGCCGTCGCCATCGCGGCGCTTTTCGTCCCGCGGCGGGGCGGCGGCCTGGTGCGGCTCGACAACGTGACGCGCCTGGTCACCACGAACACGGTCTCGCGCATCGACCGGCTGGACCGCCAGCGGTTGGTCCGCCTGCGCGCCGCCGTCGCTCCGGGTTACGCACAGGCCGATCGCGTCGCCGCGCTGCGCGCCGAGGTCGAGTCGATGAATCTGCCGCCGGCCTACTCTACGCGGGTTTCCGGCCGCGCGCGTGAGCTGGAGACGACGTTCAAGGAGTTCCTCTGGGCGTTCCTGCTCTCCGTGGTCCTGATGTATCTGATCCTGGCTTCGCAGTTCGAGAGCCTCATCCACCCGTTCACCATCCTGCTCTCGCTGCCGTTGTCGGTGCCGTTCGCCCTCGTCTCGCTCTGGGGCGCGAATCAAACCATCAATCTCTACTCCGCCCTTGGCGTACTGGTGCTCTTTGGGGTGGTGAAGAAAAACGCGATCCTCCAAATCGACCGCATGAACAACCTGTGCGCCCAGGGACTGGAGCGCACCGCCGCCATCCTCCAGGCCAATCGCGACCGCCTGCGCCCGATCCTGATGACCACCTTTACGCTCGTCGCCGGCATGATCCCGATGGCCCTCGGTTCCGGCCCCGGCGCGGAGGAACGCCGCGCCACGGCCATAGTGATTATCGGCGGCCAGTTGCTTTGCCTGCTGCTGACGCTGTTGGTGACGCCGGTGGCGTACTCGCTGCTGGATGACTTGCGTGGACGCAGGCGCAGTGTGGCCAGCCTCGCAGGCCAAGCCGCCGCCGCAATCAAGTAATCTTGCCCCAAAAAAAACAGCATCGAAACCACGGATTAATCAGACTTGACTGGTGGGGAGTGAAGTCATGTCTTTATCCGCGCCATCCGGGTAATCCAAGGTCACATTCGCGTGGTGTCCCACTGCAAAAGCAAAGGTGGACTTGTTGATGTGATCGCAATTTGCGAACCGCTTTGTAGCACGGAGCAATCACTGAAGAATGTTTCACGGGTCGAGCTTGAGATTGGATTTGTCTATCTATTGAAGTCAGGAAAACACTACAAGATAGGCAGGAGCAACGCTGCAGGTCGGCGTGAACGCGAACTCCAGATCCAACTCCCCGAAGCCGCGAATTATGTGCATGTGATCCGCACCGACGATCCAGTCGGCATCGAAGCGTATAGGCACAATCGTTTTGAGCCGAAGCGGATCAGGAAAGGAGCTGAATGGTTCGATCTTGATGCTTCGGATGTCAAAGCGTTCCGACGAAGAAGGTTCATGTGAAAAAGGCCGGCCTCGATGAGGCCGCGACGCACGTTCGGAACTTCGACAGCGTGCGCGCAGGGCCATAGTTTGCCCATTGTCATTCAGGCCGATCCACGCCATGATTCATGAAGATTGATATGAGTTTCGCGGGAACAGTTCGGAATGGCGTGGTCGTGCTGCCGCCGGAGGTGCATCTCCAAGAAGGGGAACGAGTGGAGGTCATTCCCGCTCCGTCGCCCGAGGAACAGTTCGTTCTGCGCGAGACAGCCGCGGCAGCCACGCTACCCGGGGACCTGGCCGCCAACCACGACTACTATTTGCACGGCGCCAAGAAGCAGCAACCCCGTCGGGGCCGGTGGGTTTCGGGTCGTGAGCCCGCGCGCGAATTGACCGAACAGGAAGCCGGCCAGATTACCGAACAACTGCGCCGCTTCGCCGGAGAAACTCGCGGCCTGCCCCCTGACCTGGCCGCCCAACACGACCACTATTTGCACGGCCTGCCGAAGCGATGAACGGCGTCTTTGCGGACACCTGGTTTTTCCTGGCCGTGCTCAATCGCGACGACCCGCAGCATGAGCGGGCTTTGAGAACCAGCCGCACGGATCGCCGTCATCGGGTCACGACGGATTGGGTGCTCGTCGAGGTGGGCGATGCGCTCTGCCAGCGAGGCAACCGAGATGTGTTTGTCCGGTTCCATGATTGGATTCTCGAACAGACCGGCTTCACGGTCGTTCCGGCCTCGCGCGAGCTTCTTGAGGAAGGCGTGCATCTGTTCCGGTACCGTCGGGACAAGGATTGGCCTTTGACGGACTGCATTTCCTTCGTCGTGATGGAGGATGAGGAAATCCGGGAGGCGCTGACGGGCAACCGGCACTTCGAGCAGGCGGGTTTCACGGCGTTGTTGAAGTAGCTTGGTTCGCGACAGGAGTCGCGTTGGAAGAAAACGGCGGGCCGACATGGACGCGCGCTGTGGCCAGTCGTCTTGGCGATGTACGCGGCGGGCAGTGGCGGCCTGGCTACCCACCCGCGCGGCGGCGCACAGGCCGGATTGGTTGGGGCGCATCCGCGCAGTGCCCCCCGGCGCGCGGCCTTCAGGCCGCTTCAGCATCCGAAATAATTGAGTGAAAAGGGTGGCCTGCAGGCTCCCGA
>DASTLJ010000319.1:0-13997 GCA_035715125.1 Verrucomicrobiia bacterium
GGTTGCGGGGACCTGGCTGCGGACAGCAGCGTGAATGGCCGGCATGGAAGTGTGGCAGATCCCAGGGCGTGGGCGCCGGGGCGCGAGGGCTCGGGGATCGATTTGAGCTACGGCCCGGTGGTTATCGGCAATGATCAGTACGCGGTGCTCCCACTCAGCGGCGGGTCATTCGGGCTCTCGTTCTGGCTTCGGCCGGAGGGGCTGCCCGCTGGCCGGGGCGGCTTGATGAGTTGCGGAACCCGAGCCAGCAACGGCTGGCAAATGGCGATTACCGTGGAGGAACCCGGTCTGGCCCGCTTGGAACTCGAATCCACGAATTGGGGAGGAACGCTCCTCTTACAGGCGCCGGTCCCGATCCTTGAAGGCGTCTGGACGAAATTGGAACTGTCTTACAACGGTGGCATCGCCACGGTGTATGCCGATGGGCGAAAAGTCCAGGCCGCCAGCGGGGCCATCCGGGGCAGCCAGGCGCCGCTGGCGGTGGGTTCCGCGCCGGGGGCATCGACCTTCAATGGGGTGATTGATGAACTGAAGATTTACGGCAACGAACGGGGTGAAACGGAAATCGGCCCGGTGGCTGACGTGATGTGGGAAACGGTGCTCAGAAATACTGCCACCAATTTCAACCTGGCAGGCTCGGGCCCCGCGGGGCGACCTCTGATTTTCGCGATCTCTCCCGTGATGACTCCCACCAACGGGACCGTGAGCCTGGCGGCCAACTCGCCTGTCGTCACTTACACAGCCGGCGGTCGGAAGGGTCCAGATGCGTTCACCTACACTGTGAGCGACGGAGAGTTCACCAGCCCACCCACCATCGTCACGGTGAGTGTGGTGGAGCCGCACTGGCTCTCGCCGGGCGGTGGGTCCGTCGAGCCGCGGGACGGCAGCACTTCAGCTCAGGCCTGGCCTGCCGGACCGGCTCAATCGTTGGATGCGATCTGGAAAACGAACAACTATTACGACTGCTTTTTCTATGGGCCGGGGGAATACCAGACTCATGGTTGGCAATACACGGAGCGCTTCACCGCCAACTTGGGCTGCAAGCACGTCGGAGCGGGCGCCGAGGGCCCCGCCCGAACGACAATTCGGCTGGTGGATATCCTGCAGGCCCGGGGCGAAGAAGTCATTTTCAGTCCCCAGGCCGGCGCCCCGTGCGATGGGTTCGAAGTGCAACAGATGGAACTGAATTGCAACGCGGCGAATCTCCCAAAATACACGCGCGGCGAGCCGGTCTGGATCCGGATTCCGCTGGCGGAGGCCGGCCTGGTGAACTCGGTGACGTTGCATTGGGCCGCCGGGCCGGTGCCGGGGTCGACGGGCGTGCAGTTTGGGCGCCCGTCTGAATTCAGTCTGAGCGCGCGGAGGTTTGGCACCAACTCGCTCGGCACCAACGGCGCCACGCTGACCAGCACGGGACAGGTGGACGTCGTGGCCGTGGGCGCAGTGGCGGACGAACTTTATCTCCAACTCGATCGCCGTATGACTGGCGTGGACTATTACGGGCTGACGGAAATTGAAGTAGCTGGTGCGTCAGTGAGCCTGCCAGTGGCGACTGTGCCGGGCGGCGGCGAAAGCCGGCTCGACACACAACATACCGCCCTTTTCCTGGCCGACGGGAGCCCCAAGACCTCCTGGGCCAGCGGCCCGGAAAGCCAGGCGCAGATCCTCTTGCCCCTGCCGCCCGGCAGCGTGATCAACCGGCTCAACCTGCATTGGAATTGCAAGACGCTCACGAACTTCGGCCGGCTCGGGCCAGCGGCGCTCTACACGATCCGAGCCCGCGATGCAGGCACCGGACAGTATTACGACATTCCCTTCGTGCGACAGCCGCGAACTGCGGCCGGCCGCGAGACGGCGGTATTTGGCACCGAGGAAAACCCTGCCGGACTTGTCACGGACCGACTGGTGCTCTTGCTTACGAGTCGGGAGGCCGGAGTGGACTTTTACAGTCTCTGCGAAGTGACGCCTCAAAACGGCGCCACGCCCGTAGGGCTGCGGCTGCCTGCCGCGAGCAGCTCGCTTCCATTGGGCGCCGGCGACCAGGTGCTGCAGGCCGTGGACCGGGATCCCGTCACCCGCTGGGCCAGCGGCACGCAGGGCATGGTGGGCGCTGTCGGCCTTTACGGAAACAATCTGCGATTCACACACTTGAGGATTGTCGGCTTCGGTACCAAAGCAGGACGGGAATGTTTCCCCGTCTTCCTGTCCCCGCCTCCAGACCCCAGCACCCCTCGAGTGGGCAATGTGGTGGTCGAGGACTGCACCTTTTCCGAGCCGGCGACTCACAACACCGACGGGCTGACCGTATTGAACATGGGCGGCAATCCGCAAGTCACCCTGACCAACGCGCTCGTCCGCCGTTGCACCATGTCAGGATTGCGCCCCTGGTTCGGCTACTCGCACGCGGTATCTGCCGTGCGTGTCGAGAACTGTCTGGTGGTCGATTGCGGCGAGGCAGTGTACTTCGAACCGGTCGAGGGCGAGAACATTGGCCCAGTGCTCCTCCGCAGCAATCTCTTCCTGAACGTCGTCAGCGGCGTGTATACCGCGACCCTTCCGGCGGCCAGCCTCGACTCCATTACCTGTTTGAACAACGAGATGGTGCTGACCGGGGGCGGCGCGGGCCTGCTCGTTTGCGACCTGTGCGCTGGGCCGCCCAGCGGCACCGTCACCAACATCACCGCGCTGAACAACATCATCCGCTATACCGGTTGGACGCCGCGCCCGTTCAGCCTGGATTTGGGATTGGCTTACACGGACATCCATCACGCCGTGTATGGGAACAACCTGGTCGCGCTGGGCAACGCCGGCGCACTCCGAGTGCGACACTGCCCCATCGGCGTGATGCCGGGCGCCACCCCTTTGGAGGACTGCGACCATCCTAATCCCGGACCGCCGGGCCCCTCAACGCCCTTGCCGTGCCTGGACACACTGCAGCCGGGCTACCGGCGGGCCTGGTTTAATAACCGCGACATTTCCGGCGTGCTGCTGCCGGTGCATACTTTCAACAACGGCGTGGATCAGCTCGCCTCGCAACAACAATGGCCCGAGTAGTCAGGAAACGCAGGGCATGAGCCTGGCCCAACTGGCGTTGAATCAGGCCATCGGAGCGGGTTTTTGATCGCAAATCGGATTTGCGTCCCCGCCCGGGATCGCCGACGCTCCGCCAGCCATTCAGTATGAACCACCCTGCCCTCCCCGCCCTCCTCGGGCTGTTTCTGGTGCGCGTTTCCGTTTGCGGTTCCGAGACGCCCCGGGAACTCCTCGCCAAGCCAGGCCACTTCAAGTCACTCACCGAGCCGCCCTGCTCCTACTGTTCGACGGAGCATCGCAAGAACTTTATCCGCCCGGACGACCGTGTCGTGGCGTGGATTCGCGGGCCACACAACGGCGGGGCGATTCCCCTGCGCCATTTTCTGGCCGCGCCGCGGGTGATCAACGACACTTACGGCCTCTTCTTCTACGACCCCGACGGCGGCTACGTCAGCGTGTTCAAGAAGGACTACGGTTACGAGTTCCACGGCTGGCGTGGAGGCGTGATGGTCGTCAAAGGCCGCGACGGCACGCTCTGGAGCGCGCTGACCGGCATCGCTTTTGACGGACCGCAGAAGGGCCACCGTCTGGAGCGGACGCCCTTCATGGTCACGGAGTGGGCGCATTGGCTCATGCTCCATCCCGAATCCACCGCCTACGACCTGTTCGATGGGAAGAAATACCCACCGGGTGAGCTGTCGGAAACGCTCTCGGCCGAAGCGAAGCAAAACATGGGCAAGGTCGACTCGCGCCTAGAACCGCTCGCGCTCGTCATGGGCGTGGAAGCCAACGGAGCAACCAAGGCGTTCCCAATCGAAACCGCAAAGGAACGCCGCTGTTACATGGACACCGTCGGAGGGGACCCGGTGGCCGTCTTCTGGTACGGCCCGACCAAAAGCGCCGTCACCTTCAGCGCCAAAGTCGACAACCGGCTTCTGATTTTCTACGCCGACAAAATCTCACCCGAAACCGCCCCGTTCAAAGACAAGGAGACCGGCACCCGCTGGACGCTGGCCGGTCGCGGTGTGGACGGCCCGCTGCGCGGCAAGGAACTGACCTGGGTCAACAGCGTTCAATGCCGCTGGTACGCCTGGGCGGCCGAGTGGCCGAAGACGGAGGTTCACAATCAGTAACGATCCGGGTCCAGCAGCGTCAGATCGAACCCCGGCTTTTCGCCGCTGACCATCTCCGCCACGAGCCGGCCCGTGATCGGCCCCAGGCTCAGGCCCATCATCGCGTGGCCGGTGGCCAGAATCAGGTTCGCGCACTTCGCCGTCCGGCCCAGATAGGGCATGCCGTCCGGCGAACACGGCCGCAGCCCCCGCCACGGCTCGATGCCATCGAAGTCCTGTGTCGTGAACTCCGGATAGTATTTCGGGATCGACTTGAGGATGCCTCGCACGCGCGCCGGATTGATTGCCTCATTCAAACCCGCGATCTCCATCGTCCCGCCGAAACGCAACGCCCCGCTCATCGGGGTCACTGCGATGCGCGCCTCAGTGAAGATGGCACAGATTTGCGGGAGCTGACGCGGCTTCGGCAGCGTCAGGCTGTAACCTTTGCCGGCCTGCATCGGCAACTTGAGGCCCAGTTGGCGCGAGAGCTCGGGTGACCAGGATCCGCCGCATAGTACGAATTCGTCTGCTGCAAGTTCGCCACGTGTCGTTCGCGCCGCCGTGATGCGTGATGCGTGTTGCGTGAAGCCAGCGACCTCAGTCTTCCACAAGAAATTCGCGCCCAGTTTTTCCAACTGTTGGCGCAGCCCGGCCATGAACCTGTTGGGCGACAGATGGCAGTCCTTGGGAAAATAGACCGAACCGGCAATGTCCATCCGCACGCCGGGGTCGAGCGCGGCAGTTTGCCGGGCATCGAAGACCTGCGCTTCCACGCCGAGCGCACGTGCTCGCTCCGCCATCCCGGCCTCCTCGTCGAGCTTGTGCCGCGTTTTGCACAGCATCAAGAGCCCTTTCGTCACGAGGCCGAAATCGTTGCCCGGCAGTTCAGCCAGTTCCTCGAAACACGCGCGGCTGGCGGAGTGCAGATCCCGCAGCAGTGGCGCCGAGCGGGCGACGTGCGCGGCATTTGCCGCCCGCCAGAACTTCCAACCCCAATCCAGCAAGTCCCAGCTCAGCCGCGGTTTCACGTAGAACGGCGACTCCGGGTTCCACATCCATTTGAGGCCGAGCGCCACCATGCCCGGCGCCGCCAGCGGCACGAAATGGCTCGGCACGACCATGCCGGCGTTCCCAAACGAGCAGCCTTCGTGCCCCGCGGCCTCCCGGTCGAGGACCGTCACGCGATGCCCCCGGCGCGCGGCGTAATAAGCCGTGGAAAGACCGATGACACCGGCGCCGATGATGAGGACGTGCTTCGACATGTGCGTGGAACGCTCCGAGCTTCAAGTTCAAAGTTCGAAGTTCAATCGACGGACCGGGTTCCAAATCCCAATCGAGTGAGCACCAACGTCTCTGGAGCTTTGAAGTGTGAACTGTGAGCATTGAACATTGAACTTTGAACTTTGAACTTCACATACGAACTCCCCAGCAGAACGGGTCGCGCTCATCGAGGAGAAGAACTGCTTCCGCCGTGACGTGCGCGGCGCCGGTGATCGTCGGGATGATTTTGTCTCCTTCACGCCGATATCGGCCGGTGAACGTGCTACCGAGGATGCTCTCCTGCACCCACGGCTCGCCTTCGCGCAGCTTCCCATCGGCGGCAAGACACGCCAGCTTGGCGCACGTGCCGGTGCCGCAGGGCGAGCGGTCGTAGGCCTTGCCAGGACAGAGCACGAAGTTGCGCGAGTGCGCCCCCGGCGTGCGCGGCGGGCCGAAGAGTTCGATGTGATCAATCTCAGGGAAGCCCTGTGCGTTCGCGGCCTGCCGGATGCGCCAGGTGAAGTCCGTGAGTGTCTCGAGGTTCGCCAGTTCAAGCGACTGCCCGTGCCGTTCGACCAAATAAAACCAGTTCCCACCCCACGCCACGTCGCCGCTGACTGTTCCAATGCCAGCCACGTCCACCGCCACGTCTTTCGCCTTGCGATAGCTCGGCACGTTGGCGACCGACACAGTGCCGTCCGCCTGCAACGTCGCCGTCACCACGCCCACGCACGTCTCGACGCGATGCTCGCCGGGCTTGATTCGGCCGAGGTGCGCCAATGTCACGACGAGGCCGATGGTGCCGTGTCCGCACATCTGAAGCGGGCCGACGTTGTTGAAGAAGATAACGCCCGCCGCGCACGATTTGTCCGCTGGCTCGACGAGCAGCGCGCCCACCAGCGCGTCCGACCCACGCGGCTCGTTGACGACCGCTGAGCGGAAGCGGTCGTGCTGCTCGCGGAAGGTTTTGAGCCGTTCCGCGACGCTGTCGCCACCGAGGTCAGGTCCGCCCGCGATGACCACGCGCGTCGGTTCGCCGCCGGTGTGGGAGTCGATGATTTGGATTCGCTTCATGGTTCAAAGGCTCGACAGCAGCCGCGGTGCATCCTACGGTCTCCGCATGGGCAAAGTCGTGGAAAGAATCCAGGTGGTGAACTGGGGCGATATCGAAATGGCCGCTGGCGGCGCTCGCAAGGCCGCCCCGCGTTCCATCAGCGCCGAAGCACTGGTCGATACCGGCGCGGGGCTGTTTTATCTCCAGACCTCGCTGATCAAGAAGCTTGGTCTCCGCCAGATCGACACAGTCCGTTCCCGAACGATGTCGAATCTCCTCGAAGAACGACGCGTTTGCTCGCCTGTCGAGCTGCGCCTCGCCGGCCGCACGGGCATTTTCCGCGTCATCGAGGTCCCCGACGCGCTGCCCAACCTCATCGGCCAAATCCCACTCGAAGAACTTGACCTTGTCGTGGACTCCCGCAAGCGCAGGGTCGTGCCGAACCCCGAGCACCCGGACGGCCCTCTCCACGACGAGTTCTGAGCGGCCCGCGACGTTCGCGCGCGCCGATTTGCCGCCATTGTGCGAGCCGATGGATTGAATTGACTTCAAGTCGATCACTTCCTCCTGCACCAAATCCACTCGAACAACGCTTTCAATCCCACTGCGGCGAAGATGATAAAGAGTATCTTCATTGCCCCGCCGTAAGTGCGGTTCGGAGTTGGCACCAGCAAGCTCAGCGCGACCGCGATGAGCAGCGCCATCCAAAATATTTTTCGCTTCCGGGCGCTTTGTCTTACGAAGCTGTCTTTGTTCGGTTCCACAACGGTCGAGAAAGGCTGATCTCGCTGCGCGCTTAGTTCAATCGAATTGCGCGTTGAATGCGGACGGGTGGGTTGAGCTGTTGCCCTTCGGCCTTGCCCTGCTGGATTTTTCGGACGACGTCCATGCCCTTCGTCACCCTGCCAAAGGCGGCGAAGCCCTGGCCGTCCGGATTGCGCTTGCCGCCGAAGTCGAGTTCGGGCTGGTCGCCGATGCAGATGAAGAAGTTCTCCTGCGCCGTGTCCGGACCGTCGCGCGCCATCGAGATCGCGCCGTCCCGATGCCGTAGCCCTGTATCGCGCGTGCGTTCGAGCGGAATGGGCGGGAAGAACTCGTTTGTTTTCGCCGGGTTGGCCTGCGCCTGGATGACCTGGATCTTCACCTTGTTCGAAGGCTGGTTCTCCATCGTCACGGTGCGAAAGAACGAGCCGTCGCTGAAGTAGCCTTCATGCACATAGCGGAGGAAATTTGTCACAGTCGGCGGCGCACGCCGGGCGTCGAGCTCGACCTCGATGTCGCCAATCTCCGTCTGGAGGAGCACGCGCGGTTTTTCCGGGGCGGGCGCCGGACGCCATTTGAAGCGAGGCGCTTTCGACGCGTCGAAGCCGGCGAGGTGGGCGCGACCCTCGGGTGCGCGGGCGGCGGGCTTCTGGTAACACCACGGGTTGTCGCCGAAAACTTCCGCGCAGAGTTTCGCCAGCGCCAGGTCGTACTCCTTCAATTCGGCGCGGGTGTTGACGTGGTTGTGGAGCGAATCGTTCTCACGATTATTGTCGAACCAGCTCTGCGCGCCTTCGGCCCAGTATTCCATCGGGTTCGTGGCGGCGTAGGTGCCTTTCCAAAGGCCGGCGTCCTTCGCCTTTTGAAACGCGGCGCGCAAGCGCTTGTCAAACGTCGGATCGATCCGGCTCATGCCCATCTCGTGAATCGCGTGAGCGAATTCGTGGATGCAAATGTTCTCGGTCGAATACGGGTCGCCGGGGAAGCAGAGCAAATTCTCCTCCGCGCAGCTTACCGCGGGCCGGCGAGGCGTCGCGCCCAGGCCGCGGGCACGGCGGTCCCAGTAGACCTTCGATTCCAGGTCGCTGTGTTCGGGCAAGTCGGTGGTGAACTCGTTCCAGGCCATGACGGCCAGCCGAACGTGGTTGCTGGCCATCGCGTGGAGAATATCGGCGCGGTTCGTGAGCATCTGCCGCACAATCCAGGCGGCCTCGCGCATCGCGAAGTCGGAGACGTTCGTCGAGCCAACGACTGGCAGGCCATCAAGGTCGATGAACTTCTGGTAGAACGGAGCGAGCTTGAACTCGCGGCGCACCGTGTCGGGCACGGGGCCGACGGCATCAGAAGCGGCGTCCGCGATGCTAAGGCCGAACAGGAGTGCGAACATAGCTGAGGCAATCGCGGTCCGAATTCTTCGGTTCATGGCATCAATCAATTGACCCCGCCCATGAGCTTGCGGATTGGTTTGGAGCAAACAAGCAGGAGCAATCCTGCGCCGCCCGTTGTCATCACGACTTGCAGAAAACGCGAAGGCATTGAGTCGATATTGTCACCCGTCACTTCTCCAGCGAAAAGTCCGGCGAGGAGGTTTCCCAGCGACGTGCCGAGGAACCAGATCCCCATCATCTGCCCGACGAACCGCGGCGGTGCAAGCTTTGTGACGGAGCTGAGGCCGACGGGGCTGAGGCAAAGTTCGCCTATCGTGTGCAGCAGGTAGGTCGCAATGAGCCACGTTGGCCACACCTTGCCGGCGCTCAAAGCCCGCTGCGAGGCGCCGACCATCACGAGGAACCCCGCTGCCAGCAGGAGCAACCCCCAGGCGAACTTCACCGGAAGAGACGGCGCGATGTCCCGCCGCGCCAGCCATAGCCAGAGCGCGGCCATCATCGGCGCGAAAAGGACGACGTAGGCCGGGTTCACCGATTGCAGCCATCCCGCGGGAAATTCCCAGCGGAGCCAGGCGAAGAACCGTTGCGTGTGATCGCGCCCGAACAGGTTCAACGACGAACCGACCTGCTCGTAGCCCGCCCAGAACATCGTCGACGCGACGAACAGCACGCCGATGACGGCGACCCGTTTCTTCTCGGTCGCGTCGAGGTCGGCGACGAAAAACACCCAGGCGAAGTAGAATACCGCCATTCCGGCGATGAGCCACGCCGTAGTTCCACCGAGCCGGACAGGATTGATTGCGATCACCCCTACGGCCGCGAGCGCATACACGAACACCAGGCCGGCCATCATAAGGCCGACGACGCTCCAGTCTCGGGCCGGCGCGGGGCTGGCTTGCTCGGGCTTCAGGCCGGCGTCACCGAGGTTGCGATGGGTGAAGTGAAATGTGATCAAGCCCGCGACCATGCCAACACCCGCCGCAGCGAATCCGTAATGCCAATTCACCTTTTCCCCGAGCGAGCTGCAAACGAGCGGGCCGAGCAGCGCGCCGATGTTGATGCCCATGTAAAACAGGGTGAAACCCGAGTCGCGCCGCGCGCCGCCCTCCGGATAGAGCCGGCCCACGAGCGCGCTGATGTTCGGTTTGAGCAGCCCGGTGCCCAGCACGACGAGCATCAGGCCGAGAAAAAACGTCGTTGTCGAAGGAACGCCCAGGGTGAAATGGCCAGCGGCGATGAGCAGCCCGCCGATCCACACCGCTCGTTGCGCGCCGAGCAGCCGATCCGCAATCCACCCGCCCGGCAACGCCGCGAGATAGACCGCCGCCGTGTAGAGGCCGTAGATGGCGTTCGCCGTTCTTTCCGTCAGCCCCATGCCGCCGGCGATCTGATCGGTCATGAAGAACACGAGCAGCGC
Organism: Verrucomicrobiia bacterium; assembly: GCA_035715125.1. GTDB lineage: Bacteria > Verrucomicrobiota > Verrucomicrobiia > Limisphaerales > JADJPG01 > DASTLJ01. Next base: position 10,030 of record DASTLJ010000319.1, read on the forward strand.
GCGCATCCCGTAGTAGCTCATGCGCTCCCACATTTCGGTGAAGAAGAGGGTCCGGAGGCCCGCAGGGTGTCGTTGCGATAATGCGGCTGATTCGGCGGAGAGATCAGTTGTCACGATGGATGAAAGGCATCGGCATTCCGGCCAGGAGTCCGGGAATGATCCAGCAGAGGGAAGCTGCACCCACGCTCGTCACTTCCCCTTTGCGGGGAGCTTCGGCCGGCCCGCGATCCCGTCGTGAATTATCTTCAACACCCGCTTGCGTTCGCCGCCGGTGATCGGCAGCCGCGGGGCGCGCACCCACTCGGCGCCCAGGCCGCACTCCTGCACGGCCAGCTTGATGTATTGCACGAAATGGACGTGGACATCCAGGTGCAGCAACGGAGTGAACCAGCGGTAAATCTCCCGCGCCTGCTCCCACTGGCCACGCCGCGTCAATTCCCAGAGATGCTGGTTCTCGCGCGGGAACGCGATGCCCGTGCCCGCCACCCAGCCGTCGATGCCGAGGATGGCCGATTCGAGCAGGAGATTGTCCACGCCGGTGAAGATGGCGTAACGGCCGCCGACTGTGTTGTGCAGGTCGGTGATGCGGCGCGTGTCGCCCGAGCTTTCCTTGAGCGCGACGAAATTCTTCACCTCCGCCAGTTCGGCGAACATCTGAGGCGTGATGTCGTTCGCGTAGCTGATCGGGTTGTTGTAAATCATGATGGGCAGGCCGGTGGCCTCCGCGACGGCGCGGAAGTGGGCCAGAGTCTCTTGCGGGTCGCCCTTGTAACTCATCGGTGGCATGAGCATCAGCCCGTCGGCGCCGAGCTTCTCCGCGTCGCGCGCGTAACGGGCCGCCAATCCGGTGCCCGGTTCGGCCACGCCGCTCAGGACCGGCACGCGCCCGCGCGCCGCCTCGACCGCCGCGCGGAGCACGCGCCGTTTTTCCTCCGGATCTATTGTTTGGTTCTCGCCAAGCGAGCCGAGCATGATGAGCCCGGTGACCCCCGACTCAATGAGCGCTTCGAGATGCCGCGCCGTCGCGTCGAGGTCGAGCGACTGGTCCTTCTTCAATTGCGTCGTCGCTGCGGGGAACACGCCTTGCCAATGCTTTGCCATGGAATCGAGTGAGTCGTCGCTGTGTGCTGAAGAACGGGCACAGGAGTAGCCTCAAGCGCCTCGCCCGTCAATCCACGTATTCCTCACGCTGCGGGCGTACGGAGATGGGGCAGGTGAATGGAGGAGCCGTGAGTGGGTAAGTGAGTAAGCCGGTGAGTGGGGGGCCTGGCCCGTTCATTCACCCACTTATCCACTCACTCACTCACCCACTCACGGTTATCCCATTCGCAGGCTTGCTCACTGGCTCACTCGGTAACTCCTCAGCCCCCGCGGTCGGCCCGCGCCGAAAACATGTTTGACTCCATCACCGATTCGCCGCCTAGTGACGCCGCGATTTTTGTATGAGCGACCCCGCCCAGGTTCTGCGCGACTTCAAGCCGGCGAAGGAATTCTTTATCGGCATCGACTCGGACGGCTGTGTCTTCGACAGCATGGAGATCAAGCACAAGGAGTGTTTCGCGCCGATGTTCATCAAGCATTTCCGCCTCCAGGCCGTGAGCAAATACGCCCGCGAAGTCTGGGAGTTCGTCAACCTCTACTCCAAGGACCGCGGCGCCAACCGCTTTCCGGCACTCTCCAAGGCCGTGAAACTGCTCGGCGCCCGCCCACCCGTGCAGGCCCGCGGCGTGAAGATGCCCGACATCTCCGGCCTCGACGCCTGGGTTCAACGCGAAACCAAACTCGGCAACGCCACCCTCAACGCCGAGGTCAAAGGCGGCAACAAAAGCCTGGAACACATCAAAGTCTGGTCCGACGCCGTCAACACGACCATCGAAGACATCGTGCACGGCGTGCCCCCCTTCCCTCTCGTGCGCGACTCACTGGGGAAGCTCAACCAGTTCGCCGACGCCATGTGCATTTCACAAACGCCCGCCGAGGCTCTTCAGCGCGAGTGGGCCGAGCACGGCATCGACCGCTTTGTGAAAATGATTGCCGGCCAGGAAATGGGCACCAAGTCCGAGCACCTCAAGTTTGCCGCCAAAGGCAAATACCCCTCCGAGCGCATTCTCATGGTGGGCGACGCCCCGGGCGACTTGAAGGCCGCCCGCTCCAACGGCGCGCTCTTCTTCCCCATCAACCCCGGCGCCGAGGAGAAGAGTTGGGAACAGTTCTTCGGCGAGGCGCTTGACCGCTTCCAGAATGGGGCCTACGCCGGCGACTATGAAACGGTGCTGGTGCGCGAATTCGACGACTGCCTGCCGGAAAAGCCGAGTTGGTAATCAACTTCTACTCGCGATGAAACGGATTTCATCAACAAACGATGCAGGTCGCCAGCGCGCGAGTTCGTCACATCAACAAAAACACTAGGAATACCAGGCATGAAACCACTCCAATTGGCAAGCGCCGCGGGCGTAGCGCTCCTCCTTTGCACGGCAGGCCGCGGGCAGGCCGGCACAATAAAACGAGCCGAAGCCTCGTGCACTGTGGATGTGGGCGCGGGCGACGGGCGCAAAGGCTACGTCGAGTTCTCCGCTAAGACCCCGAAATCCGCCTTCCGCGTCTTCAAACTGGACGAGGAGCAAAAACCGCATCTCCTGGCCGTGGTCGGCCTGAAAGCCGGCAAGCGATATCGAATGCTCCCCGACGAGAAGGGCGCGCCCGTGGCCGAAACCTTGCGCGTGGCTACAGCGCCGGGCAGCGCAAAGTTCATGATCGAGCGCGGCGGCAGGTACCTGACCGTGACCGTGGCCGAGGACAAATTCACTTCCGTCGTGGTCGATTACGAACTCCTGGATCAGGTCTGCGATTACGATGTCTGTCGCATTGACACGGAAGTGCGGGACCCCGTTCCAGAATCCGAACGGAAGCCGCAAACGCCGGACAAAGAGACCAAGGGTTGACGACCACCAACGTAGGGCAGGTGTCTCGCCTGCCCGGCCGAGCGAAGCGAGGCCTTGGTGGTGGGAATGCCGCGCCTTTCGGCGCGGCAGGGCAGGCGGGACGCCTACCCTACGTTCCCGGCGCGACCTCGACCGTGGTTGCACTTCCAACATGCGCCAGGTCATCCGCCATTGGTCCTTCTCCTCTTGCGGTAGTAAAAATAGAGCGGCGTTCCCGCCAGCACCAGCGCCGCGCCCAGCGCAGAATTCAGCAACGCCGGCTTTCCGTCGGCGACGGCCTTGCGATAGGCGTCTACGTCGTTGCACAGGGTCAACACCAGATACACCATCCCGAAACCGACGAACAACACCGGCACCAACGGATACCACGGCACCTTGAACGGCCGCGGCGCCTCCGGCTCGCGACGGCGCAAGACCACCACGGCCCACGCGTTTGCCGCGTAGAAAAACCAGCTTACGAAGATCAGCGTGTCCGTCAGCGTGTCGAACGTGCCGCTGAACAACAAGGCGATGCTCCAGCCGGCCTGGACCACGAGCGCCGCCGCCGGCGTGTGAAAGCGCGGATGCGCCTCGCCCAGGATCGCCGGGAACATCCTTCCTCCGCCCATCGAATAGTAGACTCGCGCGCTGGTGAGGATGATCGCATTGGCGGCGCCGAATGTGGAGAGCATCACCGCTGCGGCAATCCAGCGCCCGCCGCCCCCGAAGCAGCGCTCCGCGACGTCGGCTGCCACCAGTTTCGATTTGGCCATCTCGTCGATCGGCAGCACGAAGGAGTACACAAGACTCATGAGCAAATAGAGGCCGGTGACCAGCAGGATGCCCAGGATCAGGCTCCGGGGCAGATCGCGCCGGGGCGATTTCAGTTCCCCGCCGATATAGGTGATTTTGTGCCAGCCGTCGTAAGCCCAGAAGGCCCCTTGCAACGCCGCCGCCACCGCGATCCACCACGCCAGGCCCATCGGCCGGATCGCGCTGCTGTCCGCTGTGAGATTCGCGACGCCTCCCACTCCCGGCGACAAGGCC
>DASTLJ010000320.1:0-5573 GCA_035715125.1 Verrucomicrobiia bacterium
GTGCAAAGCGGCGCCATCGGCCCCGTGCGGGAAGCGCACGTATGGGTCGGACGCGCCTGGGGACTGCAAAGCGAAGAGGCAGCCAAACGGCACAAGGATATCGTCCTCGTGACCGAGCGGCCGAAGGAAGCGTCGCCGACGCCCGCTGGACTGCACTGGGACTTGTGGCTCGGCCCCGCACCGGAACGGCCGTTTCACGAAGTCTATTTCCCCGGCCCGAAGTGGTATCGCTGGTGGGATTTCGGCGGCGGCACGATGAGCGATCTCGGCAGCCACTGGAACGACCTGCCGTTCTGGGCGCTCAAGCTCCAGGCGCCGCTCACCATCGAAGCCAGCGGCCCGCCGCCGCATCCGGAGATTGCGCCCGCGTCAATGACCGCGACTTACGAATACGGCCCGCGCGGCGGTATGCCGGCCGTGAAGCTCGTCTGGCACCAGGGCGAGGAGAAGCCGGCGTTGCTACGCGAGGGCAGGATTCCAAAGTGGGACAGCGGCGTGCTGTTCATCGGCGACGGCGGGATGCTTCTGGCCGACTACGCCAAGTACGTCCTGTTGCCGCAGGAGAAGTTTCAGGATTTCAAGCGCCCGCCGGAATCGATCCCGCCCAGCCTCGGCCATCACAAGGAATGGATTCACGCCTGCAAGACCGGCGCGCCGACGACGTGCGCCTTCGACTACAGCGGTCCGCTCACCGAGGCCAATCACCTCGGCAACGTCGCCTATCGCACCGGCAAAAAACTAAAGTGGAATGCGTCGAAACTCGAAGCGTCGAACGCGCCCGAGGCGGCACAGTACGTCCGGCGCGAGTATCGCAAAGGATGGAAATTGGTCTGAACGGGCGCACTTCGTTGAATCGTTAAAGCGTTGAATCGTTAAAGCGTTGAATCGTTAAAGCGTTGAAGGGTCGAACGGGAAGCGCGCCGACGCGATTCAACGATTCAACGATTCAACGATTTAACGTTTTCCGCCACGACCGCCGGGCGGAATGGCTCCAGCGGCATCGCTCGGTCATGGTCGAGATATTCGGCACACACACGGAAAAAGTCCGCGCGCGTCGTGACCCGCCGGATCTCGTGGAGGAACCGGCCGGTCGGCTCGACGCCCGCTCCGATGTAGTTCAGATACTTCTTCATCTTCTGCACCTGCGCCGGTTCGCGCACGTCCGGCGTGCAGACCGTGTCGTAGAGCGCCTCGATGTACGCAAGCACCTCGCGGCCCGTGGGCAGGCAGACCGGCCCGCCGCGACGGTGCTGGCGGATTTGCTCGAAGAGCCACGGATTGCGAATCGCTCCGCGGCCAATCATCAGCCCTCGCGCGCCGGTTTGCGACAGCACGTCGGCGGCACTGGCCGGGGAATAAACATTGCCATTGGCGATCACGGGGCAGGGCATCGCGGCGACGGCGCGGGTGATGTAGTCGTAGTGGACTTCCGCGCGATACATCTCCGCCACGGTGCGTCCGTGGACGGTGAGCAGGTCGAGCGAATGCTTCGCGAAGAGGGGCAATAACTCGTCGAATACCGCCGGGTCGTCGAAGCCAATGCGCGTCTTGACCGTGAACTTTACCTCCACCGCTTCGCGCAACGCGCCGAGGATGGCGTCAACTTTCCCCGGCTCGCGCAGCAGGCCACCCCCGGCGCACTTGCGGTAAACGACGGGCGCGGGACAGCCCAGATTCAGGTCCACGGCCGCGATGGGATGCTGTTGCAACTCCCGCGCGGTGCGGACGAGCGCCGGAATGTCATTGCCGATCATCTGCGCCACGACGGGGCGGTCGGTGGGGTTCTCAGTGATCGAACGGAGGATGTATTTCTCCAGGTTCGAGGTCGCGTGGACGCGGAAGTATTCCGTGACGTAAACATCCGCCCCGCCGTACCGGCTCAGGAGCGACCAGAACGGCAGGTCCGTCACATCCTGCATCGGCGCGAGCACGAGCAGCGGCTCGGGCCTGCGGAGCAACGAGTCGAATTGGTGGAAGGGAGTCATGCGGCATGCGCCGGCTTACGAATCAACCACAAGCCAATGAAAGTCAAAAGGCCATTGAGCACGAGCAATTCGAAACCCATCTTGTAGCCACCCAACCAGCGCTCCGAGTTCTGCTGGAGCACGAAGCAAAGCAGCGGCGCTGCGCAACAAACCAACGGCGCCCGGCCATCGCGCACGGCTCGTTTGGCGAACAGTCCGAACGCGAACAAGCCGAGCAACGGCCCGTACGTGTAACTGGCCAGGGTGAAGATGGCGTCGATGATGGCATTGCTGTTCAGCGCCTCGAAGCCAAGAATTACGAGCCACAAGGCCACCGCGAAGCCAATGTGCGCACGGTGCCGCCACGAAGTTCTCGCGGCCTCGGACAAGTCGGCGCGCCGTTCCATGCCGAGCACGTCGATGCAGAACGAGGTCGTGAGGGTCGTCAGCACCGAATCGGCGCTTGAGAACGTCGCCGCCGTAAGTCCGATGACGAACACCGCCGCCGCGAACGGTCCCAGGTGTTGCAGCGCCAGCGTCGGGAAAAGCGCGTCGGTCTTCTCCGGCACGACGACCCCCTTGGCCGCCGCGTAGCGGTAGAGCAGCGCGCCGAGCGAGACGAAGAACACGTTCACCAGCACCATCACTGCCGTGAACCAGTAAATGTTCTTCTGGGCCTCGCCGAGCGAGCGGCAGCTCAGGTTTTTTTGCATCATGTTTTGATCCAGTCCGGTCATGACGATGGCGATGAACACCCCGCTCAGGAACTGTTTCCAGAAATAGTTGGTCCCCTTCCAGTCCCAGAAGAAAATCCGGGCCAGCTCGCTGGATTTCACCGCCGCCACAAGTCCTCCCGGGCCGAGACCCAACTCCCGGGCGATGGCCACGATGGAGAGCACCACTCCCAGCAGGAGAAAGGTGGATTGAAACGTGTCAGTCCACACGAGTGTCCGAATCCCGCCGCGATAAGTGTAAGCGAGGATAAGCCCGATGGTGACACTGACCGTCAGCCAGAACGGCAGATCCCATTTTTCAAAGACGAATACTTGGAACACGTTCACGGCCAGAAACAGCCGCGCCGCCGCGCCGGTCAGCCGCGAAAGCAGGAAAAACAGGGCGCCGACCTTCTGCGAGGCCGGGCCGAAGCGCTGGTGCAGATAGGAATAGATCGAAACGAGGTTCAGCCGGTAATAGAGCGGCAGCAGGACCTCCGCGATCACGACGTAGCCCAGCACGTAGCCGAATACGATTTGCAAGTAGCCGAACTTGTCCGCGCCGACTTTGCCCGGCACCGAGATGAACGTGACGCCGGACAGCGAATCGCCGATCAGCCCGAAGGCGACGGCGTACCACGGCGAAGCCTTGTTGCCCAGGAAGTAGGCGGCGTTCGTGGCGTTGCGGCTGGTCCACCAGGCAATGAGCAGGAGGAACAGGAAGTAGCCGCCTACGCACGCCAGGATCAGGGCCGGTGACATGCCGCTGTTGTGGGGAATGCCTTGGGCGAACCCAAGGCAAAAGTGAAAATTGTAGCGGCGCTCCGTGAGCACCGCAGGCCGACCAAAATCCCTGGGTTTCCCCGGTGGTCACAGACCGCCGCTGCCGTGCAGCCGGATTCTTGAACGGGCTGGTAGCCCGCCGCCCGTAGCCGCCGACGTCCTGACACGGAAGAATCGCGCCCCAGTTGGCCAGAGTGGCTCAGCGGTAGAGCAGAGGACTCATAACTCCTTCACGGCGATCTTCACGATCATCCTGTCAACACGCGCGATCCTCGATCCGTGTCCGTCCCCACTGCTCGATCTCAGTTTCTGAGGTTGTTTCCGTCGCGTTCCCAAAAACGCCGAGTTGCGTCCGGAGGGTGACAAGTACGGGTTACAAGTACGATCGGGAAGTGATCCCGCAACGTCTGCCGCCTTGCTGTGAGCCAGAGCGGTCCCCCGCCGTTGACCCGTCCACAGTGCCTTGCGACGCGCCAGGCGGCGACGTGGCGCGCTGGCGTGGCCTTGTCGCTTCGCCTCGCGCGCGCGAGACGGATATGCGTCCTCACGACCGGCCCCGCCGCCGTTCGTTCCAGCAGCTATTTGTAAGGCGGCACGCTCATGGCACTACCTCCAACCGATATAATCGGTCTGTGTCGTTCGTCGTCGGCGGTGCCACGCTCCAATGTACATCGAACGTCCAGGCGAATAGCCTGCCGCGACGCGCGCCAATCTGCACGCTGTCATACAACGACGTGACTATCGGCGGCGTTTGGAAGGCCCGTGTAAAGTCAATTTCGACACGCTCCGGCCAGCCATCTGACTTACGCTTCGCCACGCGAATATCCTTCACGAACTGGGCTGCGCCCATATCCGCAATGATTGACTCTGTGGCGTCGAAGGTCAGGGATGGTCTGGCGTGCGCTGCAATCTTCCGAAGAATCGCCTCGTCGCTCAATTTTCTCTCAACTGCTTTGTCGATGCGGCTCTCGAACCAACCGACAATACCCAAAAGGACGGTCGCAACCACAAGCAACGGCGCAAGCCAACCAGTTGCCTTTTTTATCTTCAACCACAGACCATGAAGGTCAAACCGTGGCAAATTGTTGCTGGTGGCTGCGCTGGATGTATCCTGTCTGGCGCCAGCATCCGATTTGATGCTCTCTGGCTTTTCCTTTTCTGTTCCTCGCTCTGGTGGTGTGTTGGCCATGTGATGCGCGCAGTGCCGCCTAACGACCCAAGCTCAGCGACCCGGCGCACGGGACGCAACGATTGCAACCACGACGCTCACGCCGAGTTCGCTGCAGCGCATGGTTAGGCCGCGTTGTCATCGCCCTCTCCATACTGTCTCTGTGCTCTCATCCAATAGTGACGCACGAAACTCTGCGTCGGTCATGATCTTCCGAATCATCGTAGCGTAACCGCGATACGGATTGTCTTTGGCGCGTTCAAATCGCAGAACACCGAAGACTGTGCGCTCATCGTCACGAAAATACAAAACGAATGGTCGCTCGCCCGGCTCACGATCATCGAAGGCACGATGACGCATGAAGTGCCAACGACGCCCTTTCTTGTCGTGATGCTTCTTTGGGTCGTAAGACAATACTTCCATACGCGACGTGCGAAGCGGCCTAACAGGTTAAGTCAGCTTCAGGACTGATGCCCGATTGGGAATCATTGCCGCAAAGTCGTGATTAGTTTCTTCCTCGTCAAGAAGAGTCGTCCGCGGCCGTGAGCGTCGGCAGCAGGGCGGCCGGCCTTCTTCTCAGAGCAGGCGCCGTCACCGATTGTCCCGTGGTGCCGGTCGTCGTCGTGCGACGCGCCAGCGAGTCTTCGCGCCGCGACAAAAGGGAGTCAGCCTTGCTGCGCCTCGCCGCAATCGTCCGCGCGCAGGGCGCGTTCAATCTCGGCGCGCACGTCGGTCCCGCGCTCGCGCTCGATGCCGTCGGACCTGGGAATCACGAAGGGCCGGAAGCCGCCCGTGAACTTTCTCCGGATCCTCTCGATGCGGACGGCAAGGATTCAGGGAAATCCTGAGATTGACGCCGCCCGTCCGGACACGGAAGAATCGCGCCCCGGTTGGCCAGAGTAGCTCAGCGGTAGAGCAGAGGACTCATAAGCCTTTGGTCGGGGG
>DASTLJ010000321.1:0-5464 GCA_035715125.1 Verrucomicrobiia bacterium
CTTTGCCGTCATTGCGATAGAGCGCCAGCGTTGTCGGCCTGCCACTGGCCTCCTCGCGCCACGGCCATGCCGCCCCGTCCACGAACAACAAATCCTGCGCGCCGTCGTTGTCGAAGTCGAAGACCCCCACGCCTCCACCCATGGTTTCCGGCAGAAGCTTTTCGCCGTAGGCCCCGTTGTAGTGTTTGAACCGGATGCCGCTCGCAGCGGTCACGTCCGTGAACTGAACGGCCGGCACCTCGGCCGTCGTGCGGTTCGCCGTCGTCGGGGCAGACAGCGGCGTGACTTTGGGCAAAGGCGCATCGGGTTTTCTCTTCAACACCCAAATGGCCCCACCAGCAATCGCCGCGACCAGCAGCAACGCAATGGCCGACCCTTTCACCGCCCGGCCGATCACTCGGTCGTCCGCGTGGACGAGTTCGTCATGCCCTTCATCCGGCCGATGCGTTGGCTTGTTGATCATGGAAACTCGGATGCAGCGGCGCGGACCGCTGCTTACGAAGGCATCGGTGCCACGGGGAACGCGAGCAACACTGCCGCGTCGAGCATTCGCTTGTCGCGCGTGACCAGCGGCCAGTCTTGCGCCTGGTCGGCGCTGGCCAGGTGTAGCGCGTCCAGCGAGCGCAGCGGCACCTTCGGGTGGCAGAATTCCATGATGCGGTTGGCCCGCTTGAAGATGGCCGGACTCATCGGGACCAGTTCGATGATGTCCTCGATAACGTTCCGGTCGAAAGTTTCCCAGGCCCGCCGGCGTTGTTCCAGGGTGAGGCCTCCGGCGCGTTCCCTCGACAGCATGGCCGACCAGGTCTCCGTGTACGCCAGAACGGACGAGCAGATGATCTGCCCGTCCGCCAGTTTGCCGTAGAACTCGCTGTCCGGTTCCCGCACGAACAATTTCACGAGGACCGACGTGTCGAGGTACATGAATCAGCCTCGGCCATCGCGATCTTCGCGTACTAGTTCTTCCGCGGTCGGAACGCCGCGCTGAACCGGCATCGAGCGCAGGAGTTCCCAATCCACCCGAAACGGCTGCCGCCGTGGGCGCATGGGCACCAGGCGGGCCTTGGGCTGCCCATCGCTGGTGATTACAACCACGTTGCCGCTGGCGGCCTCTTCGAGCAGGCTCGAGAGTTGGTCCTTGGCTGCGCGCACATTGACCAGAAGTTCCCTCTTCTCGAGGGCGCCGGCCGCTTCGTTCAGCGCCAACGGCTGGGTGCTGGGCGGCCCATACTTGAAAGCTTTTCTTTTCATGGGTCGATTGTGGCCGCATGAGGCCACATTGTCAAGCGCTTTGTTTTATTTTTCAGTTTCCCGCAGTTCCACCGACGGCGGCGGCAGTATTGGCCGTGGGCGGCAACTCCGGCGCTCCGGGGCGTTGAAGTTTATAGATGACCGTGGCTTGCGCTGTGGCATCTGCGGCAGGGTTGCGGCTTCGGGCGATGTTCACCGCCCGGTCGCGGGCGTTATCGTCGGGGCGATAGCGTTCGTGCAGCGCGGCGTGTTTCGCGACAAGATTCGCGTCACCGAATTGTTCATAAATGAGTTTCAGGTTCCAGTGTGCGGCGAGATTCTCGGAGTCGATCTGAAGGGTCTTTTCGAACTGCGCGGCCGCCTGGCGGAGGAACGACGCGCGAGCGGCCTTGTTGGCCTCGCCGCGTTCCATCTTCGCCCGCTCGAAGAGTGTCTGACCCAGTTCGTTGATCACCTCGAAGTCCTTGCTGAAGTCGAACTGCCGTTGGTCGAGTTCGGGATAGCGATCTTCCAGGATGCTGCGGAACTCGCTGATGGCTTTGTCCAGATAGCCGTTTTGTTTGTTCACGAGTCCGTTGAACCACGCGAGCGTCCAGCGCGGCGCCGGCGGGTCGGCCTTCGCGGCGCGCTGCAACGCCGCCACCGCCTCGTCGAGCCGGCCTTCCCGGAAGTACACGCGGGCCAGATTCAGGGGGCCATCGGCGCGGACGAGCTTCTCGACTTGCTCAAACGCCCCGGCTGCCTGGATGAGCTGGCCCTTTTCGCTGCCCTTGTCCGTGCTCTCCAGGAACAGGCCGATGCCGTAGTCGTTCCAGCGCTGCCACTCCGGCACCGTTGAGAGCTGCGGGTTGAGAGTGGACCGCTCGGTGCTCTCAACTGGGAACGTCACCGAGTCGGTGCAAATCGTCGTGATCGGCAATTCGTTGGTGACCTGGAGCGGCGCGCCGTTGGTGTAATCGCGGCCGAATACGTAATTGACATAAATCGTGTCGAACTTCCGGTAGTTCACCTTCACGCCGACGGTGATCGTACCTGCCGCGTCGGGCGGCACTGTGAATTCGTAATGAACCACCGCAGCGGCGCCCGGCGGGATTTGATGATTGTAGAGGGGCGTGAAAATGTCCTGCGGATTGCGCCGGTCGATGCGGTTGCCGTGCCGGTCGAGCATGTAGACGTTCAGAAAGTGCCCATAAGGATCGACTTCGCGATGCGGCCCCAGCCCTCCGCTGCGGCCAATAATCCGGCCGCCGCTGGAAACTTTTGCATCGACCCAGACTTCGTTCGAGTCAGCCGTGCCCTGCGTGAAGGGGTGGCCCAGCTTGAGCGTGCGCACGACTGCCTCGAGCAAATACTTCTGGCCGCGTCGGAGCGCCGGCACTTGCGGGCGAAGTGGCGCCAGCAGCTTGCCGTCGATGGCGCCTCCTTCCCGCACGCCGAAGAGGTCGACGCGCAGGCAGTCTTTCAAAAACTCCTGATGCCGCTTCACGATGCCTGGCTCGCCGCGCAGATGGGCCACGCCTGTGTTCGCCGCGGGAAAGAGGTGGTCGTGAATGCTGAGGGTCTTGTTGGTCGAATCGAAAAGCCGCGCTCCGAAATCGCCCGAAGCCGCCAGCGGCATGTGGCAGCTCGCGCAGTTCTCCCGGGCTTTCTCCGGATAATAGAAACTGCGGGCACCGTGACCGGAGACGCCGCTCAACAGAAAGGTCGTGTAGTGATCCTGTCCGCGCAGAAAGTCCTTGTACTGGGTCAAGTCGCGGGGCAGGCTGACCTTGTGGCAGACGGAGCAGAACTCCGCTGTGCGCATGAACGGCTTGAGGAACGTCTTTTTGTGGAATTCCGGTTTTGCTTTGACGAGCTGCTGGTTGAGGTACTGGAGGAAGGCATTGGAACTGTAAGCGAAAGGATAGTGAACAGGCTCGTCGATGGTGTAATCGCCGTTGCCGACCGTGCTGTTGATGCGCGTGATGGCGTGGCAGGAGGTGCAAGTGATGCCGGCGTGCGCGGTCGGATCCTTCTCGATGTCGAAATTCGGATCGTCGAACGCCCCGCTCAGGAACGGCACCACGTCGTGGCAACCGGCGCACCAGCGCGACGCCTTCACGTTGCCATCCCGCGCCAGGGCCACCCGGCGGGTTTCCTGGACGCTGAAGAGGTAGGGCTTGTTGTTGAACGAACTGAAGTGGTGCGCGCTGTGGAACCACCCTTTGTAAGCGTCCGCGTGGCATTTGAGACAATAGTCGTCCATCATCATCGTGCGCGCCGGGATGAAATTGCCCGAGGCGGTTCGGGCCAGCGACGGCTCGAAATACTTCGTCCCTTCCTTCGACCCCGTTTTGCCCTTGCGCGGGTGCGCCGAGTGCAACAGCACCATCGCCAGCACGACCACGCCCGCCGCCGCCGCCCAGCGGAAACCCGCCTGCCATTGGATGCGCGGCCCGGCCAGCCGGTGCAGCACGTAGAGCCAAATCGCCAGCAGCGGCGTAAGGACGTGAGCCCAGTAGAGCGCGCTGCGCGCGCCGGGATCCTTGATGCTGAAAAAGTCGAACCGCATCAGCGCCACGCCGGTGAACAATAGCGCCAGGCTCATGGCGAACAGCGCGTAGCCGACCCGCACGGCGCGCCGGTTCGGCCGGTCGTGGGCGTTGCGGATGTGCAGCGCCCCGAACACGATGACCGGCAACACCAGCACCAGACCCAGCGCCAGGTGCCCGCCGAACATCACCATGTAAAACCAGTTCTGGTACGTTGTGTCCGGATCGCCCTTCCACCATTCCAGGAACGTGATCGCCGCCAGGTAGAGCGAGTTCGCGCTCAACGCTGCGAACAGGCCGAACATGAAGCACAATAGCACCCGCAGCCGCGGCCCAACGGCCCGGACGTATTTCTTCTTTGCGCTCTGCGGCGCGCTTTCGGTGTCCATTGCGTTCGATGAAGAATCGACAGACAACCGACTATGCCCAAGCCCCGCCCTGCTGCCAACCCTGCGTGGCGAACGGTATCACGACGGGGGCCGGACGGCGAATCTGAGCGCTCCAACGGGCTTCCGCGCAAGGTCCGCCGGCCATGACGACTACGGGAATCGGTCCATTGCCCTTCGATGAAAAGTTGTTCCCTTCGGCCGTCAAGTCCGGCACCCGGTCGGCAGCGACGCATCTTCCTTAGATTCCTTGAATCCAGCCTGAATGAAAGCCAGGACGGAATAAAGAAAGGAGCGCGGGCGGCCTTGTCCGATTCTCTTTTTGGCTCCATCCCGAATTCGCGCGGACAAGGCTGTCCGCGCTCCCGCAGACGCCGTAATTTGAAGCCACGCTGAACGAAAGCGAGAACCGCGAATTTGGGCTGTCGTTTGGACCGCGTTCCGGCTACGCTGGCCATTGGATTGAACAGCCAAACGCCCAGTTTCGACCGCATCTCGCCGCCTGACGGGTCTGAACAGGCCGGCCCATCAGCCCCGCCCAAGATCCCCGACCACCAACTGCTGCATCGCATCGGCCGGGGCAGCTACGGCGAGGTGTGGCTGGCGCGCAACAAGCTGGGCACGCTGCGGGCCATTAAGATTATTCATCGCGCCGCATTCGAGGACGCCCGGCCTTTCGAGCGCGAGTTCAAAGGCATCCAGAAGTTCGAGCCGATCTCCCGCTCGCACGAGGGCCTGGTGGACATCCTTCAGGTCGGCGGCACGGAGGAGTATTTCTATTACGTGATGGAGTTGGCGGATTCAGTATTCAGTAATCAGTGTTCAGTAATCAGTGATCAGTCTTCAGAAGTGACCCAAGCGTCGGGCAGCACGCCACCACTGAATACTGACCTACTGATTACTGATTACTCTCCGAGAACGCTCCGCTCCGACCTCAAACGCCTCGGCCACCTGCCCGTCGCGGAATGTGTGCGCATCGGCCTCTTACTCGCCGACGCACTGGCGCACCTGCACCAGCAACGCCTGGTGCATCGCGACATCAAGCCCTCGAACATCATTTTCGTGGGCGGCGCGCCCAAGCTGGCGGACATCGGCCTGGTGGCGGACCTGGGCGAAGCGCGCTCGTTCGTGGGCACGCAAGGCTTCATTCCGCCCGAAGGCCCCGGCACGCCGCAGGCCGACCTCTACAGCCTGGGCAAAGTGCTTTACGAGGCGAGCACCGGCAAAGACCGCCAGGACTTTCCGGAACTGCCGGAAAACCTGCGCGACCTGCCCGACCAGGACGCGCTGATCGAA
>DASTLJ010000322.1:0-3102 GCA_035715125.1 Verrucomicrobiia bacterium
TGCAGAAGGCGAAAGCCATCGGCGGCCAGACGCCGCGCGAACGCGATTACATCGGCGCCATCGAAGTGTTTTACAAGGAGTGGGACAAGACCGACCACAAAGCGCGCGCGCTGGCTTATTGCCAGGCGATGGAACAATTGCATGGGAGATACTCCGAGGACCGTGAGGCGGCCATTTTCTACGCGTTGTCGTTGCTCGGCACGGCGCCGCCGACCGACAAGACGTACGCGAACCAGAAGAAGGCCGCGGAAATTCTGAACCGGATTTCGCTGGAACAGCCGGACCATCCCGGCGTCATTCATTACATCATCCACGCGTATGATGCGCCGGCTCTGGCGCACCTGGGCCTTCCCGCGGCGCGGCGTTATGCGAAGATTGCCCCCGCGGTTCCCCACGCCCTGCACATGCCGTCGCACATTTTTACCCGGCTCGGCCTGTGGCCGGAGGCCATTGAGTCCAACCAGGATTGCGTGGCGGCGTCGAAGGATTACGCGCGTAGAATTCACCTCGACGCCGTGTGGGACGAGCAGCTCCACGCGATGGACTATCTGGCTTACGCCTACCTGCAGAGCGCGCAGGACACAAAGGCGAAAGAGATTCTGGATGAGCTGAACCGAATCCAAAAGGCCTCCTCGGAAGATCTCAAGGTGGCTTATCCGATGGCGGCCATTCCGGCTCGCTATACGCTGGAACGGCGCCAGTGGACGGACGCCGCCGCGCTCTCCGCCGGCTGGCGGGATTTTCCCTGGGACCGCTTTCCGGGTGCCGCAGCCATCGTCCATTTGGCGCGCGGCCTTGGCGCGGCGCGGAAGGGCGACGGTGCGGGCGCCCGGCACGAACTGAAACAGCTTGAGGCCATTCCGGCGCGGCTCGCGCAGGCCAACCAACCGGATTGGGCAACCCCCACCGAGGTGGCGCGGCGCGAGGTCGCGGCGTGGGTGGCGCGTGGGGAGGGCAAGAACGACGAGGCCGTCACGCTTCTGTTCGCAGCCGCCGATCTCGAGGACTCCACTGAAAAGCAACCGGTTACTCCCGGTCCAGTACTGCCGGCCCGCGAGCTCCTGGCCGATCTGCTGTTGGACCTGGGTCGTCCGGGCGAGGCGTTGAAGGAATTCGAGGCGTCGCTTCGGAACGCGCCGAATCGTTTCAACAGCCTGTTCGGAGCGGGCCGCGCCGCTGAACTCTCCGGGGACCGGGAAAAGGCGGGCAGATTCTATTCACGGCTCCTGAATATCTGTGACCGGGCCGACAGCGATCGACCGGACCTAACAACCGCAAAGCAGTTCCTGGAAAAACCCTGACCAGATTCGCCTGAGTTCACCTGCCCTCAACAGCCGGGCTGAACATTACCCACGATCGTGCCGTCGGAGACCGAGGGACCCGGTTGTGTGTCAGCCCGGTCCGCCGGCTCCTTCAGAACTACTCACGCCGCCCGCCGTCCCAAGAGCGGTCACGGTGTACCGGACAGCGCCGACTGCCGGCGTGCCGCACACCAAAAGCGATGTCAAAACGATCCTGCAAGCACGGGCCCTAGTTCGCACAGACTTTCACTCCCCATCCAGAATCGAAAACCCCAACCGCCAGCTCGGCAGTACTTCTTGATCGAAACCCCTTGCGGACACTCCGCGCAATGCCTTTCTTTCCGCCAGGATACCGATCATCCCCGCGTTGTCGGTACACAGGCTTTGCTGCGCGACGCGCAAGGTGAAGCCTTCGCGCTGACACGCCGCCGCCAGTTCCTTACGAACTGCGCTATTGCACATGACCCCCCCGGACGCCGTGACGCACCGGACACCGTGCCGTTTCGCCGCGCGGACAGTTTTCGTCACCAGGACTTCCACAATTGCCGCCTGCACGCTCGCGCACAGGTCGCGCAGTTTTTCGCCATCATCCAGAATCTCAGGATGGTCGCGCAGAAAGTAACGCACAGACGTCTTCAATCCGCTGAAGCTGAAATCGTCGTCCGGGTCGTTTAACTTCGGGCGCGGAAAGGCGTGGGCTCGAGGGTTCCCGTCGGTCGCCAGTCGATCCAGAGACGGCCCGCCCGGATAAGGGAGCCCGATCAATTTCGCCACTTTGTCAAAGCACTCGCCCGCGGCGTCGTCCACGGTGGAACCGAGCAATTGATGTTTCAATTCCGCCTCGACGTGCAGGAGCATCGTGTGTCCCCCGCTGACAATGAGCGAGACGTTCGGCTGCAACGAAGCGAAATCGGCCGTTGGCGGACTGCCGGAAATCCAGGGTGAGTAGAGGTGCGCTTCGTGGTGATGGATGCCGACAAACGGTTTGCGCAGTGCGAACGCGACGGCTTGTGCGGCGGTGAACCCGATCAGCAGCGCGCTGGGGAGCCCCGGGCCCCGCGTCGCAGCGACCGAGTCCACTTGGGCGGGCAGGACCTTCGCTTCACCCAAGGCAGCGCGGGCGACTGGCAGCAGGTTGCGCAGGTGCTCGCGCGCGGCCAGTTCCGGCACGACGCCGCCGTACGCGGCGTGGAGGTGGATCTGAGAAGCGACGAGGTTGGACCGGACTTCACCGTCCCGGATCACGGCCACGCTGGTTTCGTCGCACGACGTTTCGATGGCTAGGACGGTCATGGGGGAGGTCCAGGGGCGGGTTCAGGGAGAGCCTCGACGCCACTTTTTGCGTGCATTGGAGCCATGAACCCGCCTGGGAAATCCAAAGCGTCGCAGCGGCGGTGCACTCCAAAACCTGGCGGACATTTGAGCGACTGTGGCCAACGCGCCAGCGTCTTGGAGTTCGGCGGTGCTCCGCCGCTTTCGATTGACGCGTGGCGCTTGACCCTCGAATTGAGTGTCTATGGGTCCAAGCCGGAGGCTTACTTGGCAACAGCTGCCGCCACCTTTTCAGTCTTCCTGGACGCGACCCTCTCGCCGGCCAGGTTGCGCTTGGTGTAGAGCGAAATGCCCCTGAGGACATCCATGGCCCGCTCCAACTGGACGTCGCGCGCGCCTTCCACTTTCTTCCGCCGCTCTTCGTCGAGCGCTTCAATGCCGCCCGGGCCGCGGCGGAGTACCATGGCCTCCTCTTCGTCGATGGTCATGGGCACGACGATATCCGGTGTGATGCCCTTTTCATGAATCA
>DASTLJ010000323.1:0-6608 GCA_035715125.1 Verrucomicrobiia bacterium
CCATCTGGAAACCTGCCTGCTCCATGATGAGCGCGCTGAACACGTCGTGCGCGCCGAGGCTGCGGATGATGCCCGGCCTCGCCAGCAACTCACGGAATCGGCGCGTGAGGGAAGCGGTGTTCATCGGTTGCACTCGCAGGCAGGATTCAGTGGTCTGCCTCGATGGTCTGTGTAATCGAGTTTTGAGCGGGGGGTGTAGCAGTCGCTGACACGCCCGGAAGGATGAGTTCTCGAAATCGATGCAGCCAGCGTCGTACGCTCGAGCTATTTGAGTGAGCGGATGTTGGATTCATAACATTACTCTATTTAGGGTCGATCTGCACACCAAAAATCCCGGGATCGCAAGAAGGGCACACAATGTTCCATTTACAAGAATAAGATAAAGCCAGGCAAGGATTGGCATCGAGGCATTGAGTGCCTCGAAATCGAAACCAAATAACCCGGCGAGGGCGAGCCCAGGGACGACTACGACTAGCCAGCCCAGCTCACCGAAGGCTCCAATGCCAGTTTCGTCCTGGAGCTTCAACAGCACAAATACAACGAAAGTCACTGCGCTCCCAAAGCCAAAGCCGCACCATAGAACCACACGGATCCTTCGTGCCAATGGCGATCTACCGCCAGCAGCAGGGGTTGCCATGCTCTTGTCGCTGCCTACGACAAATGCGCGTTTGCGATTGTCCCAGAGCCGAGCCAAGATGAGCGCAAGTAGTGAAAGAATTAGCCCGTTAGTTAATGTTACAAAACAAACACGCAGCCAATCGAAACCACCATTGTCCCCAATGTCTAAACCTATTACAGTGGCGAGGATCGCGCCAGGAATCGAAATCGCATCCTGGAGTGACCTCCAAAAATCGTAAGAGACGGGCCCAAGGATGAGATAATAGAACTCTGTCGCAACAAAAATGGCGAGCGATGTTGCGGCCCCGATCGAGAACCCGAAAATAATTAGGAAGCGGTTGGACGGCCACCGGACGGTATCAGGGCGGTCAACGTCCTTCATTGGGTTACGTGGAATTACTTCCATAGAGGGCGATTTTCAATACTCGTTCGCGATAATACTTCGCGTTGTCCGTCGGGTCGCACGCGACGAGCAGATCGGGGTAATTAGTACACGTCGGTGACGTTCGGCGGCAATTTGACATTCATGTCGTTGAAGAAGGCTTCGCAGCCCCAACCGCGGAGGGCATTGCCCAGTTCGCACAGGATATTTCCAACGATTCGAGTGTGGTCGTCGCTCTTTCCGGCCATCGGGTAAATGCGGCCGTTCACGTATTCGTGGCGAATCTCCGAGCTCCGGTCGCTTTCGAGGTATTCCTCAGCAGTGATCCAGCCGTCGGATTTCGCCACGGCGCTCATACGATGGCTCCGGAACCTGCCCATCGCAAGCGGCGGCTGGAGCGACGATGGTCGTAGTGGCCACGAAGCGATGGCCGATGTCGTCCACAATCACGCCGAAGCCTTCGATGGTCCGCACGCCCAGGAGGGTCATGTCGCCCGGTTCGGCGAAAACGACTTCATCGTTCGTTTCATAGCCCTCCGCGCGCAGGATCGCATAGCCGATCGGACGCCGCAGCACCTTCTTGTCGGCGGTCATGAACTGGCGTTCACGACGCGGCGTGACCCCAATGCCTGTGAGCAGTTCTCCCGGCAGCCACGTCAGTTCCGATCCCGTGTCCACGAGGGCTTCCACCGCAGGCGTGACAAGTTCTTCCCGCTTTGGATTCGCCGCGACTACGCTAACTTTGAACATGCTCATAACCGGAAAATCTACCCGCTCCCGGGCTGTGCGGCCAGCGCTGCCTGCGCCTTGGCCTTGGCTTCCTCAGCACGGCGCGCGATTTCCTCGGGCGAAGGCAGGCTCATGAGCACTTCGGGCGGGATGTCGCCGGACTGGGCGAGTTTGGTCAGGCACTTCTGGCGCTCGGTCAGCGCCTTGTTCGAGTCGCGCTCCTTGCTGAAACGGCTCCTGGCTTTTTCGCTTCGCTCGCGCAAGAGCGAATAAACGTCGCCGCCGAGCAGCGCGCTGATGTCCACCTTCATTTTCTCGCGCTGCAAATCGGCGTCGCTCACCACGTCGCCATTGATCGGGCCGGCCTTGTACTTCGGGAACATGATAGCGGCCTCGGGACAAACCCGCGAGCAGGCCGGGCAGTTCGTTTTGCAATTGTCATTGTTCTGCACCTGGATGCGCTGTTGCTCATCCACGCCGTAGACGCCGAACAGGCAGAAGGAAAGGCACTGCATGCAATTCGTGCAGCGGTCGTAGTCGATGACGGGGAACCACGGTTTCCACTCCCCGTGGCGCACGGCGGCCGTCTCAGAGCGCGCGGTTTCGACCGCGTCGGCGATGCGTGGTGCGTCCAGCCCCGTGATGTCGTGAAAGCGCAGCGCGACATGGCCCGCGGCGTCCTCGGCCAGCGGCGGGCGGCGCCCGTCGAATTGGCCGAGCACGAGCAACGCACCCCGATCTGGAGGAGCAACCGGCCTGGCGCCGGTCGCGCACGTGATGGCGTAGCCGCGCTCCAGCAGCGTCGTCAGTGCCGTGAAGCGATTCGCGGCGCCGAGCGCCTGGGCGCCGTCGCCTTCGTAGAGGACGATGCGAAGGGTGGTTTGGTCTTTAAGAGACATCGGGATTTACGATTTGCGATTTACGATTTACGAGGCCGCGGGTGTGGCGACGGCGTTCGGAGAGGGCGCGTCGGCGGACGAGACTTTGCCGGCGGGGAGGTTCGGTTTGAGATCGGGGCTTTCGAGGGCCGCGGTGACTTCCTCGGCGGGCTGCACGCGCATATTGAGGATTTCCGTCGCGGCCTTTGGGAGCGGGGCGTTGGCCGCTGCAAAGAGCCATTTCACAGCCCGCGGGTAGCAGGCGGCAATCTTGACGGGACCGCCCGAAGCCAGCCGTTGGAGCGCCGGATCGCGGCGCGCGGACATTTCGCACAGGTCCGCCACCGCGTCGAAGGCCACGCCCGATTCGCACAATTTCTGAAGGACGGCCTTCTTGGTTCCCTCGGGCACGACCTGTGCGTAGGTGCAATTGCAGTAGAGGATGCGCGGCGATGCGGACATGATGCTGACCGAAGCTATACACCCTGGCCCGGCCCGTGACAACGGAGTTTGCGCAACCGCAGCGATTCAACGATTCAACGATTCAACGCTTCCACGCCCTAATTGCGCCCTTTGGCGGCGGCGAGCATTTGCTCGAGAGTGGAGCGCGTGTCATCGATGGCGCGGAGGATGCGCTCGTCGGTGGAGCGTCCGCGCAAGTCGGCCAGCAGGTTGATGCGGGATTGGAGGATGTTCGGATCGGCCGGTCGCTCCGCACCTGGCGCGCCCGCCAGTCCCTTGATGGTGAAGACGCGGACGCCGGAAGGGATGTCCTCGGTGATGGCGACCTCCGTGAAGAGTTGGTTGGCTTGCGGGCTGGGGCCGGCGAAATTGAGCACGGCATTCATGAGGCTCGAGCGGGCGGCTGAGTCGGTTAATCTCGGGTCCTTATAGGCGGCGTAGAGCGCGGGCACGGCTTGCTCCTTGAGGGTGCTGCTGAGGTAATTCAACGCCTGCTTGTCGAGCAGGCCGTTGGTCGTGACCAGCAATGTCTGGGCCATCTGCGCGAAGGAAGTGTCGTTGTGCATCGCGAGCACCTGGTAGAGATAGGCGCGGGCGTTGTCATCGATGCGGTTGGGCTGACTGATAGGAGGAGGATTGGCAAGGAGTTCTTTCGCGGCCTTGAGGGCATTATCGCGATACTTGCCGGGCGCTTCGCGCTGCAGCACGCGGGCGATATGGGCCACTTCCACGCCGCGGCCGGTGGTGTCCAGCACTTCGGCCAGGATGCCCTGGGCGGACTCGCCGCCAATCTGATCGAGGACGTCGATCAGCCCAAGGCGCAGCGAGGGCGGCACCAGGAAATCGGTGAGCGTGACGTTGCGCGAGGCCCAGGAGGCGGCTGCGGCGCGGCCGACCCTTTCGCCCGCGGCGTTCAGCACGTCGACCGAGTAATCCATATCCTGATTCTGCTTGAGAAACGCCTGGATGACCGGGAGCGCCTCGTCGCCAAGGGAAGCGAGGAGTTGCAAGTTGTACACGACCTGGCGGAGGACGTGATTTCGGGATTCCTCGCTGGTTTCGGGGTTGAGCCGGGCGAGGCGGGCAAGAATTTCTTGGGCAGAGAGCCGGTTGGTGACGGTTGCGGTGCGAGTCACGGTGCGGACATCGGGAGCGCGGCGGCGAGCCTCGGCGAGTTGCTGCTCGAGTGCGGCTTTCTCGTTGGCCCAGTTGGATTCCTCGGCGCCGGCGAAAGCGGCCTTTTCGACCTGCTTGCGCGATAGGTAGTAATAACCGGCTGCGAAGCCGAGGACTGCGGCCAGTAGGACTGCAATGACGGTCTTCATTCGCGGCGATTGGGCTGTGCGATCAGCCTGAGCCTAACCGGCAATCGGCCGGAACGCAACGGGCTTGAACCGGGGATTGAACACCGGCTGCGGCCGGAGGATGCGGAAATTTCGCTGGCGGCGGCGTGCACTCCCATGTTGATGAAACGCCCACAGCCCGTAACCGCCGGGTGGGGAGAAACGACGGCCTGTGGCCGGGCATCTTCATCTTGACCCGGTAGGGCGAGGCTCCTGCCGAGCCGAAACTTCCGGTTTGATCACGGCTCGGCAGGAGCCTCGCCCTACCGGCGTCAGGAATAGGCGGACTCGTATCCCCGTTGGCTCCATCCGCCTCCTCACGTCGGCGGCTACAGCGCCTATGAAGTATCCGGGCTACTGCGCCTTGTATCCGCGCCACAGCCAGCGCAACGCCTCGGGCATCAGCGAGGCGCCGTGTTTCGACGTGTGGCCGCCGTCGCCGAACTCGAACCGGTAGTCGTAGTCCATGAACTTGAGCGCTGCGGCCATCTGCTGGTTGGACAAAGGCCAATTGCCGTGGGCGTTGTCCAGATCGCCCGAGCCGTCCTGGAGGAAGACGCGAATGGGCTTGCGTTCAGTCTTGCGGATGAGCGCCGGATAGACGTGCCCGCCACGGATGTTCGTGAAGCTGCCAATGGTGCTCAAAACCTTGCGGAACTGATCGGGTCGCTCCCAGGCGACAGTGAAGGCACAGATACCGCCGCTGCTCGACCCGCAAATTGCCCGGCCCTCCGGATCGTCCGTCAATCGATAGCGCCTGCTGACTTCGGGCAGGATTTCCTCCAGCAGAAAACGCGAGTAGAGCGGGCCGAGCGAATCGTACTCGAAGCTGCGGTTGGACGCGGACGTGGGCCGGCCGTCAGCGCGCTTGCGGGGCGCTTCGCCAGCCGCATAGGGGCGGTCGCCGGGATTGATGAAGATGCCGAGAGTTACCGGCATGTCAGCCTTGGCGATCAGGTTGTCGAACACGGTCGGCACACGCCAGGCACCGTTCGTGCTCACGTAGCCGCCGCCGTCCTGGAAGACCATCACGCACGCGGGATGGTTCGAGTCGTACTGTGCTGGAACGTAAATCCACCAGTCGCGGACGGTGTTTGTGAAGATTTTGCTGGTCCAGTTGGTAAACTTGGTGACCGTGCCGCGCGGCACGCCGTCGCGCGCGAACGAGTTGGGGCCAAGTGTGTAATCGTCAGCCGCGCGGGCTGGCAGCGCGGACAACGCCGTCAGGAGGACGAGGGCAGGCAGTCGGGATTTCATGGGCGGGTTGTATCAGCGGGAGGATAGCGTGTCACCGAAATCCCGCTGGAGCCGATTTCAAGCTCGCTTCAGGGTCAGGCCCCGCCAGAATCGCTCGCGATTATCCTATGTTTGCGCCTGCGAAGCGTCTCGGCCTGCTCATTCTCTGCTTTCTCTGCTTCGCACACCACGCGCCGTCCGCCGCCCGTCCGCCGAACATCGTCTTTATCCTCGCCGACGACTTGGGCTGGAGCGACCTTGGCTGCCAAGGGAGCGACTTCTACCGGACACCGAACATTGACCGGCTGGCGCTCGAGGGGATGCGCTTCACGCAGGCCTATGCCGCCGGGCCGGTCTGCTCCCCGACGCGCGCCAGCCTCATGACGGGGCAACATCCCGCGCGGCTGCGCCTCACCGATTGGCTGCCCGGCCGTGCCGATCGCAAGGACCAGAAGATGAAGCGGCCGGTGATTGAAACCAATCTGCCTACGGTGGCGGTCACACTCGCCGAAGCGCTCAAACTGGGCGGCTACGCCACCGCGTCCATCGGCAAGTGGCACCTGGGCGGGAAAGGCTCGCTCCCGCAGGACCACGGTTTCGACGTGAACATCGCCGGAGATCATCGTGGCTCGCCCGCCAGCTACTTTGCGCCGTTCGGCCAAGGCGACAAGGTGATGCCCGGCCTCGAACAAGCCCCGCCCGGCGAATACCTCACCGACCGTCTCACCACTGAGGCGGAGAAGTTCATTGAAAACAGCCGCGAGAAACCCTTCTTCCTCTACGTGGCGCATTTCGCTCCACACATCCCGCTGGCCGCAAAGAGCAATCTCGTCACCAAGTATAGTGCCGCCATCAAACCCGGGGCGACCCACACCAACGCGATCTACGCCGCGATGCTGGAAAGCATCGATGACAGCGTCGGCCGCATCACGCGCAAGCTCCAGGAACTGAATCTCACGA
>DASTLJ010000324.1:0-11322 GCA_035715125.1 Verrucomicrobiia bacterium
GGTCGAGTTCCAGCGCGACATCCAGCCGATCTTCGCGGCGAGCTGCGTCAAGTGCCACGGGCGCGGCAAGGCCAAGGGAGGCTTCAAGCTCGACACACGCGAGTCGTTCCTCAAGGGCGGCGACTCCGGCGCGCCCGCCGAAACGGGCAAGAGCGCCGAGAGCCTGTTGATCGAACTGGTCTCCGGCCTCAATCCCGACAGCGTCATGCCCATGAAAGGCTCGAACCTCACCGCCGAACAGGTCGGCCTGCTGCGCGCGTGGATCGATCAAGGCATGGCGTGGAGCGCCAACGTGAGTTTCGCCCGCCCGCCGCCGATGAATTTGCATCCGCGCCAGCCGGAGCTGCCGCGCGGCAAGGCCGGCGCGAATCCCATCGATTTGTTTCTCGATTCCTATTTCAAGGCGCACAGTTTCAAGCCCGCCGCGCCGGTCGAAGACCGCGTGTTCGCCCGGCGTGTTTACCTGGACGCGATTGGCCTGCTGCCGACGCCGGCCGAGCTGGAGGCCTTTTTGAAGGACAAACGCGCCGAGAAACACGCGCGGCTCGTCGAGCGCCTGCTCGGGGACAAGCCTCGTTACGCCGAGCACTGGCTGAGTTTTTGGAACGACCTTCTTCGGAACGATTACAAGGGCACCGGCTACATCGACGGCGGACGCGAGCAGATTTCCACCTGGCTCTACCGGGCGCTCTACAACAACGTCCCCTACGACCGTTTCGTGGCCGAACTGATCGACCCGAGCGATGCGACGCGCGGTTTCACCAAGGGCATCGTCTGGCGCGGCGCCGTCAACGCCAGCCAGACTCCGCCATTGCAGGCCGCGCAAAACATTTCGCAGGTGTTCATGGGCGTGAACCTCAAGTGCGCAAGCTGCCACGACAGTTTCATCAACGATTGGGCGCTGGCCGACGCTTACGCGCTGGCGAACGTTTACGCCGACGAACCGCTGGAAATTTTCCAGTGCGACAAGCCGACCGGGCGTAAGGCCGGGTTGGCCTTCATTTATCCGGAACTCGGCGACATTGCGACCACGGCCACAAGGCCGGAACGCACCCGGCGCCTCGCCGAAATCATGACGCAGAAACAGAATGGCCGCCTGACGCGCACGGTCGTCAACCGGCTCTGGCAGCGCTTCCTCGGGCGCGGCCTGGTCGAGCCTGCCGACGACATGGAACAGCCTGCGTGGAACCAGGACTTGCTCGACTGGCTGGCGGAGGACTTCGCGGCGCATGGGTACGACCTCAAGCGCACGATCACACTCATTCTGACTTCGCGCGCCTATCAGCTTCCCGCGGTGAGCCTGGACGAGAAGGCGGCCAAGGACTTCGTCTTCACCGGCCCGGCCGTGCGCCGCATGACGGCCGAACAATTTCGCGATGCGCTCGGCGCACTGACGGGTGTGTGGAACTCGAAGGCTGCTTCGGGCATCAACGTCGTCGTGCCCGAGTCGCCGGAGGCCGCTGCGTTCGCCTTGCCCGACACGGTGAAGTGGATTTGGAGCCAGCCCGATGCCGCGGCCAAGGCGCCCGCGGAAACGATTCGCTTCTGGAAGACCGTCACGCTGACCGAGGCGCCATCGCAGGCCTGGGCAGTCGCCTCAGCGGACAATAGTTACACGCTTTACGTGAACGGTAACAAAGTTGCCTCTGGCAAATCGTGGTCCGAGCCGGACTTCATCGATCTCAAGTCCGCTCTCAAGAAAGGCACGAACCTCCTGGCGGTCGCCGCGACCAACCACACCCCGGCCAATGAACCGCCGCCCGCGGACAAGCCGGCGTCGCCGGCCGACGCGAATCCCGCCGGGTTCATCTTTTTCGTCCGGGTCAAAGCCGGCGCGGAGACCTTCGATATTGCCAGCGACAAATCGTGGACCTGGTCGCGGACGACAAACACGAACTGGGCTAAACCGGACTTCGTGGACGCCGAAGCGCAGCCCGCGGCCGAGCTGGGTCCGCCCGCGCAGGCGCCCTGGCAACTCGCGCCGAAACTGGCCAGCGCCCTGGCGATGAGCCGCCCGCACACGGACGTGCGGTCCAGTCTGGTGGCTTCGGACCCGCTGGCCGCGGCGTTGGGCCGGCCGACGCGCGAGCAGGTCGCCAGCACGCGGCAGGCGAGCGCGACGACGTTGCAGGCGCTCGAATTGACCAACGGTGAAACCCTCAACCGGCTTCTCCAGCGCGGCGCGGAAAAGGTGCTCGCGACGAAACCGAAGTCGAACGCGGAACTTGTGAAGCCACTTTACACGAAAGCCCTGGGGCGCGCGCCGACCGCCAGGGAACTTCAACTGGCCGACGAACTGCTCGGCGCGCCGCTCCAGAAGGATCACGTCGAGGATTTGCTTTGGGCGCTGGCGATGCTGCCCGAATTTCAGCTTATACGCTGAGGTTTTGGCAGGGAGTTTCGGTTGCCGGCGGGTTGCAACGTTACAAAGTTACAGGGTTACAGAGTTACAAGCTGACGCGGGGTGAACGTGTAATTTTGTAAGGGCAAGTGGATGCACGATGACCAAGGCGGACGAGGAGGCCGCGTGCTGGGAGCGCCGGCATCCTGCCGGCGTTTGGACTTTCGCTGCTGGCGAAAAATCGCCGGCAGGATGCCGGCGCTCCCAGCCGAATCGCGTTCTCACAGGAGTCTGGTGGTACCAAACTAGTCTCCCAGTTTGTAACGTGGCAACGTTTTGACTTTGCAACTTTTCAACCAGGACGCCGGGGGAGTCTTTGCGACCCACGTCAGTATCCGGCGCCCGCCCCCTTGGCCGGCTGGATCAATTCGATCTCGTAGCCTTCCGGCGCATCGATGAATGCGAAGCCGCCGCCATTGTCCTTTAAAGTCGGGCCGTCCGAGTATTTGAGGCCGTGGGCGGCGAGGTGTTTTGCGAATTCCTCCAGGCTCTCGACTTCGAAGGCCAGGTGCGTCAGGTCCGGCTGCACCTGCACCGGGCCGCTCGAAGGGAAGCAGCACAGCTCGATCAACTCCTCGCTGCCGGGCGTTTTGAGGAAGACCAGTTCCGAGCCCCGGGGCGACTTGTGGCGGCGCACTTCTTCGAGGCCGAGCACTTCCTTGTAGAACTTCACTGACGTTTCGAGGTCATTGAGCCGATAACGAGTATGAAGCAGTTTGCGAACGCGTTGCATGGCATCGAATATGCCTCCTGAATTCGGAATTCCGAAGCTCGAAATCCGAAAGAAATCCGAAGCCGAACAATCAGCCCGTCTCTGGGTCGCGCCTTCGGGCTTCGGAATTCGGACTTCTTCCGGACTTCGGAATTCGGACTTCGGAATTCATGTTGGTGGAGAGGGAGCCGAATGAGACTCTTATGGGAACTGCGCGATCCTTTGGCAACGGAGCACAGAAGGCAGTTGCCTTGCCCGAGTGGTTTGGCAAACACTCCCCGCGCATGACGCGCGGCTGGCGGATTATTCTCGCCTTGGCCCTGGCGCTGGGAGGGATCCGCGGCGCACTGGCCCAGATCGATCCGACCCGCCGTGAACTCGTTCAACTCGGCTACAACCAGCCGATCGAAGGGCGGGGGCCGCTGGCCGCCTACGGCTTCTACTATCTGAACCGCCCGGATTTCCTCCAACAGTCCAACCTCACGCTGCGCCTGGCGGTCGCGCCGGTCTATCTGGATTCGGAACTGGGCATCCGCCGCGCTCTGGGGCCACACACCGACCTGGGCTTGGGGCTGGCGGGCGGAGGCTTCGCGGACAGCTACTCGGAGGTGCGGCGCGGGAAGTATGAAAAAGAGGAATCGTTTCTGGGCCACAGCGCGGAAATTTCGTCCAGCGTGTATCATTTGTTCGATCCAGCCAGCCGGGTGCCGCTCTACGGCATCGTGCGGGGCGCGGTTCACTATTCGGTCTACGCGCGCGACACCAGCACCGAAGACAGTTTTGAGCTGCCGGACGACCAGCTTTTTTTCAATGTGCGCGCCGGTTTCCGGTTCGGGGGACGGGAGCCAGTGATGATGCCCGAGTTGGCAATGGAGTTGTCCGCCTGGTACGAGGGGGAATTCCGCGCCCACCCAAACCGCTACGGCTATTCCGACGACCGGCCGGTGCAGGCCTACGCGCACTCGTTCTGGGCGCGCGCGCTGCTCAATTACACGACGCCCGACTGGAAGCACAACTTCGCCGTGAGTGTGACCGGCGGGTCAGGCGTCAACCTCGATCGCTTCAGCGCGTACCGGATGGGCGGCAATCTGCCGCTGGGTGCCGAGTTTCCGCTCGCCCTGCCCGGTTATTACTACCAGGAACTCAGCACGACCGCGTTCACACTCTTCGGCGGGCAGTACAATCTCCCTCTCGACTCCCGGCAGCGATTCCTGGCGAACCTGACGGTCGCTTCCGCATGGGTCGACTACCTGGACGGCCTCCGACAGCCCGGCAACTGGCATACGGGCATCGGAGGCGGATTCGTCTTCCGTTCGCCAAGTGAATCGTGGCTGATCGCGATCGGTTACGGTTACGGCGTCAATGCGATCCGCGACGACGAACGCGGCGCGCACAGCGTGCTGTTCCTGCTTCAGTTCGACTGGGGCCGTACCCGCCAGCGCCTCTTCCATCCGGACGAAGGCGTCGGCCGGACGCGCGGGCTGGATGCGATTCTGAAAAACATATTTCGGTAGGTGAGCGTGGGGTGAGTGATGTGGTGACAGAATGTTGGGTTTGTGGAGTGCCGGAGTAATCAGTAATCAGTATTCAGTTTTCAGTATTCAGTTTTCAGTTTTCAGACTCGGACTGCGGGGGACTCTCGAAGACTGATTACTGATTACTGAATACTCCAACACTCCTTTGCTCCAATAGTCCATCACTCCATTCCCTCATTCCTTCCCTTCCCAAATCCTCGCCAAGCCGCTAGACCTTCGGCCATGAATTCACTCGCCCGCGCATGGCGCACCTTCGCCGTCTACCTTCTCGCCGCCGCTTCAGGATCTGCCCAGGTTCCTGACAACCTTGTCGTCGAAGGGGTGCCCGCCATCACGCCCGAATTGCGCAAGGACGTCGGGCGTTACCTCGAGTTTCGCTCCGCCTCGTTCAACTCGTGGCATCCGCGGCGCCGCGAGATGCTCGTCTCGACGCGCTTTGCGGACACGCCGCAGTTGCACCTCGTCAAGATGCCCGGCGGCGCGCGGCGCCAGCTCACGTTCTTCGCCGAGCCTGTCCTGGGCGGCTCGTTCCGGCCGAAGTCGGGGGAGGTGATCGTCTTTGCGCAAGATGCGGGCGGCGGGGAGTTTTACCAACTCTACCGCTACGACCTCGCGGATGCGAAAGTCACGCTGCTGACCGACGGCAAGTCGCGCAACTCCGGCCCGCGGTGGTCGAATGACGGCCGGCGCTTCGCGTACACGTCGACGCGGCGCAATGGGAAGGACAATGACATCTACTTGATGGACCCGTCCGATCCGAAGAGCGACCGGAAGCTGATCGAGGTGACGGGCGGCGGCTGGCGCGTGCTCGACTGGTCGCCCGACGACGCGAAGCTGTTGCTCAACGAATACATCTCGATCAACGAGAGCTACCTTTGGCTGGCCGATGGGAAGTCGGGCGAAAAGAAGATCCTCAAGCCACCCTTCGGAAAGAGCGCCGAAAAGATTTCGTGGACTGGCGGACAATTTGCGAAAGACGGCCGCACACTATTCGTCACGACGGACAAAGATTCTGAATTTCAGCGGCTCTGCAAACTCGACCTTGAAGCTTTGCAACGCTTCGAGAGCCATCAATCACTTCCTCCACCGCTGCGCGATTTTCCTCTCACCGTCCTAGCACGAAATCTCAAATGGGACGTCGAGGGCTTCGAGTTGTCGCCCGATGGCCGGACGCTTGCTTTCACCAGCAATGAAGACGGCGTGAGCGTAATGCACTTGCTCGACGCCAAAACGGGCCGCGAGCTGCGCGCGCCCAAACTCCCCCTCGGCGTCATTGGCGGGCTCGAATGGCACGAGAACAGCCGCGACCTCGGATTCGTCGTCAGTTCCGCTCGTTCACCGAGCGACGCTTACTCGCTCGACGTGAAAACCGGCAAGGTCGAACGCTGGACCGAAAGCGAAACTGGCGGGCTGAATCCGGAAACCTTTGTCGAGCCGGAATTGATTAAGCTGAAGAGCTTCGATGGCCTCGGCATCTCCGGGTTTCTTTATCGGCCGGACCCGAAGAAGTACCCCGGCCCGCGTCCAGTCATCATCGACATTCACGGCGGACCCGAGGGCCAGTTCCGTCCCGTCTTCCAGGCGCGAGACAATTACTTTCTGAATGAGCTCGGCGTCGCGATTCTGTGCCCCAACGTCCGCGGCTCCGACGGCTACGGGAAGACTTTTCTCACGCTGGACAACGGCTTCAAGCGCGAAGATTCGGTGAAAGACATTGGCGCGTTCATTGACTGGATTCAGACCGACCGGCGGCTCGACGGCGCGCGCGTCGCCGTGACGGGCGCCAGCTACGGCGGCTACATGACGCTGGCCAGCATGACGCATTTCAACGCCCGCCTAAGCTGCGGCGTGGACATCGTCGGCATCTCGAGCTTTCTCACCTTCCTGAAGAATACGCAGGACTACCGCCGGGACCTGCGTCGCGCCGAGTACGGCGACGAACGCGATCCCAAGATGGCGGAGCACCTCGAAAAAATCTCGCCGATGACCAATGTGAAAAAGATCACCAAGCCGATGTTTGTCGTGCAGGGTTTTAACGACCCGCGCGTTCCCATGACGGAATCCGAGCAAATGGTCAAAGCCATGCGTGAGAACTCAGCTGAAAGTGGCGGCCAGATCTGGTATCTCATGGCCCGGGACGAAGGACACGGCTTCCGAAAAAAGAAGAACGCCGATTTCGAGTTTTTGAGCACGATTCTGTTCTACCGGGAGCATTTGTTGAAGTGAGGGAGTTGGGGGCAGAAGTAATCAGTAATCAGTGTTCAGTAATCAGTATTCGGTCTCCTCGGCGATCCGTGACTGATTACTGAACACTGATTACTGATTACTCCATCACTCCATTACGCCATCACTCCACTCCCCCGAACATCCACCACCGGCTTCCCGAGCGCCTCCAGCTTCGGCTTCACACCAAGACCGGGCGCGGTCGAGGCGGCCATGCGGCCGTTGACCCGCCTGGGCGCGCCGTCGGCGATGGAGCGCGTGCCGTAACTGTTGAAGTCCGTGCTCGTGAAAAGAAACTCCGGCGGAGTGCTGTGCGCCAGATGTGCGATGGCGGCGGTGACGATGTCGCCGCCCCAGGTGTCTTCGATCGTCATTGCGAGCCCGAACGAGACGCAGAGGTCGCGGGCCTGCCGCGTCCGGGTCAATCCGCCGAACTTGCTGATCTTGAGATTCACCACGTCCATGGCCAGATCGGCCTTGCCGCGCACGAGCACGTCGATGCCGTCGACGACTTCATCGAGCACGAACGGATGGTGCGTGTTGCGGCGCACAGCGAGGCACTCTTCATAAGTCAGGCACGGTTGTTCGATGTAAACGTCCACGTCGCGCACGGCGCGGCAGACGCGAATGGCTTCGTGCTGTGTCCAGCCGGTGTTCGCGTCGGCCACGAGGCGGTCGCCCGGCTGCAGCGCCGCGCGTGCGGCTCGGATGCGTTCGATGTCCACGTCGGGGTCGCCGCCGACCTTGAGTTGGAAGCGCCGGTAGCCCTCAGCGCGGTAGCCCGTGACGTTTTTCGCCATCGCATCCGGCGACTCCTGCGAGATGGCCCGATAGAGTCCGAAGTCCTCGCCGTATCGGCCGCCGAGCAGCACGCACACCGGCTGCCCGGCCACCTGCCCGAGCAGGTCCCAGCAGGCGACGTCAATGGCGGATTTCACGTAGGGATGGCCTTTCATCGCGGCGTCCATGCGGCGGTTGAGCTGGGCGAGTTCGAGCGGATTTTCGCCGAGGAGCTGCGGCGCCAGTTCGCGCAACCCGGCGCGCACGCCGCCCGCGTATGCCGCCAGATACGCCGGCCCCAGCGGGCACACTTCGCCCCAGCCCGTCAGGCCCCCGTCCGTCTGTACGGCGACCACCGTGGAGTCGAACACGGTGACCGACTTGCCGCCGCTCCACTTATAAGCGCCTTCGTGCAACGGCAGGTCCACCTGCCAGGCGGTGATGCGGGAGATTTTCATCGTGTGAGCTTGCGGGTCATGCTGCGGGCGAGGCCTGAAAGGCCGTCAAGTTACAGCCCAGGGCAACGCCCTGGGTTTCGACCATCCAATGCACCTCAGCCCTGAAAGGGCGCCACAACTGTGACATTCCGTTGTGACGCCCTTTCAGGGCTGTGGACGTTTGGACGGCGGTACCCAGGGCTTCGCCCTGGGCTATAACATCGCGCCCTTTCAGGGCTAAGACCCACTGCGCCAGCGCCACATCACCTAAACCGAACGCAAACCGCCCGAAGAAAGCCCGCCATGTCGTGCCGCAGGTGATGGGGTTGCAGGTCATGGGACCGCAAGAAGATCACGGCCCACGGCCATGTCCCGTTCGCCGCGTTCAATCTTCGCTTTGAACTCTTCGCGCATTTCGAGTTGATCTTCGAGAATGTTCTCCAGCCAGTCACGAAGCTCCTGCATCTCACGCGCTGTGAGTTTGCCGATCTCGGACTGGAGTTCTCCGACTTTACTCATGGACTGATTATCCAGGATTCGGACAAACCTTCAAGCCCGCGGTTGACGGCTAAGGGAACAAAGTCTTCGCGAGCAGCGCCACAGTCGCCGTCCCCGTCGTCCCAATCTGGTGGATGACGACGCTGGCGGCGGCCATCGCCAGTTCGAGCGCCTCCTGGCGTATGGCTCCGGAAGCCAGCGCGGCGGCCAGGTTCGCGGTCACCGCGTCCCCGGCCCCGACGATGTCGAGCGGCCCGCGCGCCGGTAGCGCCGGAGCGTGTGCAGAGGTCCCATCCGGCGCGGCGGCGAGGATACCGCGCTCGGAGAGCGTGACGAATACCGGCTTGCCCTGCTGCCTGGCCAGCGCCAGCGCCGTGGCGCGGACCGTCTCGAGGCTGGCGTCCGCCGGCAGGCCGGCCAGCGCGCCCAACTCAGCAGCATTCATCTTGAAGCAGACCGGCGGCCAACCGCGCAGCCCGCGACGGCTGTCGGCCAGAATCCACTTCAATGGGAACCGCTTGGCCGCTTCGCCCACGGCGGCCAGTACGCGGGCGGTCACGACTCCCGTTCCCGGCGTGTCGACCTGATCCAGCACGATGAAGGCGTCGACCGAGGCGGCGAGTTCATTCACGGCGCCGAACACCCGGCCCTCGACGAGCCCCGGCGTGGGCGTCCAATTCTTGCTGTCGAGACGGTTGAGTTCTTCGGGTGGCCGGCCTGGATGCATCAGCAGTGGTTTGCAGTAGGTGAACGTTCGCCGAGCATCGGTGGCGAAGAATTGATTCATCTGGACGCATTGGCCCTTCGCTCTCAAGGCGCGTTGAAGCTCGAAGCCCTCGCCGTCCGTGCCGCAGAAACCCACGGGATGGATCGAGCCGATGCCCAGGGCGACGAGGTTGTTCAGAATCGTGCCCGCGCCCCCCGGCTGCGAGCGGACGTGGACAACGTTGTGGACCGGCAGGTTCGTCTCGATTGACGTTTCCTGCTTCGTCGGGTCAATTTCCAGGTAGCGGTCGAGACAAAAGTCACCGACGACGGCCACGCGGAGTGAGGCGTAGCGGGCGGTGATGGACTGGAAGCGGTCGAGGGTCATAAGGCGAGTGAGTGGGTGAGTGAGTGAGTGGGTGAGTGAGCCGTCTCACTCACCGGCTTACTCACTCACCCGCTCACGGTTTTCCGAATCACAGGCTTGCTCGTTTCATTTCTGGCGCGCCACTGCTTCA
Organism: Verrucomicrobiia bacterium; assembly: GCA_035715125.1. Classification (GTDB taxonomy): domain Bacteria; phylum Verrucomicrobiota; class Verrucomicrobiia; order Limisphaerales; family JADJPG01; genus DASTLJ01. The sequence goes on from DASTLJ010000324.1 coordinate 9,810, forward strand.
GTTTGGCTGCTCCGCATCGGCCAAACGCCGCAGCAGATTGTGTACGAACACCACATTGTCGCACTGCAAGTAGTGCATCGTTCCGTGCATGCGCGAGAAGCTCTTGCAGAAGCGCAGGTAGTACGCCGGATTGTCCTTCGGCGGCTCGCCCTTCGACCAATCCCAGTTCCCGCCGTCCTGAAGGTCGATCACGTAAAGGTTGTGGCCGGAGACAATCTTTCGCCCCGCCTGGAGCCGCAGGTTGTTCACGCAGCTCAGGCTCTTCTCGAACACTTGCGGCGCCATGATGGCCGAACCGACGCTCAACACCACACCGCCGTCCAGACCGTCGACCGCCGTGCCGAACAGGCCGAAATCGGCGCCCGAGGCCCGCCCGATAGCCGCGCCGTTGAACATCGGGTGATTGGAGATGATGTCGTAGCCGATGCCCGGATGCACCGAAAGCGGAATGCCGCGCCGAAACGCGTTTGCGAAAATGGAGCTGAACTTCCACGGATGCTTCACCGCGATGTAGCCGCCGGGCAGCCCGTGTTCGCGCATCGCCAGCAGCAAGTCGGCGCGCGCGGGCGCCAACGGATGGTCCGGTGCATCGCGCAGGAGCTTTTCCAGTTCCGCGGGTGCTGGCAGCGTGACGCCGTCCTCCGCGATAAACCGCCCGAGCGCCGCGCCGTAGCCTTCGCCCCGCAGCCCGCCGGCCAGCAACGCCAGGTGGATGCTGCGCCCCGTTTCGTCCCAGGCGCCGAACGTGCCCGTCGCGACGTTCTCCTCGACGTTCTCGGTGGACAAGTGCTGGAAGGCGAACTCCCAGTCGTGAATCGATCCCGCGCCATTGGTCGCGACGTGCGTAATCCAATCGCTGGCCATGAGCCGGTCGACGATGGCCTGGGCGCCATTCTTTACCAGATGCGCACCGTAAAGGAACATCACGCTGGCGCGACGGGCGCGCGCCGCCTGAATCTGCCGGGCACAGAGCTCGACCCGTTCGCGGAGGAAATTGTTCGGCAGCGCGGGCGGCGGCGCCTCGGGGTCGACGAGGATTTCCTCGATGGCCGCCAGGCTTTTGCGCGAGGCAAGCGGAAAGACTTTGAGCTTCTTCAAATCCAGCGGCGCTGGAACATTCGGCATGGGAGGGATTGAAGGATTGGCGGGAAGGAATTGCAAATTGCAAATGGCCGGCGGCAAGGGCGCAAGTCTGGATTCGAACGCCTGCCAATCCCAAAGGGATTGCGTCGCAAAGCCCAGGGTTGCGAGGGACGAGCTACCCTGGGACAACCGTCAAAAAGGAAAACCCCAACGGGGTTTCGTCGTTGGTGACCGGACGGCGCGTAGCCGCAACCCCGTTGGGGTTGTTGCTTTTTGCACATTTCACCCAGGGTAGCTCGTTCCTCGCAACCCTGGGCTTCGTTGCGGAATCCCGTTGGGATTCATAGAGAGGATGCCCTTCAAAAGCCGAATTGCGCCCGTCTTGCATGGCGTGCAGCCACCTCGCCGTTCAGAGGCAAAGCAAATAGGC
>DASTLJ010000325.1:0-4622 GCA_035715125.1 Verrucomicrobiia bacterium
TTAGGAACGGCGGGACGCGAAGGGGCCTTGAAGGCCCAATGCTGCGACGGGTCCTTCTTCGCGACCGCCGTCGCGGAAGTCCCCCACTCTGCGCCCTGATCGATCCACGCGCGAAGCAGGCCGACCTCTTCTGCCGTAAGCCGCTCGCCTTTCTTTGGCATCTTCAACTCCGAGTGCGTGTGAGTCACGGCTTGCACGAGCACGCTCTGGGCGCTGTCGCCAGGGATGATGGCCTTGTCGCCGTACGACTCGCCGCCTTTCATCGCGCCGGTCCGGGTGTCGAGGTGCAACGCGGACTCCCGCTTTTTCGGCCCGTGGCAATCATAGCAGTGGGCGGAAAAGATGGGCTCGATGTCCTTCGCATAATCGACCTTGCGCGCCGCGGGCGGCGGGAGTTCGCCGGCGCCGGCGGCTTCGAGAACGGACACCACGACGGTCAGCGCGGCCACACTGGCCAGCCACGCCGGGCCGGAGCGACGAGGAAAGGAGCTTTTCGAATCAGCTTGCATCGTATGCCAGAAAATAGACGCACTCCGCGCGCCGAGTCCATGAACAATTTTTGGACGACGGCAATCCTGAAACGCCTGTAGTTGCGTTCTTCAGACAGGTTCCGTTCTTGCAAACAGCCCGATTCGGCGTTTGATTATCGCGTGCCTGCTGGAAACATCGCCTACCTTAATACGGGAATCTACACTGTGCCCGAAGCGGCAAGACTCACCGGCGTTTCCACTGGCCGCATCCGCCGTTGGCTGAGAGGTTATCGCTACATCTCCCGGAAGAAGAGGTACACCTCCCCTCCGCTTTGGCGCGGGCAGTACAAACCCATCGACAACACGCTTGCGTTGGGGTTCCTGGACTTGATTGAGGTCAAATTCGTGGACGCATTCGTCAAGGCTGGCGTGAGTTGGGACATGATCCATAAGGCCAGAGAAAAGGCTGCCGAAAGATTCACCGGAGAGACTCACCCATTCTGCACGCAGAAGTTTGCGACCGATGGCCGGGAGATCTTTGTCCAGCTCCACGAGGAAACCGGCGAGCCGAGCCTGGTCGAAATCGTGGAGAGCCAGAAGGTCTTCGCCGAGATCCTGAATCCGTTTCTGAAGGATTTGGAGTTTGGCGAAGGCGAAATCCTAGAGCGCTGGTGGCCCCGGGGCAAGGCACACAGAGTCGCGGTGGACCCGAAAAGAAATTTCGGCCAGCCCAGCATCTACCAGGAAGGCATTCCGACTCGGGTGTTGGCCAGGAGCGCCAAAGCCAACAGTACGTTGGAGGAAGTGGCGCGCTGGTATGAGATCAGCCCCGATGCTGTGCGGGAAGCCGTCGAGTTTGAGCGCTCGCTCGCGGCGTGAAATTCTTTTTCGATAACAACCTTGCTCCCAAACTCGCCAAGGGATTGAACGTATTCGTCCAACCTGAACACGAAATTGTCCACCTGAAGGAGAGATTCCCCGGCAATATTGAAGACGAGCGCTGGATGAATGCACTGGCGGACGAGGAGCACTGGATCATCGTCACAGCCGATGTTCGCATCGGGAGGAACCCGCATGAAGTCCGGGCCTGGCAGGAGGCTGGGCACACCATCTTTTTCCTCAAGCCGGGCTGGACGGACATGGCGTTTTGGGCGCAAGCGAATAAATTGACCAAGTGCTTTCCCGAGATCATCGAAACCGCTGCGCGGGCAAGGCGCGGCGCATCCTTCATCGTGTCGGTAAATGGGAAGATCGAAGACTAGAGGCAGGGCTCCTTCGGTTTCATTCAAGGCACTGGCTTGACCGCGCCCTTGCCCTTATGCTCGACGCGTGAGTTTGGACGCGAATTCCACCAAACGCCCAGGCAACTGGCCCAGGGATCTCTTCGGACGGTCCGAGGTCGCGAGGCGGCTGTGGCAGTTTGGTGCGGTCATTTTTCTACTCAGCGTTGTATTGGTCTGGGCTCAATTGATCCCCAGAATGACACGAACTCGTGGCTCAGACGTTGTCATCTACGCCGCCCAGGACCAGGTCTATGCCGAGCCGATCCTGAAGGACTTCGAGAAGCAAACCGGCATCCGTGTCCGCGCCATCTATGACAGCGAAGCGGTGAAAACCGTCGGGCTGGCGAACCGGCTGCTGGCCGAGCAGGACCATCCGCGATGCGACGTCTTCTGGGGCAACGAAGAGCTTCGCACCCGACAACTGGCCGCCCGCGGCGTGTTCCGCTTGACCAATGGCTGGGCCGCCTTCGGCTTCCGCAGCCGCCGCATTGCGATGGCCGCGGGCGCCACGAATCTTCCGCCCCCTCAATCGCTGCTTGAACTGACGAACGCAATCCATCGCGGCCGCGTTGCCCTGGCCTATCCGCTCTTTGGAACCACCGCCACGCACTTGCTCGCGCTTCGCCAGCACTGGGGCGAATCGAACTGGCTCGCCTGGTGCCGCGCGCTCGCGGCCAACAAGCCATTCATCGTCGATGGCAACAGCATGGCCGCAAAGTTCGTCGCCCGCGGCGAAGCGCTTCTCGCGCTGACCGACTCGGACGATATCGCCGCCGAAAACCGCGACGGCCCGCGACTGACCGCCTTGCCACTGACCGCCGAGACGCTGCTGATTCCGAATAGCGTCGCGGTCATCCGCAACTGCCCGCATCCGGATCCGGCGCAGCGCCTGTTCGAGTTCCTCCAGCGCCCCGATGTGGTCGCCCGCCTGGTGGCCGACGGCGCGCTCGAAGGCGCCTCGGCCACTGACGTGAGAAACCCGACACTCAAGCCCGACTGGGACGCGCTATTGCGCGATTTGGAAACCGCCACCGAGCAGTTGAAAGGAATCTTCCGCCGATGAATCTCACGGACGGGTCTTGCCAGTGCCGCCAAAGTAGGGCAGGCGTCTCGCCTGCCCGGCGGAGGGAAGCGAGGCCTTGGTCTTGGGAGTGCCGCGCCTCTCGGCGCGGCAGGGCAGGCGAGACGCCTGCCCTACGTGCCCGGCGCAACCTCGGCCGTGTTGGTACTTCCAACATGCGCCCGAAACCGACCCGCCGCGCACGATGAACTGGCTCCTGCTGAAGAACAGCATTCTCGTCAGCGGAAGAGCCACTCTCCTTGCGGTGACGTTCGGCTTCGCGGCTGCCCTCTTCATCGCAGGGGTTTCACGCGGGCGGTGCGTGCTGCTCTGCTCGGTCCTCATCGCGCTGGTACTTCCGCCGTTTCTCGTCACCAATGCGTGGCTCGATTGGCTCGGGCAAAGCGGCGCGCTTCGACGCTGGCTGCCGCTGAACATCTATTCCCTCGGCGGCGCGGCGGCCTTGTTGGCATTACTCCACTGGCCGATCACGACGCTGCTCGCGCTCGGCGCCTGGAACCGTCTCGAACCCGCCCAATTGGAAGTGGACCCCGCCCTGCGGGGCGGCGCGCTGGTGCGCTGGGTGCTCTGGCCGATGGCGCGCGTCGCGGCCGGACAGGCGGCGTTGTTAACCTTCGTGCTGGCGCTGAACAACTTTGCCGTGCCGGTGATTCTGCAAGTGCCGGTGTTCCCCGAGGAACTCTGGCTGGCCTTCACCACGCGCCTGAATCACACCGGCGCCTGGACCGCCGCCGCGCCTATGGTGCTCATGCCCTTGCTGGCGCTGCTGCTCCTGCGGCGGGGCGAGATCCTGTGGCCGCGGACGCAGGGGACCGCGAGCGCGGACCTGGTCCGGCGTCAACTCGGCTCCCCGTTGTTCCGAACTTGCGCCGCCATTTCCGCAGTCCTGATGGCCCTCGCGCTTGGCGCGCCCCTCGCGCAACTCGCCACCAGCGGCCGCACCTGGGCCGAAATGCCGAACCTGTTTCGCGCCGCGCCCGGCGTGATATGGAACTCGTTCGCCTTTGCGGCGACGGCGGCGACCGTCTGTGTCGCCGGCGGCCTGGCCACGTGGCGGCTGCCGCTGGGAGTGCCGGCCTGGGTGCCGTTCTTCATCCCTGGCGTGCTGCTGGGTCAAGCGGCGATTGCCGCGCTCAACGAGACCGTGATTTACGGGACGGCGGCGCTCGTCGTGGGAATGTTCGCGCTGCGCTACTTCGCCATCGGCTGGAGCGGCGTGGCGCTGGCGCGGCGTTCCGTGGACCGCGACCTGACCGATGCGGCGCGAATGAGCGGCGCGCGCGGCTGGACGCTCTTTCGCCTCGTCCACTGGCCGCAGATCGCGCCCCAAGCAGCCGCCGCGTGGTACGTGATCTACCTCCTGTGCCTCTGGGACGTCGAGACGCTCGTGCTGATCTACCCGCCAGGCGGCGAAACGCTCGCATTGCGCATCTTCAATTTTCTGCACTACGGCCACACGGTGCAGGTCAACGCGCTGTGTGTCACGCTGCTGGCCCTGGCGATCGCACCGCTGGCGGTGTGGCAAGGCGCTCGATGGATTCGGCGCAACCCACCTTACGAGTGAGGGATGAGGAGTTGAATGCACCATGCAATTGTTTTGGAAGACTAAGCCAGCACCTCGTGAATCACTTCGCCATGCACGTCGGTCAATCGCCGCTCGGCGCCGCCGTGCCGCACGGTGAGCCGTTGGTGGTCCAGCCCAAGCAGGTGAAGCACGGTCGCGTGGAAATCATAAGTGCTGGCCGCGCCGCTGGCCGCCTTCCACGACCACTCGTCGCTTTGGCCGTG
>DASTLJ010000326.1:0-9287 GCA_035715125.1 Verrucomicrobiia bacterium
ACGGCCTCAGCGTCGGCGAAGTCGTCGCGCTGGATAAAACCGTCGCCGGCACTGCGCCCGGCCAGCCCGGCGCGCCCGGCGCCGGCGCTCCCGGGCCGCGCCGCCCCCGCGAGGGGAAAATGAGCGGAGAGCCCGGCAACCGCGGCGGCGGCAACTCCCGCCCTCGCGAAGGCGCCCCCGCTGGCTCTCCCCGCGCCGCCCGCCCGAGCGGCTCTTGATCCCGCTTCAACGCTTCAACGATTTAGCGCTTCAACTCTTCAACGCTTCACAACTCCATGCCCCTCGTCGAACTGCGCAACGTCAGCAAGATTTACCACCTCGGCGGCGAGGAAATCCGCGCGCTCGACGAGGTCTCGCTCGACATTGACAGCGGCGAATTCATTTCCATCATCGGCCCGTCCGGCAGCGGCAAATCGACGTTGATGCACATCCTGGGCTGCCTGGACACCCCCACGCGCGGCACCCTCAAGCTCGACGGCCTTGAGATTCAAGCTGCGTCCGTCAAGCAGTTGGCCAGCCTGCGGAACACCAAAATCGGGTTCGTCTTTCAGTTCTTCAACCTGCTTCCCAAACTCACCGTCCTCCAGAACGTCGAACTCCCGATGATTTACAGCGGCGTCTCCGGGCGCCAACGCCGCGACCGCGCGATGGCTGCACTCCAGCTCGTCGACATGGAAAACCGCGCGAAGCATCGTCCGATGCAACTCTCCGGCGGCCAGCAACAGCGCGCCGCCATCGCCCGCGCCCTGGTCAACAGTCCGAAAATCGTCTTCGCCGACGAACCCACCGGCAATCTCGATTCCCACACCGGCGAAGCCATTCTCGAACTTTTCTCCAAGCTCAGCGCCGAGGGCCGCACCATTGCCCTCGTCACCCACGACCCCGAGATCGCCGCCCGCACCCCGCGCCGCATCGAAATCCGCGACGGCAAAATTGCCAAGAACATCGATACGAAGCTGGCGGGGCTGGAACGCAATTGATTTGGTTATGTGAGTTACAACGTTAAATCGTTGAATCGTTGAATCGTTAAAACGTTAAAACGTTAAAACGCATCCATGATTCAACGATTCAACGATTCAACGATTCAACGATTCAACGATTCAACGATTCAACGATTCAACGATTCAACGATTCAATGCTTCAACGCCTTAACGATTCAATAACCACCGACCTGCCCAAGCCGCCGCCCGCCGTGTTCGACGAGTTCACGCAGGCCCTCGCCCTGCCGCAGGCCAACCTGTGGAACGCCGTCGCCGTCGGCTTCAAGGAAATCTGGGCGCATAAATTTCGCAGCGCCCTCACCATGCTGGGTATCATCCTGGGTGTCTCCAGCCTCATTGCCATGAGCGCCATGGTCAAAGGCATGGAAAACGGCATGCGCGAAAGCCTCATTGCCTTCGGCGGCCTGGAAAAGGTCCGCATCGAGATGACGGACGTGCCCGCCGCCCAGCAACACCTGGCCGACCAGGCCGTCGGGCTGACCATCCACGACGTTTACTCCATGCGCGCCAGCGCCCCGTTCATTACCGCCGCAGCGCCCGAGATGCGCGCCCCGCGCAACACCCGCGCGACCAAGGGCTCACGGACCACCGAATGGGCCTACATCGTCGGCACCTGGCCCGCCGCCCTCGAACTGAACCAGCACGTCATCGAACACGGCCGCATGTTCAATGAGATGGACGACGAAGCCGCTCGCAACGTCTGCGTCATCGGCACCAATATCCGCGACCAACTCTTCGGCGCCGAGGAAGACGTCGGTCGCGAGATCATTCCGTTGGGCGACACGATCAACATCGCCGGCGAACCATTCGTGGTCGTGGGCATGTTCGAGCGCTACGAGAGCGAGACCGAGAAAAAATACCGGCTCTGGGTTCGCGAACACCCTCAGGCCGCCCAAACCGGCCCCGCCCGCAGCCGCGGCTGGGGCGGACGCGGACGGGGGGGTGGGGACTTCATTTTCCGCAGCAAGAACTCGACCATCTACATTCCGCTCAACACGATGTATCTGAAATTCAAATCCGCCGTCGGCACCAACAACGCTCCCGACCCGCGCCTGGACGTCATCAACATCAAAGTCACGGACGTCGACGAACTGGAACCGGCCCTCCAGCAGGCTCGCAACGTGCTCATGCACTCCCACAAAGGCATCGAGGACTTCTCGTTCATGACACAGGAAAGCATGTACCAGTCGATCAGCACGGCCACGAGGAACGCGCGGCTTTCCGGCGGCCTCATTGCCGCCATCAGCCTGCTGGTTGGCGGCATTGGCATCATGAACATCATGCTGGCCAGCATCACCGAGCGCATCCGCGAGATCGGCATCCGCAAGGCCGTTGGTGCCTCCAACGTGAACATTTTCATCCAGATTCTTGTCGAGAGCACTGTCATCGCGCTGCTGGGCGGAGTGGCCGGCGTCGTCGGCTCCTTCGGTTTTGTCGAGGTGCTCGGCGCCATTTCGCCCGTCTCCAACAGTCCCGAGATCACTCCTACGGCGATGGTCGTGGCGTTCGCGTTTAGCGCGCTGGTTGGCGTTGTGGCGGGCATCATCCCCGCGCTCAAGGCCGCCCAGCTCGATCCCATCCAGGCGCTGCGCTACGAGTGAAGTCCGCAAGCCCGGTACAACGATCGCAGCTCGTTCTGGAGTGCGCTGACTTGTCGGCGCTTTTCGCCGGGTGACTTGTCACCCGGCGAGGGCGCGCTCAGCGCCCGATTCCCCGCGAGAGGGCCGCACATCGTCGAGTTTGACGGCGACAAGTCGCCTCGCGAAAGCGGTGACAAGTCACCGCACTCAACGGAAGGATACGCACCGTCGCTATGGAATGCGCCGGCAGAGCGCAGCGGCGACGGCGCTTTGGCTTCTCCCCGCCAGCGAGACCGGCAAGCCAAAGCGGAGTCGCGCTGCGCTTGCCTCCGCACTCCAGAATCGCCGAGTTCGACCCCATTCAGGCGCTGATTGGAAATGAATTCGACAGGCTTGCTCCAGCTGCAGCCAAGCGCTAGCTTCCTGTAATGAGCAAAGCCGAAATCCTGGCCGAATTACCCAAGCTCACCCGCGAAGAGCGACGTGAAGTGGTGAAGAAAGTCCACGAAATCGACGGCGACGATTGGCTCGACGAGGGCGAGTTGTCCGATGCGGAGAAAGCGCTCCTGGAAGCGCGCCTGGCCGAGCATGAACGGAATCCCGGCTCGGCCATTCCTTGGAGCGCGTTTGAAGCTCGCTTGAATCGGCGGCTCGGCGAATGAGCTATCAACTCTTCGTCCGCCCGGAAATGGACGCAGACATCGCGGAAGCGGAGGTTTGGTATGAGCAGCGTCAGGAGGGTTTGGGCAAGGACTTCACCCGCTCGGTGCGCAATGCCATGCGGGAGCTGCCGCAGAATCCGCTGCTCTATCGCCTTCGCCATCGGCGACTGGGGATTCGCTGGTTTTATCCGCCGCGTTTTCCGTATCGCATCGTCTATCGTATCGAAGGGCAATCCATCGTCGTACTGGCCCTCCTGCACGCCAAACAACACGACCGGCACTGGCGCAAGCGTGCGCGGGAGTCCTGATGGGGGAATCGCCCGCTTGCTCGCAGGGCTGGACGCGCCTTCTCGTATCCCCGCGCCAGCCGTGAACGAGACGAATTCATTGGGCGCACTAGAGCGGCCCCGACTCGAACCCGCCGCTCACTTGTAGGCGATGGCCGCGCTGCACGGGCCGGCCAGGTGGATCTGCTCGAAGCGCTTGAAGCCCGCCTCGGCGCACCAGGCCCGAAAATCCGCTCCGGTGAAGTCGAAGGCCTCGCCGAACTCGATGAGCATGTTCAGCGACATGAGGAGGCCGAAGACGTTCTCGCGGCGCGCGTCGTCGATGAGGTTTTCGAGGGCGACGAACGCGCCGCCGGGCGGGAGCGCCTCGTAGGCCGCGCGGATCAGTTGCCTCTTCTTCTGGAGATTCCAATCGTGGAGAATCATGCCCATCGTGATGAGGTCGGCCTTGGGCAGTGGATCCGTGAAGAAGTCGCCGGCGGCGGTGGCGATGCGGTCGCTGAGCCCGGCCGCGGCGATGGACTTGCGCGCGATGGGTTCCACCGGCGGCAGATCCCACGAGATGCACTTGAGGTGCGGATGATTCTTCGCCGCTTCAATGCAAAGCAGGCCGGTGGCGCCGCCGATGTCACAGAGGGTTTTGAAGCGGCGGAAATCGAACCTCGCGGCGAAGGCCTCGAAGTTCAGGCGCGACAGGCCGGTCATGGCGTTGAGGAAAATCTCCAGTTTGGCCGGGTCGGCATAAAGCTCCTCAAAGATGCTCTTCTGCTTGAGTTTGGTCTCGTTCTGGGGCTGGCCGGTGCGGAGCGCCTCGGGCAGATCGTGCCAGAAGTGGAACAGGCGCACGTTGAGCATCGTGAGGATGCCGCCAATGTAGCGGGGGCTTCGGGCGTCCAGATACATCGCGCCGGCCGGGGTGTTGAAATAGCGGCCTGCCGCCCCGTCGCCGTCTCGATCCAGAAACTTCATGGCCACGAGCGCGTCGAAGAAATCCGCGATGCCGCGCGGGTGGAGGCCGAGTTCGCCGCCGAGTTCCGCACCGGTGAGACGGCGCTCGCCGAGCTTTGTGAAGACACCCAGTTCGACGGCGGTGAGGAGGACTTTCGAGTTCCAGAACCCGAAGGCCGTTTGGAGGATGGGCGAAGGATCGATCGACGTGCTCATGGAGCAGAGCGTAGCGTCTCTCCACGCCGCGGGACAAGCCGGAACAGGCCGCGGCCGTCACTCCAGCCAGTTCTCGAAACGCAAACCGGGCACTTGGGCGAAGTCCGCGGCGTTGCGGGTCAAGAGCGTCGCGTCGTGGACAAGGGCGATGCAGGCGATTTTCAAGAACCAGCAATCTCTTTGTCGTAGGTTTGCTGCTGGCGATACTCCCGTCCGAGCCGTTCCGCCTCGCGCGTCAATTCGTCGTCAGGCATGGAGCCAACCGTCCTGTGCCAATCTTTTCTGGGCGGCTGCAAGCGAAGAACCTGCGCGCTCAGCTCAGCCACCTTCTTCTCCAAATCTTCCACCCGTTTTTCAAGGGTCTGCGACATGGCCTAAGGCTAGTTCATAGCCCGCAGTCCTGCCACATCGAAGTTCGCTTTGCGCATGGCTACTTCGCCGCCCGGAGCAGTTCGGCAACCTCGCCCCCTTCCGTGACCCGCAGGCGCTGGTTGGCGGGCACATCCTTGAATTCCTGCACCAATCCACTGGGCCAGGTGATGGTGAGCTTGTCGACCCGCGAGGCCTTCGCCAGTCCGAAATGGGCCCGCGCGGGCGCTTGCGAAGTGAAGGTGTTGTGCGGATACAGCTCGCGCGTCAGCTTGAGCGCGCCCACCTCGGCGACGATCCGCGCGCCGATGCCGTGGGAGTTGCTCTTCGTGCCGCGCAGCGAGACTTCGAGCCAGTTGGCCTTCGGGAAGCGGTTCTCGAACAGCAGAAACGGCCCGCCGCCGGCCTGCCGGACGATCAAGTCCTGCCGGCCATCGCCATTGAAATCAATCGGCACGGCGCAACGGGCGTCGCCTTCGCTGTCTGCCGGGGTCACCCCGCTGATCTCGAAGAACTCGCGGCCGCTCGAGTTGATGAAGACCCGGTTGCGCTCGTAGCCGGAGAGACTCTTGCCGCGCGAGGCGATGAGCCACGGATTCTCGACCCACCAGTCCTTGAGCCGCTCGTCAGGCTTGCGGGGCGCGGGACAAATGGCCATCCGATCGTAAGGCTGTGACACGACAGCCTGCCAGAGGCACGGTCACCCGTCCGGCTCCTCCTTGTTGACGCTCATGAAGCCGGCGCAACCGTAAAGGTCCAGCCAGCCGTCGTTATCCAAATCGAGGAAGGCCGCGCCGTAGGCCCAGCCGACACCGTGGACGCGCAAGGCCTGGCCGGCCCGTTGGAATTTCATCCCGCCCAGGTTGCGGTACATCTCGCTGCCGGTGACGAAGCGCTTGACCTTCGCCCAATCCGCCGGCGGATAAGTGCCCGCTGAGAGGTTCTCGAAGACGCGCCGGCCCGACTTGCTAGACATGTTGCAGGAGTAAACGTCGATGTTGCCGTCGTTATCGTAGTCCGCCACCGCCAGGCCCATCGAGCCGAAGTCGCCCAGGTCGTCGATGAGCGGCACCTCCTGGAACGTCCCGTTCTTTTGATTGAGCATCAGGATGCCGCCGCCAAATTCATTGATGGAATAAATGTCCGGCCACGAATCGTTGTTCGCATCCAGCCACGCCGAGGTGAACACCGAGCGGCGGCCGGCCTGGGCGTGCGCTTTTTGGGCGACTTCCTCGAACCGCCAGTCCCCCAGATTGTGCCAAAGCTGGTTGCCGGGCCCGCCCGGTCCGTCGATCCAGGAATTCTTTCCGTAACGATTGCCGCGCGGGCCGTGACTGCGGGAGGCGTAGATGTCCAGACGGCCATCCTTGTCGTAATCGCCGACCGATAGCCCGATGCCGCTCACGCCAAACAGAAAGCGGGTTTTGTCCGCGATCTGATCGGTGATGTTCTCGAAGCGTTTTCCGCCGATGTTTTTGAACACGCGGTAGTCGAGCAGCAAGTCCACGAATCCGTCGTTATCGAGGTCGGCAAACAAAGCATTGGCCACGGGGCGCAAATCGCGCGGCAGGCCGAATTTCACCGTCGCTTCCTCGAAACGTCCGCCCTCCAACGCGTGGAACAGGAACAGGCCGTTCAAATCGGTGACCAGGATGTCGTCGCGCCCGTCATCGTCGACGTCGCCGACGAACACGCCGCCGGTGACGACCATCCTCTCGTCGGTGTTCGTCATGCGCCAGTTGTCGCGGAACAGATTGGTGTCGATGCCGCTTTGCTGGGCCACTTCGGCAAGCAACTCACTCTTTGCGGTCGCTTCCTGAAACACGGAAAAGCGCAACGAGCGGATCCAGCCGGGCGCCTCGGCAATCTCATCCACGTCGGGCACGGAGGCGTATTCGGCCATGAGATTGGTGATCAACTCCTCGCGCTGGCCGTCGGTGCGCACCCCGGCGATGCGAAAGAGAAACACGCCCTTGAACGCGCCATTCATCTCTTCGCGCTTCAAGGGCGAGAAGCTCATCACCGCCGTCTCAATCGTGGCATCGGGCCGGAAACGTTTCCACAAACCGATGAGATAGCGGGCAAACTCGACTCCGCTCACGTCCAAAGGCTTTGCAGGGGCGTTCGTCGCGTTGGTGATGCGGCGAATCTTCAGCACCTCGGTTTCGATGCCGGCGGCCTTGTCGATGGGGAGGATTTGGCCGGTGAAGTTCGTGGCGAAGAAGCGGGTGACCCGCTCGGGCCTGCCGCTCTTGATGGCTTCTACCAGGGCGGGGAATCCTTTGCGGCCGACGGTCAGTGCGCGATGCTCGATTTCGGCCAGGTAAACGCGCTCCGATTCGGCGAGGACCGGACCACTCGGGGCGACCTGGCGGCCCGGAGCTGCCCCCGCGGCGGCCACGCCGAGCGCGAGCGCCCCTCCCAGCGCCAGGGCGGCGCGCCAACATCGGGCAGGAGGATTGGACATTGAGCGTCTCAAAGTTCTTCGGGTAGTGCAGCCGATACTATTTCCCCCCGTTTGGGCGAGTCAAGAATGGCGATTCGGTTACGAGCGACAATCTCAGGATCGGCGCGCCGCTAGAGGCCTTGAGCCAGGCACCGCAGGTGTTTTCACTCGGTGTGTGATCTGTGTAGCTGCGACCGTGAGGTCGCGGGAAGGGGACTAAATGACAGGTCCAATGACCTTGAACGGACGATTCAGCCCGCGACCTCACGGTCGCAGCTACTTGAAGCAGCCACAAGGCTCGGCAGCCTTTGCCCAGGCAATTTCATCCCAATAGGCAGAAATGTGTGTCCATTTTTTCCCTCCGGTCCGCCTGAACAAGCTTGAATTCAGGGTGGTTTGGGTTGGCACAGGCAGTGCTTGGAAAAACCGTCACCTTCCGGCCGTGCGGTTGTGGTGTCGCGGCCGGTGTGCCAGCGCAGGCGCCGGCGGTCAACGGCGGGCAATGTTGCCGACGATGATCCGCGGAACGGAATGCCGCGGACCAGCACGCAGGATGCGTGCGCTGCACGTGGGCGAGGCGTTGTGAGCGCGTCGCCTGAACGAGCCGGAGATGGATCTCCGGCTTTTTTCTTTGCTGGTCACCGTCACCCTGCCTGGGCGTATCTATTCGCGCCTACCCCATTCGTATAGCTTCCAAGTCTAAACCTTTGTCGAAAACTTTGTCGCAACCTTAGTCGCCCTGTGCAGTCGCCGACAAAGGTTGCGACAAAGGCATTGGTTGCAGTGAGGACGCTCTACAGACACGCCTTCGCGCCACTACTTCAGCGCCGGAAAAGCCGCGGGCGCCTCCTCCGCGAATTCCTTCCAGCGCGCATCGATTTCTTTCGCAGCGGGCATTCCGGAATGAACGAACAATCCATAGCGCAACGCCAGCGGCTTGCCCGGCGCCAACACGCGAGGTTCTGCAAACGTCAGCGACGCCCCCATCCAGCCGTCATTGCGGACGTGAAATACTGCCGGGTGATTGGGGTTAATGGGATGATCAAAAAGCGTCACGCCCTCGACGGCGTTGGCCGTGATCGGGCCGGAGTAATCCACCCATCGCGCCGGTTTCCAAATCACCTCCTGCTCATTCACTCCGCCTTCAGAGTTGCGGATTGCGCCGCCGCCATCATTGACGCCGATCGTTTTGGCCATCCGCACGCCGATGAGACCGAACGGCGTCTTGCCGAGCGTCACTTCGGCGGACGCGGCCTCCAGGTGCACGTCGATCAGCAAGAGCCACTCGTCGCGGGGCAGAAGTTGCACGGAGGTCTGCCGACGCTCGCGCAGCAGCACCGTCTGGTTCGTTCCCAGCCACAGGCTGGACGCGCGCACGAACGCCCGCGCCTCGCCGTCCTCGATCTGCTCGATGCGCTGGTGGAGAATCCGCCCCTTGCCATTGTCACCCCAGAAGTCCGTCCCGTTCACGTCGTGATGGGAGAGCCAGACCGAGTTGTGGTGGCTGTGCGACTCCGGATCGCGGGGGTGCCCCATCCGCGTGAGCGACCGCCCGCTCGGCCCGAGGATTGGATACACGAATGGCCGGTTCTGATTCGTAGCGAAGCAATACCGAGCAATCTCGACGCCATCGCGCTGGAAGGAGATTTCCTGGCGAGGCAGGGGAATGGCCTGCAAGCGCGGCACGGGTTTGGGCTTGCTTGGTTCGGCGGCGTTCGACGCACTCCCCAATAGAAGCGCCACCGCCATGGCCATTCCTATTCCGACGCTCGCCCGAT
>DASTLJ010000327.1:0-24227 GCA_035715125.1 Verrucomicrobiia bacterium
TTCCAGGTGCGAATAGAAAGCGGACATGGAAGACGACGCCCTCTTCCCTTCCGGCCCCTGGACCGGCTTTTACAACTACACCGGCCCCGAGGACCGGCACCGGATGGATTTGCACCTGACGTTCGCTCGCGGCGGCATCGCGGGCGAAGGCAGCGATGACATCGGGCCGTTCCTCATTCGCGGACGCTACGACGCGCCGACGCGTGATTGCCATTGGACGAAGACCTACATCGGCGCCCACGACGTATTTTATCGCGGCTACCGCGACACGCACGGCATCTGGGGCACCTGGGAAATCGGGAAGACGAGCAAAGGCGGCTTCCACATCTGGCCGCGTGCACAGGGAGAAGGCAACACGTCGGCGAAGAAGGCCGAAGCCGACCCGCCCGCGGAGGCCATGGGGACGGAAGAGGCTGAGGTCGATCGGCCTGGAGTGCCAGTGGCGGACGATGGGCCGTGGGCGAGCCAAAGTAATCAGTATTCAGTAATCAGTATTCAGTAATCAGTATTCAGTGATCAGTCTCCAGGCGTGCGAGCTGCTGTGAGCAAGCCAGCCCACGGAAAACTGAATACTGATTACTGAATACTGATTACTGAAAACTGGATACTGAACACTGATTACTGAATACTGCCGCCCCATGTCGCAACCGCACATCCTCCTCCTCTCCGGCAGCGCGAGCCGGAAATCCGCCACGGGCGATTTGCTCAGGCTTATCGCCCGCCAGCTCGAAGCCGACGGCGCCACGGTGGATTTGATCGACCTGGCCGAGGAACCGCTGCCCTTGTTTAATCCGGACACCAGCTACACGGCACCCCATTATGCACCGCTCAAGGCGCGGGTGGAACGGGCCGACGTTTACCTGGTCGGCACGCCCGACTATCACGGCACGATGAGCAGCGCGACCAAGAACTTCCTCGACCATTTCTGGAAGGAATACACCGGGAAGCTCTTTGCCACAGTCGTCGCCTCGCACGACAAGGGGCTGACGGTCGCCGATCACATCCGCACCGTCGCCCGCCAGTGCTACGCATGGGCGCTGCCCTACGCGGTAACGTTCGTCGAGAAGGCGGACATGAAGGAGGGCCGGATCGTCGACGACGCCTTACGCGACCGCATCGAAATGCTCGTGCGCGACCTGCGCGTCTACGGAGCCCTGCTCGCCGCCCAGCGCCGGGTGGACTTCGCCGGTACAGAGCCGGGCTTCCTGGCACAACTGCGCGCGGAGAGCATTTGACCCGATGAAACGCTGGGCCGTTCTCGTCGTTCTGCTGTATGCGATCTGGCTACTGCTCCTCACCACGCCGCTCGTTCTGCTTTGTTTGAAACACGGCTCGGAAGAAGTGCGGGATATGGTCTTGCACTGGAGCTACTGGCTCTGGCTGGCAGTGATGCTCGCGGGCCAGGCGCTCCTGCTGCTCGTTCCGGTCGCCGCCGCAGAAGGCCGGCCGGTGCGACGGCGCAAGATTCTCGTTCCGGTCGTTACGGCGTCGTTTTTCCTGGCCAACCTCGCCTTCGCCGGACTCCTGGCTTTGCTCTGCGCCTTCTTGAAGGACGGTGCATTTGAGCTGCTGTCCCTGGGCGCGCGGGCCAACGAGGATCAGGCGTTTGCTGTGCCGGCTGTGGCCCGGGGCATGACCGCCGTCGGACTGAGCCCGCGGAGCGGTTTGTTCGATCTCCTGTTCATACTGGCCCTGGTCGGAATCCTTTGGATGATTTGGGCGGCGCTTTTCCTGCGTGGCTCGCGCAACGACGATCCGGACTCACTCTCCCGCCGCGCAATGCGCTGGCTCCTTCGCGGCAGCATCCTGGAACTCCTCGTCGCCGTGCCCACGCACGTTGTCGTCCGGCATCGCGATGACTGTTGCGCGCCTTATGCCACGTTTTGGGGGATCGTTTGTGGTCTGACGGTGATGCTGATGTCATTCGGCCCGGGCGTTTTCTTTCTCTTTGTCGAGCGCGCCCGGCGGCTGAAACCGCCTGTGGACCGCAAGCGCACAACTCCCATGGTTGAAGAGCACGGTTAGCCTTGCCCTCCAATTGTGTGAGACTCGAGCTGCGCGAGGGCGCACGTTGACAAACCCACCAACATCCTTGCCAGGGAGCACGACTGGAGCGAAGCCCGGACGCGGCGGAGGAATTAGGTTTCCAAGCGTTCAAGCGACGCCATGCGCGTAGCGCAGACAGCCCTGTCTGCTGTTTCGCCGACTGCCAGTCGGCGAGGGTCTTGAAGGCCAATCGACGTCCAATTCAGTTCGGAGGTTCGCGGGTTGGCAACCCGCGAAACGGCAGGCTGGGCAGCCTGCGCTACGAGGCGCTGGCAATAGCCTCGCAACCTCAGCCCGAGCCTTGGCGGGTATAACGTCGGGCCAGGCCGGCGACCGCGCCATCCAGCCACAATTGCGCATTCATCTGCCAGCAGCCGGCGCCGCGACGACCACCGCCACCCCTCGCTTGCGCAGTCCTTTCACGGTGTCCGCCGGCGCTGCCTTGTCGGTCACGATCACGTCGATCACGTCCAATTCGCATAGTTTTGAGATGGATTGGCGGCCGAACTTCGAGGAATCGATGCAGAAGATGACCTTGCGCGCCGCCTCAATCATGGCTTTCTGGATGTCGATGAGCAGCCCGTGGGAGTTGGTGATGCCTTCCAGCGTGATGCCACCGCAACTCATGATGGCCACGTCGGCGCGAATCTTCGAGAACGCTTCGACCGCCAGCGGCCCCACCAGGACGCCGAGGCGCGGGTAAATGACCCCGCCGGACACCACGACCTCCAGCTTGTTCGCCGCCGCGAACAGATTTGCCACCGGCAGCGAATTCGTGAACACCTGCGGCGTCTTCGCCTCCACGTAACGCGCCGCGTGGTAGCACGTCGTGCCCGCGTCGATGATCACCGTCTGGTTTGGGGGAATCAACCCGGCGCAAGCCTGGCCGATGGCCTCCTTTTCCTCGAGTTGATGCGTGTCGCGCGCGTTGAAGGCGAACTCGTCGGACCTGGGATTGACCAACTTGGCGCCGCCGTGGGTCCGTTGCACCGTGCCTTTGCCCTCCAGCACCCCGAGGTCGCGCCGCACGGTCGCGACGGAGGCGTCCACCAGTTCGCTCAACTCCTCCAGCGAGGCGAACTCCATCCTGAGGAGCTGCTCCTCGATTCGCTTCTGGCGCTCTTCGGCTTGCATGTTTTGGGTTCGTTGAACCGTTGAATCGTTGAATCGTTGAATCGTTGGAGCGCAAACGCGCGCCCCCGAGTGATTTAACGATTCAACGATTTAACGATTCAACGATTCAACGATTCAACGATTCAACGATTCAACGATTCAACGATTTGGCGTTTCCACGCCATAATCGTTGTCACAAATTTGAAATAATTTGCAAGATTTTGCAAGAAATTATTTGACAACTTTCGGCGCCGCATCAACACTCCTTTCAGCATGTCCGTGGCCCAGCAATCGCCGCCCCATCGCGCCGTGGTCGAACACCTCGTGCGCCAGGCGGTCTATGCCCGGCTCGGCAAGACCCTGCCGCGCGCGGCGTCGGCCCCCAGCCCGCTGGTGGTCAACGTCAGCGCCCGCCATTGCCATCTCACGCCGCAGGCCGTCGAGACGCTTTTCGGCAAGGGACACCAGCTTCAGGTCCACAAGTGGCTTTACCAGGAAGGCCAGTTCGCGGCGAAGGAGGCGGTGACACTTATCGGCCCGCGCAGCCGCGTCATCTCGAACCTTCGCATCCTCGGCCCGTGCCGCACTTTGAACCAGGTCGAGCTGGCCTACACCGACGGCATCGCGCTGGGGTTCGAGCTGCCCCATCGCATCTCGGGCGACATCCAGGGCACGCTCGGTTGCATGCTGATGGGTCCGGCGGGTTTCTTCGAGATGGAGCAGGGGGTCATCCGCGCCATGCGGCACGTCCACATGCACCCGACGGACGCGGAGTACTACGGCGTGAAAGCCGCCGAGGCAATGAAGCTCAGGATCGGCGGCCCTTGCGGCATAACTCTCGACAAATTGCTCGTGCGCGTGGACAAAAGCTACAAACTGGAGGTCCATATCGACACGGACGAAGGCAACGCGTGCAATCTCCAACCCGACACGCCGTGTGAGCTATTGAAGTGAACGGCATTGACACGAATTCCACGAATGAACACGAATTCCTCCAAACGGGCCCGGTCTCAAGCATTCGTGAGAATTCGTGAAATTCGTGTCTCAATTCTCAACCATCAACCAACAACCAACCAATGAGCGAAGCAATCGGCATGATTGAAACCAAGGGCTACACCGGCAACGTGGAAGCCACCGACGCGATGGCCAAGGCCGCCAACGTCAGCATCTCCAAAACCATCGCCATCGGCGGAGGCATGATCACCGTCATCTGCCGCGGCGACGTCGCCAGCGTCAAAGCCGCCGTCGATGCCGGCAGCAAGGCGGCGAGCAAGGTCGGCGAACTGGTCGCCAGCCACGTCATCGCCCGCCCGCACGAGGAGATGTCGAAGGGCTTTCTCGGCGAGGCGAGCGCCGCCGCAAAGAAATAGTTCTCTCTCAACTCTCAACCATCAACTCTTCAACTAAAACATGGCAAACCAAGCAATCGGCATGATTGAAACCAAGGGCCTGTGCGCCCTCTTTGAAGCGACCGATGCCGCCCTCAAGGCCGCCAACGTCACCTTCACGGGCTGGGAAAAAATCGGCTCCGGCTACGTGACGGCCTTCTTCCGCGGCGACGTCGCCAGCGTGAAGGCCGCCACGGACGCCGGCGCGGCAGCCGCCTCGCAAGTCGGCCAGGTCGTCAATGTGCAAGTCATCCCTCGCCCGCATGATGGGCTGGGCGTGCTCGGCAAGTGGCTCCAGTGATTTGCGATTTACGATTTACGATTGACGAGTCCGCCGACTCGCCAAGCTCGGGCCGGAGTTTGTGCCGCTCGTAAATCGTAAATCGTAAATCGTAAATCGATGAAGATCCTCGTCGCCAACATTGGCTCGACATCCCTCAAGTGGCGCTTGTTCGATTTCTCGAACAACGCTGAGAAGTTGTTCCACAAGGGCGGCTTCGAGCGGGTGACCGATTATGCCAAGGCGATAGAGGACTGCCTGGCCCAACTCAAGCAGGCGGCCGCCATCGCGAGCGAAACCGAGCTTGCCGCCGTCGGCTTCAAGACCGTGATCGCGAAGAACGTCACGGGCTGCGTGCGACTCGACGAACGGGTGCTCAAGGCTATGGAGGACTATAACGGTCTGGCGCCCGCGCACAATCCACCCTGCATCACCGGCATTCGATTGTTCGGCAAGCGGATGCCTGGCGTGCCACTCATCGGGCTGTTCGAGACTGCCTTCTACCAATTCGCGCCCGAGCCAATGATGCAGTACGCCGTGCCCGAGTCATGGCACGAGCTGGGCGTGCGCCGTTGGGGTTTTCACGGCGCGAGCCACAAGTTTATCGCCGAACGCAGCGCCGAACTGCTTGGCCGCAAAGATGTCGCACGCCGCGCTCAAAACCTCTACGTGGACGCCGGCCAGTCGCCGGTTGAAAAGCCGGACTTGCGCGTCATCTCCTGTCATCTCGGCGGCAGCTCGAGCATCACGGGGATCCTGAACGGCGTCGCCATTGGCAACAGCCTCGGCATGAGCCCGCAATCCGGCTTGCCGCACAACAACCGCGTCGGCGACCTCGACGCCGAAGCGTTGCCGTACGCTGTGAAAACGCTCGACATCTCCATCGAGGAAGCCCAGCGCCAGCTCTCGAATGAAGGCGGCTTGAAGGGTTTGAGCGGCGGCTTCTCCAACGACATCCGGGACCTCCAGCAGGCCGCCCTCCAGGGCAACGCCAAGGCACAACTGGCCCTCGACGTGTTCGTGAGCGAAGCTCGGCGATGGATGGCGCACTACTTCTTCGCCTTGAACGGCGCCGACGCCATCGTCTTCACCGCCGGCATCGGCGAAAACCGCGCCGAAATACGCGCCGCGATCTGCGCGAACCTTGACCAATTGGGCATCGTGCTCGACAGCGAAAAGAATGCCGCCATACGCGCGGCCGAAGCGGTCATTAGCGCCACAAACTCGCGCGTTAGAATCCTCGTCATCCCGACGAACGAGGAACTCGTCGTGGCGCGCGAAGCCAGGCGGCTGCTGGAGCAGCACCTTTCCACAAATCGTAAATCGTAAATCATAAATCGTAAATGCATCCTATGACCCAACAAGCAATCGGACTCATTGAAACCCGCGGCCTCGTCGCGCTGGTCGAAGCGACCGACGCGATGCTCAAGGCGGCGAACGTGGAACTGATCGGCCCTATGGTCCAGGTCGGCAACGCCCTCGTCACTGCCACGGTGATCGGCGACGTCGCCGCCGTGAAAGCCGCCACCGACGCCGGCGCGCAGGCCGTGAAGGCCATCAAAGGCGACCTCGTGAGCGTCCACGTCATCGCCCGCCCGCACAGCGACGTGGAGGCGGTGTTGCCGAAGAAGAAGTAATCAGTAGGTCAGTAATCAGTATTCAGTCGCCTCCAGCGACTGCCCCCACTGATTACTGAATACTGAAAACTGATTACTTATGTTTCTAGCCCGCGTCGAAGGTTCGGTCGTCTCGACCAAGAAAGAGGCCAGCATGAACGGCCGCAAG
Organism: Verrucomicrobiia bacterium; assembly: GCA_035715125.1. GTDB lineage: Bacteria > Verrucomicrobiota > Verrucomicrobiia > Limisphaerales > JADJPG01 > DASTLJ01. Next base: position 6,613 of record DASTLJ010000327.1, read on the forward strand.
CTGCTCCTGCTCCGCCCCCAATTGGTGGACGAGAAGGATCCCACGAAGTTCCGTCCCGGCTCCAATACCATCGTCGCCGTGGACACCATGGGCGCCGGAATAGGCGAACTGGTGATGTTCTGCCAGGGCAGCAGCGCCCGCCTGGCCGGCGGACTCAAAGACGCCCCAGTCGACGCCGTCATCATCGGCATCGTCGATTCCGTGGACGTGCTGGGGAAACAGATTTACAGCGCGAAGAACTGAGAACCACGAATGGACACCAATGAACACGACTGCGAAGGAACGCGGCCGTCTCCACTTGCTGGAGCCTCAGTATTCGTGAGGCGTGGCCTGCTTCGAGTAGCACGACCGGCAGCGCTCTGGCTGGTCTGCGCCACCGCGCCCGTCTACTCGCGCGCTGCCACGCAGGAGTGGCCGACTGGCTGGCCTGAAGATGTTGGGATGGATTCCTCGGCGCTCGTCGAAATGTTCGACTTCGTCCGAAAGCATGAAGTGCCCGTCCATAGCGTGCAAATCGTCCGGCACGGTCGTCTGGTGCTCGACGCCTACTTCCATCCCTTCAATGCGGCGTGGCGGCACGATGTGGCATCAGTGACCAAAAGCATCACTTCGACGTTGATTGGGCTGGCGATTGACCAGGGCTTGTTGAACGGAGTCAAGGCGCCGCTCACCAACTTGTTCCCCGCGCGTCCCATGGCCCGGCTCGACGCGCGCAAGCAGCGGATGACTCTGGAAGATCTGCTGACCATGCGGGCGGGCTGGGACTGCGGCTTTGAGCCGAAGGAAGCGCGCTTGTCTGAAATGCGCCGCAGCACCGACTGGATTCAGTTCATGCTCGATCTGCCAATGGTGGCCGAGCCGGGCGAGAGGTTCGCCTATTGTAGCGGCAACTGTCATCTACTCTCCGCCCTTCTTAGTCGTGCGGCGTCCACGAACGCCTTGGCTTTCGCGCAACGGTACCTCTTCGCGCCGCTCGACATTCGTGATGTAGACTGGATCGTCGATTCGCACGGACACAATCACGGCTGGGGAGACCTACAGTTGCGTCCGTTGGACATGGCAAAGCTGGGTCAACTCTTTCTTCAAAACGGAAAATGGCGTGGGCGTCAACTTTTGCCGGACAGTTGGATCGCTTCGGCCACGCGGCCACACGTTATGCAGACCGTAAACGACGATCACTACGGCTACTTCTGGTGGGTGAAGGGGCAAAAATATGCGGGGGTATACGAAGCTGTGGGTCGCGGCGGCCAACGCATCATTGTGTGGCCGGCCAAAGACCTCGTGCTCGTATTCACCGGGGGCGGCTTTGAGCCGGGCGATTTGGCCAACTTCGTGGTGAAATCCCTCCGGTCCGACCAGCCCTTGCCGCCTGCCGAAAAGGCGCAAGCCAACTTGAAGGACCGGCTGGCCGTTGCTGCCCGTCCCCCCGCGCCGCAACCCGTGCCAATCTTGCCCAAGACGGCCATGCGAGTGTCAGGCCGCTCCTACACCCTCAACGACAACTCGATGGGACTCGCCGCGCTGGCGCTGCGCTTCAATCAGTCGACACAGACCCTCGCCGAGTTGACGTGGCTCGGGCAGAAAGTGAGTTGTCCGGTTGGACTCGATGAAGTGGAACGATTCTCAACCAATTCCCTGGTGAACCTTCCAGTCGCCGCCAAGGGTCGTTGGCTCACCGAGGACCAATTCCTCCTGCAATTAGACCTGGTAGGACGCATCAACTGCTACCGCTTCAAGCTGAATTTCACTGGCGAATTGATAAGGGTGTCCCTGAGCGAGCGCACGGGATTGAACGACGAAAACTTTGAAGGCATCACCAAACTCTAATGATACCGAGTACCAACATAGGACTGATGCGCGTTCCGTACGGTCCATTCGTGGTTGGAATCCAATGAATGCTGTGAATGAATCTTTAATCCGTGACATCGTGAGTGAAGTGCTGGGCCGCCTCGGCGGCGCGCCGGCCTCCGCCAAACCGGTCGCTAGGCCCGCGTCCGCCGCGTCGCCGTGCGGGTGCAATGGCAAGGGATATTCCGCGGCCCGCCCCGCGCTGCGCGGCACGTTCGGCGTCTTTCAGGACGCCGACCAAGCCTGTGCAGCCGCGCACGAATCTTTCCTGCAACTTCAGCAGAAGGGCGTGGCGGCGCGGCGGAAGATTGAAGAAATCATCAAGACGCTTTGCGACAAGAACGCTGATGCATGGGGCAAGCTGGAATTGGACGAGACGAAGATCGGCCGGCTCGACCATAAGATCGAGAAGCTCCAAATCATCAAGCTCGTCCCTGGCGTGGATTGGCTCCGGCCAGACGGCCACAGCGGGGACCACGGCATCACGCTGGAGGAACATACCCCTTTTGGCGTGGTTGCGGCGGTGACGCCGAGCACGCACTCGATTCCGACGATGAGCGGCAACATTGTGAACATCGTCGCCGCCGGCAATGCCGTCGTCTTCAACGCTCATCCGGCCGCCACGCGTTGCGCGGCCACCGCCGTGCGCGCGTTCAACGAAGCGATCCACCGTGAAACCGGCATTGAGAATATCGCGTGCATCGTCGAGAACCCGACGCTCGAAAGCTTCGCCGCGATGTGCAAACACGAGGCCGTTCGCCTGCTGTGCGTGACCGGAGGGCCCGGCGTGGTCGCCGCCGCGATGAAGACCGGCAAGCGCGCCATCTGCGCCGGCCCGGGCAATCCACCAGTCGTCGTCGATGACACCGCCTGCATGAATCGGGCGGCTAAAGCCATCATTCAAGGCGCCAGCTACGACAACAACCTGCTCTGCATTGGCGAGAAGGAAGTCTTCGCGCTCGACTCCATCGCCGACAAGCTGATGGCGCAGATGGAACAGAACGGCGCGGTGAGGCTGACCCCCGCTCAGCTTGAGGCGCTGACCAAGGCCGCCTTCACCTTCAAGCCCGGCGAAGGCGGCGGTTGCCCGCACGCGTCGGTGAACAGAGATTTCATTGGCAAGGACCCCGGCGTGCTTGCGAAGGCCGCGGGCGTAAGCCTCCCGCCCGGCACGCAATTGCTCTTCGCCGAAACGGACGCAAACCATCCGTTCGTGGCCGAGGAGCAGATGATGCCGTTCCTGCCCATCGTGCGCGTCAAGAGCGTCGAGGAGGGCATCGCCCGCTCGCTCGAAGCTGAGCACGGGTACAAGCATACGAGCATCATCCATTCCCACGACGTCGAGGCTATGACCGCGATGGGCCGCGCGCTGGACACGACGCTCTTCATTAAGAACGGCCCGTGCATGGCCGGCCTCGGCCTGGGTGGCGAGGGCTATCTTAGCTACTCCATCGCCACGCCGACCGGCGAAGGGGTGACGAACCCGAAAACGTTCTGCCGCGTGCGGCGGTGCGTGATGGTGGATAATCTGCGCATTTACTAAATCCGAACACCGAAATCCGAATGCCGAAAGAAATCCGAATACCGAAATCCGATTGGAGTCGCGCGTCCGCTGGGACGGAACGCGATGATTCAGCGTTTTGGAAGTGGTGTGACGAGTCGGAGTCGGAGTCGGAGGCAATGGTTCTGCGTGATGAGCCTACTCCCGATGGCATGCCGCCAAAGGACCTGATGGAGCGGACGGCGCAGTTTGGAGAAGCCATTGTCCGCTTCGTGAAAAGAATTCCCCGCGGGCCGAATCATCCCGAGAACAATCGGCTCGTGGACCAACTCGTTGGCGCGGGCACAAGCGTTGGAGCGAATTATTGCGAGGCGGATGACTCGGTTTCGGGGAAGGATTTCAAAAAGAGCATCGGCACCTGCCGCAAGGAGTCGAAGGAAACGATGTTCTTCTTGCGAATGGTCGCGGCGTCCGAGGAGAGTTTGAACAGCGAAGCTCGAAGGCTGTGGAGAGAGGCGAAGGAGCTGAATTTGATCTTTGGCGCTATTTGGAGGAAGTGAGCGATGCAAGACCCGAAGACCGAAACCCGAAATCCGAAGTCCGAAACGGTCGCGCTGAAGGACCTTGGTGATTCGGGCTTCGGATTTCGGATTTCTTTCGGATTTAGGAATTCGGATTTCGGATTTCAACCCATCCTATGTTGTTAGCCCGCGTCGAAGGCAACGTAGTCGCCACTCGCAAGCATCCGAGCTTGACGGGCTGGCGGCTGGTCCTTTGCCAGCCCATCAACGGGGCGGGCGTGCCGGAGGGCGTGCCGCAGATCGCCCTCGACTCGCATGGCGCGGGAATGCACCAACGCGTGGTGATCTCATCCGATGGCATGGCGGCGCGCAAAGCGGTGGGTGATGACAAAAGCCCGGCGCGCTGGATGATCGTCGGCGTAGTGGACGAAAAGGAATCGCGAGTGCCGGTATGAGAAATCCAAAGGCCGAAATCCGAAATCCGAAAGCAGCCCGAAATCCGAAATCCGAAACGGGCGCGCTCAAGTACTTTGGGGATTCGGTCCTCGGAATTCGGATTTCTTTCGGATTTCGGAATTCGGATTTCGGGTTTCTCAACGCATGAAACTTGGCGCTGTCATCGGTCGTGTCACCCTGAGCAAGGTCTTACCCGAACTCCGGGGCGCGCGCTGGCTGATTGTGTCGCCCTTCACGCGCGAGCATTTCGCGAGCGGGGCCGGGGCGCCGATAACAATGGGCACAGACCCAAGCCTCGTCATTTACGACGCGCTGGGTGGCGCGGTCGGACAGACCATTGGTTACATTGAAGGCCGCGAAGCCGCACAACCTTTCGACGAGCCGCCGCCCATTGACGCCATCAACGCCGCGCTGGTGGACGAGATTTTCTACAAACCGGTGAAGTGATTTTATGCCCGCTGTCATTACTGCCAGGGAAGTCGAAGACATCATCGCCAAAGGCGGCGACCCAAGGAGCCTGCCCGCTGATGCAATTCTGACCCCCAGCGCCAAGGACGCGATTCGGGACCACGCAAATTCGCGCCGGGGTCCTGCAAGCCCTGGCGCTCCTTCATCGGCTCTGGCCAAGCCGCTGAACTCGAAGTCGTCGAAGGCGGAGTTGGAGGCCTACTTCAATTCACCAGCTGCCCACGCCTTGAAGGAACAGCTTTGTGAAGTCGGGCGACGCCTCTGGCAGCGCGCTTACGTGGACGGCAACGGCGGCAACATCGCCATCCGCGCCGGCGAGGACATCGCGCTGTGCACGCCCACGCTGGTGAGCAAAGGGTTCATGAAGCCGGAGGACATGTGCCTGGTGGACTTCGAGGGCAACCAGCTTTGCGGCACAAAAAAGCGCACCAGCGAAATCCTGATGCACCTGCAAATCATGAAGCGCCAGCCCAAGGCCGTGGCCACGTGCCATTGTCATCCGCCCTATAGCACGGGCTTCGCGGTCGCCGGCCTGGCGCCACCGACGTGCATGATTCCGGAATATGAGGTGTTTGCCTCGGTCGCCGTCGCGCCGTATCGCACGCCGGGCACGCCCGAGATGGGCAAGCTCGTCGCCGACCTTGCGGACCAGCACAACACGATCCTCATGGCCAACCACGGCGTCGTGAGCTGGAGCCACAACAACGTCGAGGACGCCTACTTCAAGATGGAAATCCTCGAAGCCTATTGCCGCACGGTGTTGGTCGCCGCGCAGTTGGGCAAATCGCCCAACACGTTCACGCCGGCCCAGCTTCAAGATCTCCTCAAGATCAAGCAAAGCCTCGGCATTCCCGACCCGCGCCACGGCCTCAAGGAATGTGAACTGTGCGACAACGACCAATGGCGCCCCGGCGTGGCTTGCGCGGTGCCTGCGAAACCGGAACCCAGCGCGGGGTATGACGCCGAAGCCGAGGCTGCCGTACAGGCCATCACCGACCAGATCCTGGCGCAAATGAAGTAAACCACGAATGAACACGAATGAACACGAATCAAGACAGTAGGCTGCTGTTGAAGGACGATTTGAATTTCAAGAACCCGAAGCTGGAGTGGGAACGGATCGTGCTCTGATTCGTGTTCATTCGTGGTTGCCATGAAATCCCTCGACACCAAGCTCAGTGAAATCCGCGCCAACCCGCGTCCGCGCTCGTTCATTCTGGCTGACGCGAAGGATGCGGACATGGCCTTCGGGGCGCGCTCGCCAGGGCCGCGCGGCTATCTCGCCCGACACGGTGCGCGGCCCGCACAATTTTCGCCGGAGGTGTGGACGCGCGACGAGTTCGGTTATCGCAACCTGCCGGAGTTCCTCGACATCATTCGCGAAATCACTCACCAGGGACTCGTGGATATCATGCTCATGTCCGCCTACGTGAATGAGCAACTCACGATCAAGGATGGGCTGTTCAGGAACTCGCCCGTCACGCCCGCCGCGCGCGCGAACGACACCACCGACGTGTGGGCTGTGCGCCACGGCTGCTACACCCGAGAGGCGTCGCAGCCGTTCCGGAGCGCGAGCATCGACCATATTCAGTGCGGCGAAGTGGAGTGCGGGCGCGACGGCAGCGGGGAATTCCCCGGCGCCAACCTCGGCCTCTACTCGATCACGTTCGTCAACGACCTGCAGCAGGACCGCGACGCCCTGCTTTGGTACAAGGAATTTCGTGAAGAGGCCGAGCGGAAGCAGTTCCGGCACTTCCTCGAAGTCTTCGACCCGAACGTTGACGCCGGGATTTCGCCGGAGAAACTCGGCGAGTTCATCAACGACAACATCCTCCGCACTCTCGCGGGCGTGCCGGAATCAGGCCGGCCCATCTTCCTGAAGATTGTCTATCACGGCCCGAAGGCGATGGAGGAGTTGGCGCAGTACGACCCAAACCTCGTCGTCGGCATCCTGGGCGGCAGCGCGGGCACGACCCGCGACGCCTTCCAACTCATCCACGACGCGCAGAAATACGGCGCGCGCGTGGCCCTGTTCGGCCGGAAGATTAACAATGCCGAACATCAACTGGCCTTCATCGAGATGCTCCGGCTCATCACCGACGGCAAACTGTCTCCCGAAGAAGCCGTGCGCGCCTACCACGGCGTGCTCCAGGGCAAAGCCATCCAGCCCCACCGCTCCCTTGAAGACGACCTCAAGCTTACCGATCAGGCCATGAGCTACGATGGAAGCGCCACCCGGCGCGCGACTCTCGCTGTGCGCAACAATCCACTCGGAGCAGCCAGCTCAGATATCCGAAATCCGAAATCCGAAATCCGAAATGGCGAGGGCTGGCCGAAGCTCCCGGACGGCAAACCCGATTTCGCGAAGATGACCTCCGCCCAGCGACTCCAGTACGACGCCCAGCGGCTCCGGCGAAAGTTCGAGTGAAATGCCGAGGTGGCTCCTCTATTCCATCCTTGCCGCGCTCAGTTGGGGTGCGTGGGGCGTCGTGTCCAAGGTGGCGGCAGATAAGGTGCCGCCATTTCAAAACCAGGTCCTTTCCACGCTCGGGCTGCTCGCACCGGCCGCGCTGGCCGCACTCGTGTGTTCACTGGATCGCCGAGTCTCCCTGACCGGCGCGCGAGGCGGCTGGTGGTTGGCGTTTCTCTCCGGACTAACGGGAGCGCTGGGCAACCTTGCGATGCTGGCGGCCCTGAGCGGCGGCGGGCAGGCCGCCGTCGTCTCGCCGTTGACGGCCGTGTATCCGCTGCTGACAGTGCTGGCGGCCTGGTGGTGGTTGGGCGAGGAGTTGCAATGGGTCCAGACGCTCGGCGTCGCCTTGGCCCTGACGGCCATGCTCCTGTTCAACGTCCAGGATTCCGGTGCGACTGAGTCCCAGCATCAATCCTGGTCCAGGTGGATGCCTATGGCGCTGCTGGCGACGCTTCTTTTCGGCGCAACGGGACTGCTGCAAAAGCTGGCGACAAATCGAATCCCGGCCGAGACGTCGTTCGTCTCGTTCGCCGCAGGGTTTCTCCCGATCGCCGTCACAATCGTTTTGATGCCCCGGCTGGAATGGAGCTTTTCCGCGCGCGATTGGCTTTGGGCGACGCTCGGCGGCGCGCTCAATGGCCTCGGTGTGCTCGCGACGTTGGCGGCCTACCGCCTCGGCGGCAAGGCGTCGGTGGTGACGCCGTTAGCGGCGCTGTATCCGGTGGTGACGGTGTTGCTGGCCGTGGCGTTGCTCGGCGAACGGGTTGGACTGAGACAAACGCTGGCCATTGCGTTGGCCGTAACGGGCGGCATCGCACTTTCCTGGGAGCGTTCCTCGCACAATGTTGAGCCGGCTTGACCGGGCCTCATCGCGTGAGAAATCCGCTGGCCGGCCCGCCGAACTAGAGCCGGCGGTTGCCTTTGCCCGGGTCCTTCGGCACACTCGTGCGCATGGGCACGCTATCGACAGCGAACTCGGCCCTCCGAGGACCGCGATTAGCTCGACCGAATGTCTCACGGTGAATTCCTCAGGATCTAGGCCATCAACGGCGCTTTTTGCCATTGTACTCACGTGTCTGTGGGCCGCGAACACCTGTGCCGACGAGCGGCTCTGGCTTGATGGAACAATCAATGGCAAGCCTGTGCGGCTGGTGTTCGATACAGGCTCCTCCCAGTGCGGGCTGCTTCCCGATACAGCGGAACGTCTGGGACTGAAATCGAAACCTCCAACGTCCGCTGTTCGCCCCGGTGAAGGTGGATTAATAGGAATGACAGCGGAACTTTACCTCCCGCAGTGGAAGGTCAGCAGCACGATCACATTCGAAACGTTGGAGTTTCCAGCTTACTTGGGGAAGGTGGATTTGGAAGGATTGTATGGCTGGAATCAGATCAGGAGTAACATTTGCGCCATAGACGCGGAGGCGCTCACTGTGAAGTTACTAGATCGCGTGCCCGAAGAAGCGACTGCCTGGACGAAATTCATTGTGGTAGAACGTGCCCCGACTCTCTCTTTAGCGCTCCCGGGTCAGCTATGGACGATAGCCGTTGACACAGGTGCGCCAGATGGCGTCGCGCTGGTATCGCAGAAGTGGCGAGAATGGAAAGCGGCAAATACAAATGCACCATTGACGCTTTGGGCGGCCTATTCGCCACCCAGCGGAGCCGCAGTATGCGAAGTATCTTGGGCAAAGGAACTCTCTCTCGGCCCTTTGACGTTAAGTGGCGTGCCCGTTAGGCAGGCCAACCTCATCGAATCGGCGCACGGGCAGCCAATTGTTGGTCTCGCCGCTCTGAAACGCCTGGATTTCATCATCGATGGCAAGCGCGGTGTGGCTTACTTGCGGCCGAAGCGAACGCCGCCTCCTCCGTACCCGCACAATCGGCTGGGCGCCGAATTTATGCCGCGGCACTGGCAAGCTGATGATCTCGTCGCGCAGGTTGTAGACGGCAGTCCGGCTCAGGTGGCAGGGATTCGAAACGGCGACATCCTGTTGAAGGTCGGCGATCGTGATGTCACAAACTGGCGTAAGGCGGGGCGTGGACCGCCAGAACGATCGTGTGAGCTTCCGGCGGGCACCAAACTCGACCTCACCTTGAAGCGCGGCGAGGAGACGTTGAAGGTCTCGGTCGTCCTGCGGGACATTCTTTTGCCATAACGCCTTATTCCTTCACCGGCAGGACGTGAATCGCTTTCACGATGAGCTGAATCACGTCGCCTGGCTTGAGGTCGAGGTCCTGGAGGGATTCGGTCGTGAGCACCGAAGCCATCTGAGCGGGGGCAATCAGGTCGAACTTCACGAGCGACATGATGGAATCGCTTTTGACGGATGTGACCCTGGCGGTGAGTTTGTTCCTGGCTCCGTATTTCATCGCGTGTCCGTTGCGTTTTCTGTTCCGGTTGAAGCTGCCGGTCGTGGCGGGCAAACACAAAGCTTTTCGCGGATTGTTTAAGGGTTGATCCCAACTGTTTTTCAAACTGGAATGGGCGAAGCGGAAAAACGTGGCACCGGGCGAGGCTGTCTGTGCCGCGAATACGGGTATGAATCAATACGAACTGGATCGATTAGCGAAGCTGAGGCTGGCGTTATTCGCCGCCTTGTTGGTTGCACCGATGGGCATGCAACTCGACGCCGCTCCCAGCCCGTCCAACGCGGCGCCCGTCGAAATCGTCCTCGTGGAAGCGGAAACGGTAACGGCTAGCGCAGTGTCGCAGTGGAAGAAGGAAGGGTTCAAAGCGGTGGCGGTTGCGCTGGACGAACGGACGGGCGAGGCGGACTATCGCGAACTGTCCCGTCGCATTTCAGAAGGAGGACTGGATCTCTACTACTGGATCGAAGTGGCGCGGAATCCAGCCATGGCCACGGCGCATCCCCGCTGGATGGCCGCGTTAGGCTCGCACGAGGATTGGCAGAAGAACTTTCCGAAATTCCCGGAGCCGGGCGTCGGGGAAGTGGCCAAGGCGTTCCCCTGGGTCCCGATTGGTTACCGCGAAGCTTTCGACGCGCACCTGGCGCGCATCGAGCAACTGCTCAAGCGCGCGCCACCGGGCTGGCGCGGGCTGTTGTTGAACGATCTCCAGGCCGGACCCAGTTCCTGTGGCTGCGGCAACCTGCTATGCCGATGGGCTGTGGATTACCATGTACGCTCCACGGCAACCAAGTTGGCGGGGGACTCCGTCGCGGCCCGGTTCGTCGCTGAAGTGCGCAAGCGAGTCGGCGACAAATCGGTCGTTCCCGTCTGGACCACCGAGTGCGAGAACGTCGATTTGCCGGCGGACAAACACCAGGGCCGCCCGGGCACCGGGTTGTGCGGCACCGTGGGCTGCGCCACAGGCGCGTGCCCCGAGGATTTCACGCGTCAATGGTCCGCGTTGGTGTCAGACCACGACGGCCCGCTCGGCCTTCTGGCGCTGCACACAGCGTTGCAGCGGACGCAAACGGAGTTTGGCGGCGGTCCGGGCTGGGTCACCAATGCCATCGGGTATCTGGACCAGACCGTTCCCGCCCACGGCGGAAATGCGACGCGCGATCGGCTCTGGATGGTCGTGGAGGATTCCCGGGCTGGTGAAGCCGCGACCGCACGGCGACTGGCTGCTCAAGCGGGCGTGGGAGCCGTCATTGTGGCGCGCGCTAAAATCGATCAGTCCTACGAGCCGCGGATGATTCCTGTGAAGTAGGTCACGGGCTACCAACTGTAGCCCACGCTGAACAAGGTGATGAAATCCGCGAACGCGGCGTCGCCCTCCTGCCCTGCGGCGTCGTTTTGCCGATTGCGGTAAAGCGCGACCGGAGCGCTGAAGGAGGCGAACCACTTGTTTCGTGCATACACCAATCCCGGCTCGATGGATATGGCGTAACCGGGACGCCGCCGGCCGTCATCGCTGCCAAAAAGGTCCTTGGGCGGGGAACCTTCCAGGCGCGCCCCAAGCGTAAGCGACAGCCCTTGTTTGGGTAGAAATCTATACCCTGCGCCCACCCGGGCGAGGTACGAATCACCGGTCGACCAAACCGTGGTGCTGGTCTGCAAATTGCCTGACACCACGCCGGCGTCCGTCGCGGGCACGGCGATGTACGTGCCCGATGCATACAGGGTGAGGTTGGTGACCACCTCGGCGAACATGTACGTGTCAAAAATGACGCCCCATGCGCCGGCGCCGGGTTGGATCGAATTGTCCACATTGCGTGTTTCAGCGCGAGGCGAGTAGGCACCCGCCGAGTTCGTGTCGAAAACCTTGATGACATCCTTGTGATCCTTCTCGCCGGTGGGGAACAGCACCCCCAAGCCCAGCGAGACATTCTGCTTCTTGTTGTGATCGGGATCCAACAGCCAGACCGTGCCCAACAATCGAATATCGCTCAAACCGTCGGCTGAGGTTTCGTAGCGATCGATCACCGGGCGATTGCCGAACTCATTGCGCGGAGCTCTGGGGTCCCGGATCGCCTGCGAGCGCGTTGCGAACTGGAACGGGATGGAAAGCGTGAGGTTGACCCGTTTGGAGACGGCATAGCCCACTCCGATGTCAATCAGATGGATGTTGTTGATGACCTCGCTGCCTTCCTTCTGGCGATACTTCTGCTCGTCGTCGCCGACGAAATGGCGGTCGGAGCGCTGCCAGCGATGGCTCACCGACGCGGTCCACGCGCCCTGCTCCTGATACGAGGCTGCGCCCAAACTGGGCGAGCTGATGCGGGCGGTCACTCAGCCCTGCGCCAGAGCCTTGGGGCCTGTGACCACAGTGGCGAACGCCGCGGCTAGAATCGCGACGGTGAAGCGGAATCGCATAAAGCTTGAGCGTTGTTTATGGTTCGAGCGCCGAGTTTCGAGTGGTAGCGCGCTGTTTGTAACAGCTTCCCCTCGCAAACCGGCTACTTTTGGGGCGGACTGCGGGGTGGGTGCCGTGAATGGCAGCGAAAGCGTGGCAGGAGGCCGAATACGGATTAGGCCGCGGGATGGAACTCAGAAGGGAGAGCCGCAAAAAGGGGCAGAAGGCACAATAGTCCAGCGTCCCGCTCGAAAACCACCGCAGGCCAGCCTGCATTTCTCACCGACGCTCGTAGCCGCCGACGTGAGGAGGCGGATGGACCGTGCGTCCGCGTTCTCCGCCTCCTCACGTCGGCGGCTACCGACTGTCGTGTCCTCAAGGTCATGGTGAGAAATTGCGGCTGGGAGCCACTGACGTGAGTGGGCGGTTTTCCTCGCGGGGCCGGCGAGACTTTTCCACCTGCTTGCCCAGTCGGCCGCCTTCTTGATGGATTACTTTTGGCGTGCCGGACTTTGGCTTTGCGGCGATCGCGTGGCGTCACAGCAAGCTCGCAGCCCGGGTCTCTCCGGAAGGATACGAGGTCATCGTCGCCGGCCCGAGCACGCGCACTTCGCGCTGCGGGAACGGAATCTCGATTTTGCGCTCGCGGAACGCATCGACGATTCCCAGTTTGACCTCGGCCGCCGCGGCGCCGAACTCGGTGAGCTTGCTGAACGGCTTCACCTCGATATCGATGCCCGAATCGGCAAACCGGCCGACGGCGACCACCGGCGCGGGGTCTTTGAGCACGTTGGCGTTGCGGGCGAGCACGTCCTGGATGACGGCAATGGCTTCCGGCAGGTTGGTGTTGTAGGCCACGTTGATCGTGATGTCGTGCTGCTTGAGCGTGCCGTAGTTGTGCAGGATCTCGCCCGAGATCTTCCGGTTGGGGATCACAACGCGCGATTTGTCGGGATGAAGGAGTGTGGTGCTGAACAATTCGATGGCGGTGACCTGGCCGTAGTTTCCCGCGATCTCGATGTATTCGCCGACGCGGAAAGGCTTGGTGAAGATGATAAGCAGGCCGGAGACGAGGTTGCCGAGCACGCCCTGCATCGCCAGGCCGATGCCGACGCCGGCCACGCCCAACATGGCGATGAGCGGCCCGACAGCGATGCCCAGCGTGCCCAGCGCCACCATGACGAATAGCGCCATGATCATCAACCAGGTCACGCGAGTGAGCAGCATCCGCACGGGCGGTTCCATCTCGCGCTTTTCCAGCCAGCTTTGCAACAGGCGGCAAACGACGCGGGCCAAAACGAAGCCCGCAGCCAGGATGATAATGGCGCCGAGAAGGGCGGGGCCTTTCTCCAGGCCCCACTTCATGATATCACCTTTCAGACTTACGTAATTGGTTCCCATAAGGAGTCGAGTTGCGCTTCGTTCTTGTCTGGCCGGCAGGCTACTCAGTGGCAGCGTGAGCGCAAGACGGAATCCGCATCAAACTGGCGGCTATGGAGTGCGGAGGCAAGCGCAGCGCGACGCCGCTTTGGCTTGCCGTTCCCAATAGTGTGAATAAGCCAAAGCGCTGTCGCCGCTGCGCTCTGCCGGCGCACTCCAGATTTCGACGCTGCTCGACGAAGTCATCTCGACCCGGCACGCTTTGTGCGATGCGAATGTTCCTCGCTTTGCTTCCGGCCTTCCTGCTGGCTGCGGGATGCGCGACGCCATCCCGCGAAGGCCCCCCGCTTGCTCGCTTCGAGTTCACCCGGCCGCAGATGGGACTACCTTTCCGCATCGTCCTCTACGCGCCGGACGCCGCCACCGCCAACGCCGCCGCGGAGGCCGCGTTCGCCCGCATCTCCCAACTCAACGACAGCCTCAGCGACTACGACGCGGACAGCGAATTGAGCCGCCTCTCGCGCACCGCAGGGGAGGGCAAGGCGGTCAAGGTCAGCAACGACCTGTGGACCGTGCTCGAACGCTCGCAGGCGCTCGCACGACGTACCGACGGCGCGTTTGATGTGACGGTCGGCCCTGTGGTGAACCTCTGGCGGAAGGCGCGTCGCGAGAAACAACTCCCGCGCGCCGACCGGCTGGCCGAGGCGCGCGCGGCCGTCGGCTGGCGGAAGCTGGAACTGGATCCGCGCACCCGCACGGCGAAGCTGCTCGTCCCCGACATGCGTCTGGACCTCGGCGCCATCGCGAAGGGCTACGCCGTGGACGAGGCGCTCAAAGTGCTCCGCGCCCGCGGCGTCACTCGCGCGCTCGTGGCAGGGGGCGGCGACATGGCGGTGGGCGATACGCCGCCTGGAATGGCCGGTTGGCGCATCGAAGTGGCCGCGCTCGATGTGACCAACGCGCCTCCGGCCCGTTTTGTGATTCTCCGCAACCGCGCGTTGGCCACGTCCGGCGACATCTTTCAACACGTCGAGATCGACGGAGTTCGGTATTCGCACATCGTCGATCCGCGCACGGGGATGGGACTTACGGACCACTCGCTCGTGACGGTCATCGCGCGCGATTGCACGACGGCCGACAGCCTGGCGACGGCCGTTAGCGTGCTCGGGCCGGCCAAGGGGCTGAAGCTCGTCGAACAGTTTCCGCAAACCGCCGCGCACATCGTTCGCCGGCCGGGGACAAACATTGAAGTTCATGAGTCGCGAAACTTCGGTTCCTACGAGGAAGGAGGCCGTGCGCGGTGACCCACAAGGCCGGCCGCTCTGATTCTCACGTCATTCTTTTTAACCGCAAAAGAACGCAGAGAACACAGAGAAGTCCTCATTTCAGTCAGGGCGCTTTGGGTTCTCTGCGTTCTTTTGCGGCTATCAACTTTGGTTGCGGCGTCAGCCGCGCTGTGTTCATTCGTGGTCGCAGCCTGTTCTCCGAAGTTACGTGTGGATTCGGGCTCCGCCTCCGCGCTTGCCACTGCGCCGGGCTTTCCCCTACTTTCCCCGCACATCACCGCTATGAATTCATCCATTCGGTTCAAACTCTTCGTCATGATGGTGCTGGAGTTTTTCATTTGGGGGGCGTGGCTGCCACTGATTTTCGGCTACCTGCCCAGCCTGGGTTTCTTGCCGGGACAGCAGTCATGGATCCTCAATGCGTTCCCCATCGCTGCCATCGTAGGGATGTTTTTCAGCAATCAATTTGCGGACCGAAACTTCGCGGCGGAGAAATTTCTCGCCTTCAGTCATCTTGTCGGCGGGTTGGCAATGTTGGGGCTGGCTTTGGTGCGGCCACCCACGCCGGAAATGATCTTCAAAGCGCTGGACGCTAATCAGAATGGAGCGCTCGAAATTGTTGAATACAACAACTGGACCAGCCGATATGTCCCTGAATTCAAGGACAACCCACAGGCCGCCGCGGAGTTTTTCAAGAAGCTGGATGCGGACTCAAATGGTACCGTGACGGTTGATGACTTTGTGAAGAGCAAAGCCTTGCTGGCGGGAAAGGCGGTGCCGAATGCCCCATTTTTGGCATTCTTCGGATTGATGCTGATCCATTGTCTGCTCTACGTGCCGACGATCTCGATCACGAATTCCATCGCCTTCGCCGCGATGAAGGATGCGCAGAAGGAATTTGGGATCGTCCGCATGGGTGGGACCATCGGCTGGATTCTTGCGGCGTGGCCGTTCACGTTCATTTTTGTGGATTGGGAGGCCGTCAAGTCCGCCAATCCGCAGGGGGTTGTTGCGTGGATCGGCGAAGCATTGAAACATCCGCTGGTCGGTGATGCCGCCAAGGCGGCGACCAAGTGGACCTACATCGTGGCGGGCATCGCGTCGCTGGTACTGGCAGCGTTCAGCTTCGTCCTGCCGCACACGCCGCCCAGGAAAGTCGAATCGGGCAAGGACAAGTTCGCCTGGCTTGAAGCCCTGAAACTGCTCCGGCATCCATTCATTCTCGTGCTGTGGCTGGTCACACTTGTGGACAGCACGGTGCATAACAGCTACTTCATGTGGACTGGAACGTTCCTGCTCACACCAGCGGACAACGGCGGCGTCGGCATCGACAGCAACTGGGTTATGCCGGTGATGAGTATTGGCCAAATCGCAGAAATCCTCACGATGTTCGTACTCGGCGCGACGCTCAAGCGGCTGGGCTGGAAATGGACGATGGTGTTTGGCATTCTGGGCCACGCAGCGCGTTTTGGAATTTACGCAATCTTCCCGCAGCACAAGGAATTGATCATCCTCGTGCAAGTGCTCCATGGCATTTGCTATGCTTTCTTCTTCGCCACAGTGTACATCTTTGTCGAGGAGTTCTTCCCGAAAGACGCCCGCGCCAGCGCGCAAGGATTGTTCAACGTGATGATTCTCGGCGTCGGCGCGCTCCTGGCCGCCACGTTCTGCCCGGGACTGTTCGCCGCGATGACCAAAGCCGGCGTTACGGAGTTCAAGAGTCTGTTCCTGATTCCGTTTGGCTGCGCGGTCACTGCGGCACTTGCGTTGGCACTGCTGTTTCGTCCGCCGCTAAAGGCGCAGCCACAGGTCGAAGGCGCCATGGCGCCGGCGCACTGATTCCACCCCCTTGCCCATGAGCACCAAATTTGACCGCCGCGCGTTTCTGGCCCATGCCGCATTGGGCATCGGCGCGCTCGCGTTGCCGGGCTGTTCGACTGTGAACTCCTCAAAGAAGCCCCTCTTCAAGATCTCCCTCGCCGAATGGTCGTTCAACAAGGCCCTCTTCGGCAAGAAACTCGACCACCTCGACTTCCCAAAGACGGCGCGGCAGGAATTTGGTATCGAGGCCATCGAACTCGTCAACCAGTTCTTCATGGACAAGGCGAAGGACCGAGCCTACCTCGCCGAGTTCAAGCAGCGCGCCGACGGCGAGGGCGTGCGCATCCTGCTCATCATGTGCGACGACGAAGGCGCGCTCGGCGACCCGGACGAGGCCAAACGCAGGCAGGCCGTGGAGAACCATTACAAGTGGGCCGAAGCCGCAAAGTTCTTCGGCTGCCACTCCATCCGCGTCAACGCCGAGGCGCGCGGCGCCGGTTCCTTCGAGGAGCAGCAGGAGCGCGCCGCCGACGGCCTTCGCCGCTTGAGCGGGTTTGGCGCGAAGCTCGGTCTGAACGTTATCGTCGAAAACCACGGCGGCCTCTCCTCGAATGGCGCCTGGCTTGCTGGCGTGATGCGCATCGTGAACCTGCCGAATTGCGGCACCTTGCCGGACTTCGGCAATTTCGAACTGGGCGGCGGCAAGGAATACGACCGCTACAAAGGTGTCGCCGAAATGATGCCCTTCGCCAAGGCGGTGAGCGCGAAGTCCCACGACTTCGACGCGGCCGGCAACGAAACGCACACCGACTACCGCCGGATGCTGAAAATCGTCCTCGATGCCGGCTACCACGGCCACCTGGGCATCGAATACGAAGGCGAAAAGCTGAGCGAACCCGACGGCGTTCGCGCGACCAAACGCCTCCTCGAGCGCGTGCGGGACGAATTTGCAGCGAGTTGAGAAAAGGGCTTGCGCTGCCGGGGGTCGATCCCTAGATTGACGCCCCCCTTGGACCGAAGGGGACAGAGGACAAAATCCTCTGTAGGCAACCACAGCGATTTTTCGGATCGCGGGGTGGAGCAGCCCGGTAGCTCGTCAGGC
>DASTLJ010000328.1:0-2924 GCA_035715125.1 Verrucomicrobiia bacterium
CGATGACGGTGACAGCGATGACAACAAGGTGCTGAGTCACGAAGTATGCGAGATGCACGGCCGCCATCGCCGATGGAGCCATTTCGGAGGTAGCCCCGAAGGCTGCATCCCTCCAAAGCGTCTCAAGCTTTGGCAATAGAAACACACTGGAAAAGGCCAGGATGAATAGTGCGGGTATCGAGAAGGCAGCCCCTCTCAGATAAGTCCTCCAACGAGGTTCGATGTCTGTGCTCGATGCGGGTGGGTTCATAAGTATTCCGTCGTTCGGGTTTGAAATGAGCATACACTGTTCATTGAGGTTGGACAATGCCACGGCCCAAAACTCACGCAGTGACTTTGAAATGCCGTCCCGTAGTGGCTTCGTGTTAGCAATGCCCAGCAATAGCATCCAACGACGGCCGCAACGAGAACAATTCCGATGGCGGCCGCGAGTATGTATCGTTTTCTCGAACTCATGTCGTTTGCGGCCATCAGCTACTCGGCTTCAGTCTTGACTCCTAATCTCTTTCATCAGAGGCGACACTGAGCGTGCAAAACACGCTTGTCCAGAGCATTCCTTGTGGAATGTCCACGCCGAGTCTGCCCCCGAAGGGCTGCGGCGCTCGTTGGAGCGGTTGATCCCCAATCCGAAGCTGCGTTTCCTGGACCCGTGCCGGGAGGTGGCGCGCTTAAGCCGTGTCTACTCAGTTCCGAACAGGAGGACACAGAGGAAAGGGAGGTTGGGACGTTCAAAACTCTGTTTTTCGCTCAGGGCATTTCGGCCGCTAAATGGTGAGCGGCCTGGGATCTCCGGAAATGGCAGGTTCCCCTTGGGCTCTGTTCTTTCTGTTCAATTTGAGCCAACTGCCGCCTTGCCGGAGCGCGGCGCTGCGCCTAACCTTCAGCGGTAGAACGGAGCGTCGCGCTCCGTGCGATTCAATGTCCTCCGCGAATTCCAACTGTGGCTGCACGCGGCGCCAGGCGATTCGTTCGCTGGTAGGCGGATCGCTCTTGTTGCCAGGCATCGTGTGGGAGTTGCTCGCCGCCGACGCGGCCCGCGGCGGGGCGCTCGATCCGCTGGCGCCCAGGCCCTCGCATTTTCCCGCGCGGGCCAAGCGGGTCATTTTCCTCTACATGAGCGGGGGATTGTCGCACGTCGACTCGTTCGACCCGAAGCCCGGGCTGTTCGCCGACGACGGGAGAAAGCTGCCGCAAGGTTTCGTCAAGCGACCGTCGTGGGAATTCTCGCCTTACGGGCGCAGCGGCACAGAGGTGAGCGACCTCTTCCCGGCGATCGCCGAGTGCGTGGATGACCTGGCGGTCATTCGCGCGATGCGCGGCGACCACGGAAATCATTTCGAGGCGACGCTGGGCATTCACACCGGCTCGGTCACCGTCCCCCGGCCGAGCCTCGGTTCGTGGGTCAGCTATGGGCTGGGGACGGTGAACCAAAATCTCCCGGCGTTTGTCGTGCTGGCGCCCTTCCTGCCTTACGCGGGCGAGCAGGTCTGGTCGTCGGACTTCCTGCCCGGCTGTCATCAGGGCACACGGGTGACGCCCGGCGCGGACCCGATTCCGAATGTAAAGCCGCAGCCGGGCACGGCGGAGTTGCAGGAGCTGGAATTGGGCTTGATGCAGTCCATGAACCGGCGGCACTTGCGGTCGCGCGCGGACGACCCGCTGTTGGCGGCGCGAATCCGATCCTTCGAGACGGCCTTCGGCATGCAGATGGCGGCGCCGGAGGCCTTCGACCTGTCGGCCGAATCCGACGCGACGCACGCGCTCTATGGACTGACGCGCGGGGCGCGGCTGGGCTTTGCATGGCAGTGCCTCGTGGCGCGGCGGTTGATCGAGCGCGGCGTTCGGTTCATCGAGTTGATCGACTCGGGATCGAATCGCAATTGGGATTCGCACGCCGATATGAACGCCCACTGGCCGCTCTCGCGTAATGTGGACCAGCCGATCGCCGGGCTGTTGAAGGACCTCAAGCAGCGCGGCCTGCTGGACGACACGCTCGTGGTGTGGACGACCGAATTCGGGCGAACTCCATGCGTTGAGAAGCCGGAGTTCAAAGGGCGCGAGCATCACTGCCTGGCGTTTTCTTCCTGGCTGGCCGGTGGCGGCGTGAAAGGGGGCATCGTTTACGGCGCGTCGGATGAATACGGCATCAACGTGGCCGAGAACCAGGTTCACGTTCACGATTTCCACGCCACGATTCTCCACCTGCTCGGCCTGGACCACGAGCGGCTCACGTATCGGCATGGCGGCCGCGACTTCCGGCTGACGGACGTCGCGGGCAAGGTGGTGACGGGCGTGCTGGCGTGAAAAGTCTCTCCCGAAGGGAGATTTGAAAATAGCCCACCCTTTCAAGGGTGGGGCTGTGGAAGAGTAACCTCCAGTCCCGAAGGGACGGCTGAATCAATTCGACAAATTCGGCCGTCCCTTCGGGACTAATGGGATACCGACTCTGGACCCGGCAGTGAACTGCCGGGCTATTCTCAATTCTCCCTTCGGGAGAGCAGAAGCGTCGGTCTAAATGGACGAACTCCAGGATAGAACCAGTGGTTATCCACAAGAACTAATCGGAGGCCATCCTCTCGCGAAGAAACCGGACGCTCGCCGCGGCGTCCGCTTCCTCGAATCCGTGCAGGATGAGCGGGCCTCCAAAGCCCACGCGGCGCAGCAGCGCGAGGTAAAGATCCCAATCCAACACCCCGGCGCCGACGGCGAGGCCGGCCGGATGGCCCTCCGCCGCCAATTCCTTGGCGTGGGCCAGCACCAGGTCGCCGCCGAGCAGGTCGAAAGCGCCTTCGAGGATCTCGCGCTGGCGCGGGAGGTCGCCCGGATGAAACAGGTTGGCCGGGTCCATGATGATTTTCAGCCGCGGCGATTTCATCTCGTCCAGGAGGCGGCGCGCTTTGCTGGCGGAGTCGACGACGTTGCTC
>DASTLJ010000329.1:0-34976 GCA_035715125.1 Verrucomicrobiia bacterium
AGTCCGGCGATGAGGATGTCGTAGCTTTCGGCCACGCGGAGAGCGTAGCGGGGTTGGGGGAAGCGTTGAAGCGTGAAACGTGAAACGTAAAACGTGAAACGTAAAACGTGAATCGTGAAACGTGAGACCAGCTTCTGTGGAGCGCATCTTGGAATTGCCACCACGGCCGAGGTCACGCCGGGAAAGTAGGGCGGGCGTCTCGCCTGCCCAGCCGCGCCGAAAGGCGCGGCATTCACGCCACCGAGGCCTCGCTTCGCTCGGCCGGGCAGGCGAGACGCCTGCCCTACGTTGGTGGTACTGGCAAGATGCTGCCGCTCCCGTGGAACCGGGACGGCGCTTCCACCGACTTGAGCTTCCAACGCTTTAGTCGGCGAAGAAGAGCGCGTTCAGGCCCTGGGGCGATGCCAGCATGCCGGGTCCGTTGTGGCCCACGCCCGGCACCGGGGTCAGGCTCACCTGGTTCGTCGGATAAAAGTGATCCATGAATGCCTTGAAGTTTTGCGCGCGCTCATAACGGGTCGCGCCCTGCAACATCCCCGCGCAGTCGGCGTCGAACCCTTCGTCCGCAAGCACGTCCGCCGTGCCGGCGAGCACTTCGATCCGGCGCTGTGGCAGGTGCACACGGGCAAACTCCGCGCCGCGCGCCGCCGTGTAGCCGTAGAGGCCGTCGAGTCCGTATTTCCATTCGTTGTAGTGGTCGCCCGTTGGGCAATCCTTTTCCGGGATGATCCACTGGTTGGTTTTGCCGCCGTAGCGATAACGGTTCAAGTAAAGGTAAGAGGACGGATTGGCCGGGACGAACTTGATCAAAGCCGAGTTCGTCCCGGGTTTGAGGTCAATGTCGGTGAACGCCGCATAGCGCTGGACGAACTGCCCGCCGGCCGAGTGGCCGGTGAGGACAATCCACTTGAGGTTGGGAAAGGTGCCGCTGCGCAGGCGCGCGATCAACGTGTCCACGACCGTGTAGGAACTGACGCCGTCGGACTCGCCGCCTTCGCGCCAATCGCCTTTCCACGAGTGCTCGCCGGACGCGGCGTCGGCGCGTTCCTGGAAATGCGGCGCGAGGACGAGCATCTTGCGGCGCCAGTTGCGTTCCAGGTCCGGGTTGGCGGCCAGGACGACCAGAATTGGCGCGTAATACTCTTCCGGGATGCGGTAGCCGCCATGAATCACGATGATCGCGCGGGTAATGGCGGGGTTCGTATCGTTGAGCGAGCGGTTGGACAAATACGGCACTCGCTTATTGCCTATGAGAATGGTGTTGCAGTCCCGGGCCACATGCTCTGCGCTCGCGGCGGATGTCGGTGACAGTGCCACGCCGACGACCGCCGCCAGCACGAACTTGCTCAGGGTTATTGGGGTACGCATTTGTCCCTCGTGGACGCAACCGCGTCCGGTTAATCAGTCGGCTGGCCTGGCAACAGGGATTCGGCCATCGCCATTTGTGGACCCTCTTTGGTGCAGACGGCGAACTGGGCCCGCTTCCCACGCTCTGAATACTCGTAGAGCGACACCCCGGCGAAATCGCCTTTCGTGCTCAACGCGTAGAACCGCACGTTGAAATTCGGTTTGCCGCGACCGTTCAGCAGCCGCCTCTCGACGGTGTTGGCAACGACTCGTTTCAACGCGGCCATGCCGGCGTCCTTGGGTGACTTCCCGTTGCGCATCGCTTCGATGATCAGGAAGGAGCCGAGCGAGAACATGGCCGACTCGCCGTGCCCGGTGGAGCCCGCAGCGCCCACGTCCCCGTCCACGTAAAGGCCCGCGCCGAGAATGGGCGAGTCGCCGACGCGGCCCGGGACTTTCCAGGCCAGGCCGCTGGTGGACGTCACCCCCGCGACGGCGCCTTTGGCGTTCAAACCAATGCAGTTGACTGTGCCGTGAAAATGCTCCGCATCAATCAATCCTTCCGCGAGCATCGACTCGCCCGCCCGGCGCCACATCTCGGCGCGCTCCTTGGGATTCAGGAAGGGCGAATGATCGGCACGCCGCTTCCATTCCAGCCAGAGCGCGCGCGATTTCTCCGTGAGCAGGTCTTCCTCGACTTTGAAGCCCAGGTTGCGCGCGAATTGCCGGGCATCCCGCCCCACCAGCAGATGGTGATCGGTTTCCTCCATCACCTTTTTGGCGACAAGCGACGGTGTGCGCACGCCCTCCAGGCACCCCACCGCGCCGGCCCGCCGGAGCGGTCCGTGCATCACCGACGCGTCGAGCTGCACGACGCCATCCGCGTTGGGCAAGCCGCCGTAGCCGACGCTGTTTTCCTCCGGATCCAACTCGAGGATATTCACCCCCGCGATGACCGCGTCGAGCGTGTCGGCGCCCGCCGTCATCAACTGGAACGCTTTGGCGACGCACGTCAATCCGTCGGCGTCCTTCGATTTGTTGCCATTGGCGGACGCCACCACGACCGGTTTGGCAGGGCGCCTGGTCAGGAGTTGCGGCGTTTGGGCCACGGCCGCGATGGGAGATGCCAGGAGCACGCCGCCTCCGGAGGCCACCACGAAGGTTCTTCGGCTCATGAGTTGATTCATGGTCGTCGTGCCCGACAACATTTCGGGTTGCCGGAAGGACAGGCGCGCAAACAGGCGGCAGGCCGCCAGTTGGATTAGTCCGGGAAGCAAAACGCGCGTTTTACTTCTTCTGCCGCGTAGAATGGACGATGGTCGGGACCCCCATCCGGCACGGGAGTCACACCGTATCAGCTCGTCGAGCTGAACCGGGCTATGAACGCATTGAACAAAGAATAGCGCATTGGATAGACCGGCGATAAGTAGGTGATGACCTACTCGAACTCATCTCATAAATACCGTGGTAGGGCGCGTCGCTCCGCGCGCGCCGTCGCGCGGACTGGAAAAAGACTGGAGTTCCTCTAAAATCGCACGCCTCGGCGCGCGCGGAGCGACGCGCCCTACCATTTATGAGGTGGCTTTTAGCAACCTTTGGCCGCCACTCAGCGCCTTCGAGATTAGGCATTCACCCCATAGCTTGTCGGGGTTCACCCCATAGCTTGTCGGGCTATTCGGGATGAACCTATATCCATGCCGGTCAGACTTGAAAGCCACCCTTTGAGAAGGAGAATGGAGTCTCACGAATCGACAGCGCGCCGGATTGGGCCCAATCCTTTTGCCGCGCTCGGTTCGCTTTCGGCATAGCGCGCTTGCTGCGGTCGGATTCGTCGGCGTGGCTTTCACCTTTACTGGTGTGACGATGAGCATGCTCGCCCCGAATTCAAATCCAACGGGACTCGAGGAGACTGCGCTCCATCCGAGCCGTGGAAATCTCTGGGGCGGGCTGTTGAGTGTGGCGATGCTCGGCGCCGTGTTCTGGCCCATCCAACAGAACTGGCGGGCGGTCCCCAAAGACAGTTTTCCGCTCTCCTATTACCCCATGTTCAGCCAGAAGCGGGAGTTGATCGAAAGTTTCTACTACCTGGTGGGCCGCGATGCGCAGGGTGCGCGCTACTACATTCCGCGCAGATGGATCGGCACGGGCGGGCAAAACCAGGTGAGAAAGCAGATGCGGCGGACCATCGAGGAAGGCCGTGCCTCGGAGCTGGCGCGGTCGGTCGCCAGGCGGCTGGCAGGACAGAACGAGGAACCATGGTCGCGGGTAGTGTCTGTCTCGGTTGTCTCGGGCCAATACGTGATGAACGACTTTTTCCACGGCAAGAAGGAGCCGGTGTCGGAGAAAATCCTGGGTACTCATCGGGTGAAGAGGAAGCAATCGTGAAAGCGATGGTTCAAAGGCTCCACGCATTCTGGTTCGAGCCGGCGCCGGCGGCGCGGCTGGCGTTCTTGCGCATCCTCATCGGCGGCTTCGTGCTTTGGTATCTTATCCCGCAACAGGACAACTTCCTTCAGGTCGCAGGGTCGGACACGCGGCTGTTCGCGCCGGTTGGCGTGGTGTTCCATGGTCCGGTCGGCGTGGAACTGTTTCGTTGGCTGATGCGGGGCACGATTGTGGCTGTGGTCTTCCTGACGCTCGGCCTGTGGCACCGCGTCACGGGACCGGTGTGCGCCGGGCTCGCCCTCTGGCTTTTCTGCTATCGGCACTCGTGGATGAAGCTCTACCATTCGGACAACGTGGTGGTCTTTCACTTGATTGTGCTCGGCCTGAGCCGTTCGGCCGATGCGTTGTCGCTTGACGCGTTGATTCGCCGCTGGCGCCAGCCCGGCGTGGCGGCGGCAAGTCTGACCGGCAGCGGATACGGCTGGCCCATGCGATTGATGTGCGCGCTGATCGTGAGCACGTACTTCCTCGCGGCCGTCGCCAAGCTGGCCGGACCGCTCGGTTTGGGCTGGATGAGCGGCGAAAACCTGCGCAGTCAAATGGCCATCGATTGCATCCGCAAGGAAGTCCTCGGCGACGAGCCGAACGCGGTGGCCTACGCGTTGTATGACCGGTTGCCGCTGTTCACGGTGCTGGCGGTCGGCTCGCTGGCGCTGGAGTTTTTTGCGCCCATCGCGTTGTTCAATCGCCGCCTCGGGCGCCTCTGGTCTGTCAATACGTTTCTGATGCACTGGGGTATTTTCTTCGTGATGCACATCACGTTTCATTACCAGTTGACTGGCCTGATGTTCGCGCCGTTTTTCCGGGTCGAGCGCCTGTTGGAATTGCCACGCCGGCTGCGGTGGCGCCGCGCCGCCGCGTTCGAAGCACCGGCGCCCGTTGCGGCGCCGGGTTTGTCCGTGGCCCCAGGCGCTGTTTTGGCATCCGGCGAACGCGTCCTCGACACAGGCAGTTCGACACCCAAGTTAACTGAAACAAAGGCAACATGACTCTGCTCCGAACGGTTTTCTGCTATTGTGTCGTCGTGCCGTTGCTTCTGCAGGCGTCGGCCCACGGGGGTTCCGCTGCGTCTCCGTCCGATGCCAGCGTCGATGCGTCGATGGCGCAGGGCGATTTGTTCGACTCCCTGCACCTGTTCAAGATCGCGCTCGACATCAGTCCGTCGGCAGTGGCGGCGCTGAGGACGAACACCGATAATCATGCCTACGTGCGCTGCTCGTTGCGCGAAGGCAGCGGGTCGCTGACGAACGTGGGCATCCACTGCAAGGGCGATACCGCCAAACAGCTCTTTCGCGGCAAGCCGGATTTCACCATCACGTTCGACAAATTTGTCCGCGGCCAATCGTTTCACGGTCAAAAGCGATTGCTCCTGCAAAGCAGCGGGGAGGACGCCAGTTACCTGGGCGCGGCCATAGCGTTCGAGCTGTTCCGGCAGGCGGGCGTGCCGGCGCCGCGCTGCGGCTTCGCGCGCGTCGAGTTGAATGGGCGCGACCTCGGCCTCTACGTGATGATCGAGGGTGAGAACCGCGATTTCCTGCGCCGCCACTTCGGCAACGACGACGGCAATCTTTATGATGAAGGGGACACACACGACGTGACCGGCAAATTGGACAAGGACCACGGGGCCAAAGGCGACGATCAATCCGACGTGGACGCGCTTGTGGCCGCAGCGCGGGCGGCCGATCCTGGCGAACGCTGGCAAAAGCTCCGGCAGCGGCTCGACATGGACCGCTTCCTTGCCTTCACGGCGCTGGAGGTGTTGCTGTGGAACGAAGAAAGTTACGCGCTCGGCGCCTGCAAGTTCCGGCTTTACCACGACACCGCGACCGACCGGCTCGTGTTCTTCCCCAAAGGCATCGAGCGCGTGCTGGAAAAGACTGACGGCCCCGCACTGCCAAAATGCAAAGGGATCGTGGCCAACGCCGTGATGACGACGCCCGAGGGTCAGAGGCGGTATCGTGAATCGCTTTCGAAGTTGCTGGACGATGTGTTCGTCCCTGCAAAAGTGCAGGCCCGGGGCCGGGAAATCGCCCGCGCCATCCGGCCCAGCGTTGCGGGCAAGGATGCCGGGGCGGCAAAGGCTTTCGACGCTGCAGTGACGCAGGTCCTCGAAGCCGTGACCAAGCGCGCGGCATTCGTGGCTGAGCAATTGAAGGCGACGCCTGCGCCGCCTGAATCAGCGCATTGAAAGGATGCCGACCAGAATCGTATGAACCAGCACCTTGAAATCCAGGTCCGCCAACCCCATCCCGATCCAATCAAAGTCCGGGGACTCGCGCTGGGATTGTGCGCGGCCTTCTGGGCGATCGCTGCGGTCGGCCAGCAAACGCTGGCGCCCACCTTCAGTGTCGCGCGGGGCTTCTACTCGAATTTCATTCAGGTAGCGCTGACCACGCCGACGCCTGGTGCCCAGATCCGATATACGACCAACGGATTGACCCCCGCTACAAACGTGGGGAGGCTCTATTCCGGCTCGATCACCATCCGAGCAACGACCCCGTTGCGGGCCATGGCCTATGCAACCGGATTGACCAATTCGGAGGTCGTGACGCACACCTACTTGTTTCTTACCAATGTGCTCCGCCAGCCCAACAACCCGCTTGGGTATCCCGCGCTGTTCGCGAAGACCGATACGAACGGTCCGTACCCGGCCGACTATGAAATGGACCTCCAAGTGGTCAATCACACGAACAATGCTGGCAAATGGATGAACATTCTTACCGCCGTGCCCACGCTATCCATCGTCACCTCCATTTCCAATCTCTTCGATCCCACCAACGGCATCTATTACAACCCAAACCGGAAAGGAGACGAGTGGGAGCGGCCCGTGAATCTCGAATGGATTGCTCCCGCCGGCGGCACGGGGTTCACCGCGCACGCCGGCCTGCGCATTCATGGTGACGCCTCGCGCCGGCCCTGGCGGCAGCCGAAAAAGAGCTTGCGCGCTCTGTTCAAGAGCGTTTACGGCACGGACAAACTGAAATTTCCGCTCTTCCAATCCCACGGCGAAGTGTTCGCTCCGTTGGAGAGTTTTGACCGGCTCATCTTCCGCAATGGCGGCAACCGGACGTGGTCGTACTGGGACCGGGATCAACGCCGGGAGGCGGACTATGTGAACGATGAATGGGCGCGCCGGGCACAGCTGCAAATGGGTCACCTGACCGCGCATGGCACCTATGCTCATTTGTACCTTAACGGTCTGTACTGGGGCTTGTACAACATCGCGGAAAGGCTGGATGAAAAATTCTACGCTTCCTATCTTGGAGGCGATCCAGACCTCGATTACGACGTGATAGCGCCCGACGAGGACTTGGGCGACCTGCCGGTCGCCGAGGTGGGAACCATCGATGCCTACAATGCCTTGATTGCGGCCGTGGAGGGAACCAATGCGATCGCCGACGCCCAATTGGTGGATCTGGCCAGGAGGGTGGATTTTGTAAGTCTTGCCGATTACATCCTTCTCGAGCATTTCGTCGGCAATAGCGACTGGCCGAATCACAATTGGAACACCTATCGCAACCGAACCGGACCCGACACGCGCTTCAAATTCAGCGTTTGGGACGCGGACAGCGGGCTGAACAAGACGAACGATAACACCACGCTGCTGGATGACGCGGATTCACCCGTACACGTGTACTTTCGATTGTTGACGCATCCGGACTTCCGCCAGCTGGTCGGGGACCGTATTCAAAAGCATCTCTTCAGCGGCGGCGCGCTCACGCCGGAAGTGGGCGCGGCGCGTTACGCCGAATTGACGGCCATCATAGACCAGGCCGTGGTTGGTGAATCGGCTCGTTGGGGTGACTACAGCCGCGATGTGTATCAATGGACGAACGCGCCCCTGCCCAAATACGGTCCCGCCTATCTTTACAGCCGCGATCTGTCTTTGCTCGACGCTGATCCGGGCGACGTGGTCACCAATTCGCAGCAAAAGAACTGGCTGCAGGTCCGGTCGGAAAAGCTGGCCGGTTACTTCCCCAATCGCCGCCCGGTTTTTCTCGCTCAATACAAAACCAACGGATGGTACAGCGACGCCGTGCTGGCGCCGGTGCTTTCTCAGTACGGAGGAAACGTTCCGGAGGGATTCACCCTTGTTGTCAGCAATCCTAACGCCGGTGCAGCCGGGGACATTCTCTACTCCCTCAACGGAATCGACCCGCGAGCGCCGGGCGGCTCGGTGGACTCCCGCGCGCTGAACGGCGGGGACGGGTTTGGCATTCGGATAACGAACGTCATTCAGTTCAAAGCGCGTGTACGCAACGGGGCCGGATGGTCCAATTTGCAGGATTATAACTTCAGGCCGCCGTTACCGTTTGTGGCTCTGGTCATCAATGAGATCAACTACAAGGACGGCACAAACTTTGTCGCCGGAGACTGGGCCGAGATATTCAACCCCACCGCTGCGCCTGTAGAAGTGTCGGGATGGAAGGTCCAGGACGATGATCCCACCCACAACTTCGTCATCCCAGTTACGACGCGCGTGCCCGCACGCGGCTTTCTCGTCGTGGCGGCGGACCTGATCGCGTTCAGAGCGCGACATCCCGCCATCACAAATGTTGTTGGAAACATGGGCTTTGGCCTCGGCGCCTCGGATTCGCTCGTGCTATTGGACGGATCGGGACGCCTGGTTGACCGGGTTGATTACTCGTCGCTCGCGCCGTGGCCTGCGGCGCCGAATGGGACCGGGCCTACGTTGGCTTTGACCAATCCTGCCATCGACAACAGTTTGGCCGGGAGCTGGGTGGCCTCTGCTCAGACCGGCGGAACGCCAGGCGCAGCCAACTTCATCAACCAAAGCCCCACCGACCTCTCGGCTTTCGCAGCCAATGGTTATTTGACGTTGAGCTTTCGCGTCCCGGCCGGAATGCAGGTCTCCGGCAACGCTGTTGAAAAATCACCCCAACTTGTGAATTGGACATCAGCCGAAGGCTTCTTTCCAGAAACTGCACGCACCCAGAATCCTGACGGTTCGGAAACAGTCAAGTTGCGCGTCCCAATGAATCAGTTGCCTTCCGGCGCCATGTTCTTCCGCTTGGCGCTCTCCTATCAATGATCAACTCGAAGTGGACCCGCTGGTCGACGCAGCGCGAGCGACCGGCCCCGGGGAACGTTGGCAACAACGCCAGCAACGGCTCGACTTGGACCGCTTCCTTGCCTTCACTGCGCTGGAGGTATTGTTGTGGAATGAAGAAAGTTACGGGCTCGGACAGGACCCGCATATCACGGCCTGTCGGGACCTGAACCCGGATTCTTCCACCGGCGATGGTAGCCGCCGATGCGAGGAGGCGGAGGGACGGCGCGTCGGCCTTCTCCGCCTCCTCACGCCGGCGGCTACATTGGGTGGGAAACATCCGGGTGAGCCGGCATGAACGCCGCACCCCGGAGCACAGGTTTCAGTCCGCTTCAACGCTTCAACGCTTCAACGCTTCAACGCTTCAGCGTCCCCCGATTCCGGCCCAAACCAGCATTGACACCCGGCGTCGCCGTTTCTACTTTCCGCCCGCAAAGAAGCGAGCGTAGTCGCCCCGAATTTGCACTTCGGGGTTTTTTTCTTCATCGCCCGCCGGACAACTATGGCCAACACAATTCTCGTCGGCGCCCAGTGGGGCGACGAAGGCAAAGGCAAGATCATCGACGTGCTGACCGGCCAGGCGGACGTCGTGGTCCGCACGCAAGGCGGCAACAACGCCGGCCACACGGTTTTCATTGGGAAAAAGAAATACGTCCTTCATCTCATCCCCTCGGGCATCCTGCGGCGAGGCAAGGTCTGCGTCATCGGCAATGGCGTTGTCGTCGATCCGGTCGGTTTGGTCGGAGAAATTCGCGGGCTGGCGCAACTCGGCATCAGAATTTCTTCCAATCTCGTCCTCAGCGAGACAGCGCACGTAGTGTTTCCCTACCACCGGGAGCTGGACGCGCAGCGCGAAATCCTCAAGGGCAAAAACAAAATTGGCACCACCAAACGCGGCATCGGCCCTGCCTACGGCGACAAGGCCGCCCGCGTGGGCCTGCGTGTGCTCGACCTCATCAACCCCGGGCGGTTCGAGGAGAAGCTCGCGCTCAAGATTCGGGAAAACAACGAAGTGTTGAAAGCCTTCGGGGCCAAGCCGCTGTCGTTCCGTGCCGTACTTGGCGACTACCTGGCCGCGGGGAAGGCCCTTAAGCCTTACGTCGCCAATACCGTTATTTATCTCCACGAAGCGATGCGCAAGGGCAAGCATATCCTCTTCGAGGGTGCGCAGGGCACGTTCCTGGACATCGATCACGGGACGTACCCGTTCGTCACTTCGTCGAACACCACGGCGGGCGGCGCTTGCACCGGCTCGGGAGTGGCGCCTCACCGAATGGACCGTGTCGTCGGCGTGATGAAAGCGTACACCACGCGCGTAGGCGAAGGGCCGTTGCCTACGGAGAGCGCGGAGGTCGCCGATTTGTTGCACAGCCTGGGCCGCGAATTTGGCTCGACCACCGGCCGCGCCCGGCGCTGCGGCTGGTTCGACGCCGTGGCGACGCGCCACGCGACGATGGTCAACGGCCTCGACGAGCTGGCGGTGACGAACGTCGACGGGCTGGATTCGCTCGAGCGGATTCGAGTTTGTGTCGGCTATCGGGCGGGCAAGGAAACGTTTAACTATGTCCCGAACGACGTCGAAGTCCTTGCGAAGTGCGAACCGATCTACGTCGATTTCTCCGGATGGCGGCAGCCGACCGGGCGGGTGCGCAAGTTCCGGGACTTGCCCGCCCGTTGCCGGGAGTATCTCCAGGCCATTGTGAAGTTTACTGGCGCCCGGCTGGCCATCGTGTCCGTCGGTCCAGCGCGCGATCAGACGATTCTGCTGTAAAGCACAGTAATCAGTAATCAGTAATCAGTGTTCAGTAATCAGTAATCCGTGTTCAGACAGCGGGCCCATTCGCTTCGAATTGCTGAAAACTGGAGACTGAATACTGAATACTGATTACTGAACACTGATTACTGAATACTAGCTCCCCTCACCGATGAGCGCCGCCCAGCCCCACTTGAGCGAGCAAGCCAGGGCC
The DNA here is from genome assembly GCA_035715125.1 of Verrucomicrobiia bacterium. Taxonomy (GTDB): domain Bacteria; phylum Verrucomicrobiota; class Verrucomicrobiia; order Limisphaerales; family JADJPG01; genus DASTLJ01. The sequence continues at coordinate 10,831 of DASTLJ010000329.1, forward strand.
AATCTGCCGGCGCACGTGGCCGTCATCATGGACGGCAACGGGCGTTGGGCCAAACAGCGCCATTTGCCGCGGGTCGAAGGCCACCGCGAAGGCGCGGAATCGGTCCGGGCGGTGGTCCGCGCGGCCGGCGAGGCGGGCATCAAGTACCTCACGGTATACGCGTTTTCGGTCGAGAACTGGGGCCGGCCCAAGGACGAGGTGGACACGCTGATGAAATATCTGGCCCGCTACCTGAAGAATGAAATCGGCGAGTTAAATCGAAACAACGTCCGGCTCGAAGCCATCGGGCAAATCTATCGCCTCCCCGAGTTCGTCCAGCAGCAGTTGGAGAAGTCGAAGGCGGCGCTGGCCAGGAACAACGGCCTCACGCTGATTCTGGCCCTGAGCTACGGCAGCCGCACCGAGATTGTCGAGGCCGTCCGCGACATCGCCGCCAAGGCGCAGAAGGGCAGGCTCGATCCCGCCGAGATCACCGAGCAGACGATTTCGCAACATCTCTACACGAAGAACCTTCCCGATCCCGACCTGCTCATCCGCACCAGCGGCGAGATGCGCCTGAGCAATTTCCTGCTCTGGCAAATCTCCTACGCCGAACTGGTCGTCACGTCCACGCTCTGGCCCGATTTCCGCAAGGCGCAGTTGTTCGACGCACTGGAGGAATACGGGCGGCGGCACCGACGGTTCGGCGGAGTGTAGGGAATTGCGATTCGCCGTGCACGCGCGGGACGCCGGAACGTGCGACGTGGCCTGGCGGCTACTTGTTGAAGCGGAAATGGGTCAAGTCGTAGTCCTGCACGACATAGGTTTTGGTTTCCAGCCGTTGTTTGCCCGCCCGCTTGGCCTCTGTTTCGCCTCCGGCCTGAATAAAATCGTCGAAGCCGATAATTTCCGCGCGGATGAATCCTTTTTGCAGGTCGGTGTGAATGGACCCGGCGGCTTCCCAGGCCGTGGCGCCTTTGCGAATCGGCCAGGCCCGGTTCTCCTTGCCACCCACGGTAAGGAAGGAGATGTAACCACTCTCACGCAACGCGCGAACAAACAGGCCATCCGGCGCCTCGAGTTCGTCGGGCGTCGCCACGATGATGGGCTTATTCGTGTGGAAACTGTGGGCTGCCACCGCCTGCAATTCGAGCCCGCCCAGTCCGGACGTGAACAGCCCGCGTTCGCCTTCCAACGCCGCCTGGATCTTCAGCAGCGCGGCCTGCTCCGCTTCAGGAGGATTGCGCCCCAACCGCGTCTCCACCATTTCCAGGTCTTTCAGCATCAGGTCGGGCAGGCCTTCGCGCGTGGTGAGGATCGCATCGGCCTCCAGGGCCTGGTCCTCCCCAACCGCGTCCACTTGAGCATAGGTCTTCTTGTCCGCCTCGACCAATTCGTCCGCCTGGTCGAGCCGCGGGTCCTTTACGTTGTGCTTGCCCAGCGGAATGTTAGGAATGCCGAATAAAGCCAGTTTCATCGTCGGTTAGTGGCGCCAGCCTGCCATGACCCGGCGAGGAGGACAATGGTGGAGACGGGGTGAAGCGTGGTGCGTGATGCGTGTTGCGTGAGAAGTCTCGTTCCATTTTCCACGCACCACGCATCCTGGTGAAACGTAAAACGTGAAACGTGAAACGTAAGATGCGTGGCGCCGGCTCGTGGTACTCGCCGTGCCACTCCTGCCCTCACGTTTTACGTTTTACGTTTTACGTTTCACGTTTCACGCACCACGCATCACGTCGTCGCCATCGGATTGGCGAGATAAGCCCGCTGGCAACGGCGGCACAAATCGAACTGCATCTCGACGAACACGTCGCGCATCAGCTCCTCCTCGGTGAGACCCGCGCACTGTTCCAGGAGACGTTCCATCCTCGCGGTCGGATCCTCCAGCAAATCGTCCAGCGAGATTTCCAAAGTGTCTCCGGCGGCGAACACCTGGACCTTGGCGATGTAGCGTACTTCGCCCTTCTCAATGGGCCGGCCGCAACGGTCGCAGATGTGCGTAATCATGGGGGACGTTAAATCGTTGAATCGTTAAATCGTTGAAGCGTTGAATCGTTGAAGCGTTGAAGCGTTGAAGCGAAGTACCAACTTGCACCCCCGAGCAATTTAACGATTTAACGATTTAACGATTCAACGATTTAACGATTCAACGATTCAACGATTCAACGATTCAACCGTTCACATAAAGAACCCGCCACTCACGTGAATGACCTGCCCAGTGATATAGGCCGCATACCGCGAACAAAGGAAGAGCACCGGAAACACGACGTCGTCCACTTTGCCGTAGCGGCCCGCGGGCACCTGGGCCAGGAACTGCCTGGCCACATCTTCGGGCATGCCGCGGCTCATCTCGGTGTCGATGAATCCGGGCGCGATGGCGTTGACGGTGATCTGCTGTTTGGCCAGTTCGCGCGCGGCGACTTTCGTGAGCGCCATCAGGCCGGCTTTGCTGGCGGAGTAATTGGCCTGCCCGAAGAAGCCGAGTTGGCCGCTGACTGACGTTACGTTCACGATGCGGCCTCCGGGCCTCAAAATCGGCGCCGCCTGCTGGATGCAGTTGAAGGTGCCAGTGAGATTGACGCGCAGCACGCTTTCCCAATCCTCGGTACTCATTTTCTTGATCGTCCGATCCTGAAGGATGCCCGCGTTGTTGACCAGAATGTCCAGTCCGCCGAAGTCGTTTTTCACCTGTTCCATCATCCGGCCGACCTGGTCCGGGTTGCCCACGTTGCACTGGATGACCGACGCGCCCGGCAGCGCCGCTGCCACGCGCTCCGCCTCGGTTTTGTTCCGTCCGTTCGCGTCGGCCACGTAATTGACCGCGCACCGCGCGCCCAGTTGGCCGAAGGCCGTGAGGATCCCCGCGCCGATGCCGCGCGAACTGCCGGTCACCAGCGCCGTTTTGCCGGAGAAATCGAAGGCGTCTTTCATGGGACGGAGCATATCCGACTGGCGCGTTGCTTGCCAGCCGCGGCCGCATTAACTTGGCGGCGCCGGACGTGGTGCGTGATGCGTGATGCGTGAAACGTGATGCGTGGTGCGTGATGCGTGATGCGTGAAGCGCGAGGCGTGGAATCAAAATGAATCGAATGTGATGGGCCGCGATGAAAGCGAATACTACACGGCGCAATGCCGGGAAGCGTTACCTCAGAGCCAGGCCGGCTCCCCCCGCGTCACGCACAACGCATCACGCATCACGCATCCCCATCCGCCTGCTCACCGCCGTGCCGATCTGCGACGGCCACGACAGCGCCATCAACACCGTCAACCTGGAATTCATCCGCCACGGCATTGAAGTCGTGTACCTGGGCTACCATCGCTCCGCCCGCGACATCGTACGGGCGGCCATTCAGGAAGACGTCCGCGCCATCGGCATCTCCAGTTACAATGGCGGCCACGTCGAGTATTTCAGAGAAGTCATCGACCTGCTCAAGCAGGAGGGCGCGGACGACATCGGGGTCTTCGGCGGCGGCGGCGGCACCATCACGGCCGAAGACGCCCGCCTCATGGAGAAAAACGGCGTGGACCGGATTTTTTTCGCCGGAACGGCGCTGGCCGAGATGGTGAATTTCGTGAAGCAGACGTATGGCCGGGCGCGCCAGCCTGCGCGGCCGCCACTCCGCCGCCGCAAGCCACGCCCCGACCGCGAACTGGCCAGACGGCTCACGGCCGCGGGGAGCGCCGGGATTCCTTCCTCACGCAACACGCAACACGCAACACGCGTCATCGGCATCACCGGCCCCGGCGGCGCCGGCAAGACCACGCTCATCGACGAACTGGCGCTGCGGTTCCTGGAGGCCGACCCGCGGGCCCGCCTTGCCATCCTTTCTCATGATCCAAGCCTGGTGGGCCAGGGCGCGTTGCTGGGGGACCGGGCGACGATGATTTACTCTCAAAACGACCGCGTGTTCATGCGCAGCCTGGCCTCGCGCGGGCAGGCAGGCGGACTTTCCCCGGCCACCGGACCGTGCCTTCAACTGCTCAAACGCAGCGGGTTCGACCTGGTGCTCGTTGAAACCGTCGGCGTCGGGCAGGAGGCGCTGCCGTTCGGACGCAAGTCCGTGGACAAAACCGTCCTTGTCATGAGTCCCGATTACGGCAGCCGTTTGCAGCTCCAGAAAATCGTCATGCTCGACCTGGCCGACGTCGTGGTGGTGAACAAGTCCGACTTGGCCGCCGCGAAAACGGCCGCTGCCGAGATCGAGCAGCGCCTGGCCCTCAATTCTGGAGAGCAGAAGCTCATTTGCACTGTCGCCAGGCGCCATCGCGATCCGGGCGTGAATTCCGTATTCGCGTCGATCATCAGTTAATTCCATGGCTTTGGATTTGAGCGGTCCAATGAATGTTCGACGACCCCCGGCCGGCGCTGCAGGCTCCGGTCATAAAGTTTGAGCGAACCCGTCATGCCTCCGATCCAGTCAAAATTCGGCGCAGCCGGCCGATTGCTCTTGCGCGTGGTTGTCAAGGAGGAGGCCCACGGTTATCATGTCCTCACAGCTTACAAGACGACTAAAGTGAACAAGTACTGGCGAACCCAATGAAAGTCATTTACGACAAAGACACTGACACGCTGTCGATTATCCTCCGCGCAGGCAAAGTGGTCGAAAGCGACGAGCCTCGGGACGGAATCATTATCGACTACGACAAGTCAGGCCGCCTCCTCTCGATTGAACTGCTGGATGCCTCAGAGCAAGTCCGGCAACCCCATCTCGTTGAATTCGCACTGGGCAGGGCAGGATAGGAGGCCGCGTGGCGGCCACTGTGGGAATGGCAGTCGGAGTTTGGCGGGTGCTTCGACCGCCTTTCCAGGAACGGTGCGGTTATGACCCATGAGTGTCTTGGCTCAAATCACGGACGCCGTTGAAGCCCACGGACGGTTCATCGAGCAACAAGTCAGGCGCGCCCGGACCGATGCCCGCTTCCGTAAGGAAATCCTTCGGCGCTGGCAAAGGGTTCGCGCGGGCACTGCCACGGTCACAACTCCCACAGGGCTGAAGCTGCCGCGCCTGGCATTGCCGCAGACCGACGAACCGGGCGAGATCGCCCGCTACCTCCACGGCGAGGGCCTGCCTGGCGAGTTCCCCTTCGTGAATGGCGCTTATGCTGCAATGTATCTGGAGCAAGACGCCCCGACGGGGATTTCAAATCTGAAATCTAAAATCTCAGATCGCAGAGCCGAGGAGCCGACGCGCCTGTTCGCCGGCCTGGGACTGGCCGAGGACACCAACCAGCGCTTCCATTACCTGGCCAAGCAGCAGAAAAGCACCCGGCTGAGCACCGCCTTCGACGGGCCGACGCTTTACGGCCTGGACAGCGACGCGGAAGGCGTCTTCGGTAAGATCGGCGAAGGCGGCGTGGCCATCGACACCGTCGAGGACATGGTGCGGCTCTACGCGGGCTTTCCGCCGGGCGACGAACATTTCTCCGTCTCGATGACCATCAACGGACCTGCGCCGATTCTACTGGCAATGTACGTCGCCGCGGCCAGGCGGCGCTGCGGCCCCGGCATTGTGCCGAAACTGCGGGGCACCGTTCAGGCCGACATCCTCAAGGAAGTTCAGGCGCAGAACGAAATCATTTTTCCTCTCGAAGCCTCACTGCGGTTTCTCACCGACATGGTTGAGTTCACCACGGCGAAGATGCCGCGCTGGTATCCGATTTCCATCAGCGGCTATCACATCGCCGAAGCGGGCGCCACGCCGGTGCAGCAAGCGGCATACACGCTGTCGAATGGGTTCACCTACGTCGAGTTGTTCCGGGCACGCGGCCTGGACGTGAATCAATTCGGCCCGCGCCTCTCGTTCTTCCTCGATGGCGGACTGGACATCGAATACCTGGCACTGGCGCGAGTGTGCCGCAAACTTTGGGCCATTGGGATGCGCGACGTGTTCGGCGCCGACGCCCGGGCGCAACTCTTCAAGCTGCACATTCAGACCAGCGGCCGGTCGCTCGTCGCGCACGAGTTCAAGAACAATCTCACGCGCACCGCCGTCGAGCTGGTGCTCGCGTACATGAACGGCGCCAATTCCTGTCACAGCAACAGCGCCGACGAGCCGTTCACCACGCCGGGTGAAGAGTATGTCCGCCTGGCGGCGCAAGCGCAGGCCATCCACCTGGAGGAAACGGGCCTGTTCAAATTCATGATGAACACCCTGGGCGGCTCGCCCGGCATGAAAATCGTCGAGCGTGCCGTGGAGGAAGCCATCCTGGAGGAGTTCCGGCAGATCGACCGCATTGGTGGTGTATTGGCGGCGGTCGAACATCGCTACCAGCGCAGCCAGATCCAGGCCGCGGCCCATCGCTATGAACAACAGATCAACGATGGCACGCGGCCCATTATCGGACTCAACCGGTATCGCGAGGGAGACGACAGACTTTCGGGCGTGAACGTCGTCCGCACGCCCCAGCACAAGAAACGACTCCAGGTGCGGCGGCTTCAGCAGTTCAAACGGCGCCATCGCGCCGAGGCCGGCCGGGCACTCGACGAACTGGCCCGGGTCGTTGAGCGTGGCGGCAACGTGTTCGCTCAGCTCATCCGAACCGTTCAGCACTGCTCATTGGGCCAGATTACTGGGCGAATGCACGAATTGGTTGGATATTACCGGCCCACAGTTTGAATCGTTAAATCGTTAAATCGTTAAATCGTGAATCGGAGTTGCTCGCGCTCCTCGACTGCTTCAACGTTTTAACGATTTAACGATTTAACGATTTAACGTTTTAACGATTCAACGATTCAACGCCTCAACGACATAACATGCGCGCAATGGTCATAACGCAATTTGGCGGGCCTGAAGTGCTCCAGCCGAAGCAAATGCCCCAACCCCGGCCCGGCCCGAGTGATTTGTTGATCGAAGTCCATGCGGCAGCTTTGAATCCGATCGATTTCAAGATCCGCCGGGGCGCGTTTGGCAAGGGGCGCACGTTCCCATTCATTCCGGGCTACGACGTCAGCGGTGTGGTCCGGGAACTGGGGCCGGAAGTCCAGGGATTCAATATCGGCGACGCCGTTTACGCCTCGCCCAGCCTCGTTCGCGATGGGTCCAACGCCGAATTCGTTTGCGTGGACGCCCGCACGGCGGCGCACAAGCCGGCGGCGCTGGACCACCTTCACGCCGCCGCCCTGCCATTGGTCACCCTGACGACTTGGGAGGCGCTGCTGCTCCGGGCGCGGATCCAACCGGGCGAGACCGTTCTGATTCACGCGGGCGGCGGCGGCGTCGGCCACGTCGCCGTGCAACTGGCCAAACGCCACGGCTGCCGCGTCCTTGCCACCGCCAGCCGTGACGAATCCATCGACCTCTGCCGACGGGTGGGCGCCGATGTCATCATCAATTACGCCAAAGAGGATTTCGTGCAGCGCGTCCAGCAGGAGACCGGCGGCCGCGGCAGCCCGGTCATCCTGGATGCGGTCGGCGGCCAGGTGTTCGATTGCTCCCTGGATTGCGTGGCCGTCAACGGCCGGCTCATTACCTACGTCGGCACGCCTTCGGCGGAGATTGCGCAAAAGCTCTTTCGCAAGAACGCGACGCTTTACTTCGAGTTCATGGGCGCGCCGACGGTTTATGGCGTTCGTCCCGAAAGCCAGGGCGAAATCCTGCGTGCAGCCGCGAAGTTGGTGGACGAAGGCAGCCTGAAACCGCACATCAGCCGCGTCATCGACTTGGAAGAACTGGCCGACGGACACCGCCTGCAGGAAAGCGGCCACGTGACGGGCAAGCTCGTGGTGCGGGTGAAGGCGTGAATGGAGACCTCTTGATTTCGGTTCGTCACGGAGTTCAGTGATGGACCAAAATCAGGTGGGCGCCGTGGTCACTTTGGAACTCTCGTCTGTGAATTGGAATCCAGAGCTGGTTTTTCGTCAATGCGCTTCAATCCGCGCTGCGTGCCCTCTGAAATAAACCAGGATCGCGTCCTCATGAGATAGAAGGTTCTCAGGACAAAAGCTGCGCCGATTAGGAGCAACGCAGCAATCGCTATTTTGACAAACCGAGACATGTGCATCCCGGGCCGCGACGAAAAAACAGAGGTTGTGAGCGGCCTGCGTCAGGCGGGCTTCTCGGCCTTCGGAGCCGGCCGTGGACGGCGTTCGGGCCTGGGTTTGGCGGTCGCGGGAGCGGTGTCGGGCTTGACGTCGCCTTTGGCCTGGGCACCGTGGCGGAAGGACCGTTTCTCGCGCTTCTGGGCTTCGGCTTTGTCGCCGGGCTGGGGCTCGGGCTCAGCGGCAGGGGCCGGAAGGGGGTTTATGCTCTCGACCTTAACCTTGAGGCTGGCCCTGACTTCGGGATGGAGGCGCAGTTCGATCTCGAACTCGCCAAGGGCCTTGATGGGATGTTCAAGGTGAATTTTTCGCTTGTCCAACAAGATATCGAATTGGTGCTTGAGTTCGTCGGCGATGGCGCCGCTGGTGATGCTGCCGAACACCTTGCCGTCGTCGCCGGTCTTGACCTTGAGCAGGCAGGTCAGCTTGGTGATGCTCTTGCCCAGTTCGCTCATGGTGTTGAACTCGTGCGCCTCGCGGTCGGCGCGGCGCTGGCGGAGCACTTCGAGGCGGCGTTTGTTCGCCATCGTCAGCGGCACGGCCATTCCCATCGGAAAGAGATAGTTGCGGGCATAGCCGGCGGCGACCTTGACGTGATCGGACTCGGCGCCGAGGCCGACGATTTGCTGGGTGAGGATGACTTCGGTCTTGGCCATAAAGTGGGCGGTGAAAAGTGATGCGTGATGCGTGAGACGTGAAACGTAAAACGTGAAGCGTAAATTAGAAGGGGACGTCGTCGTCGCCGGGGGGAGGTTCGGCGTCGGCGGTTGCAGAAGCGACTGCCGGGGCCGCAGCGACGGCTGGCGTCGCGCCGGCGGGGCGGGGAGGCAGAGGGTTGGGCGCGGCTCCCGCGTCGCCGGGCTTGGAGTCGATGAAGGTGAAGCCTTCGAGCACGACCTTGAGCTTGCTTTGCTTTTGGTGGGTGTTCTTGTCTTCCCAGGTGTCCTGCTTCAGGCGCCCCTCGACGAGCAGCGGGCGGCCCTTCTTCATGTATTGCGCAATGACTTCGGCCTGGCGTCCCCACGCATCGACGTCCACAAAGCTCACTTCTTCTTTGCGCTCGCCAGTTTCGGTAGTGTAATTGCGGTTGACCGCCAGAGTAATCCGGGTTACCGCGGTCCCCTTGGGCGTGTAGCGAAGCTCCGGGTCGCGAGTCAGGTTGCCGGCGAGGATGACTTTGTTGAAGCTGGCCATAGGCGGCGGGGTTACTTGGCTTTCTCTTCCTTCGGCGGGGGCGCGATGGTGATGAGGACACGAAAGATGTCCTCGTTGAGCCCGAACTTATGCTTCAGCGCGGTGAGCGCGGAGCCGGGGCTGGAGAACAGGACGTTGACGTAGAAGCCGGAATTGAACTTCTTGTCCGCAATGCGGGAGAAATTGCGCTTTTCCATTTTCTGTGTGCCTTCGATTTTGCCCCCGGCGGCTTCGATTTCCTTTGAAATCTTCTCCAGCGCGACGGTCACACCGTCGTCCTTGCCCGTCGAGGTGAGGTTGCTGTTGAGGATAAACAGGCCTTCGTAACGTTTCACTCGCATTGCTTTTGGTGTGTCAGTTTTCGTCGATTGCCACGGCGCCGTTGAAACGATTCATCGCTTCGCGAACGCCGTCCGAGAGCCAGCATTCAATCTGTTCGCAGCCCGTTTGCAAAACCTTTTCGAGCACCGGCATCTCATCTTTTTGGAATGGGGCCAGCACCCAGTCCGTAATTTCGCGCTGATCCGCGGCCCGGCGCCCGATACCAATCCGCAGCCGCGCATAGGCGTGCGTGCCCACGTGCCGCTCGACGGATTCCAATCCGTGATGCCCGCCGCTGCTGCCTTCGGGCCGCAGCCGGAGCGTGCCCAGCGGCAGGTCCGCATCGTCCACCGCCACCAACAGGTGCGGCAGCGGCACTTTGTAAAACTTCATCAAGGCGCTGACGGCCTCGCCGGACTCATTCATGTACGTTTCCGGCTCGCACAGGAAGATTCGCCGGTCACCCCGGTCGGCCCGCGCGACGCGGGCATTGAACTTCCTGCGAGCGGCCCACTCGACTCGCCAGGCGTCAGCCAACTGGTCGAGCAGCAGAAAGCCCGCATTGTGCCTCGTCCGGGCGTAGTCGCGGCCCGGATTCCCGAGTCCCACGATAAGGAAAACAGGTTCCACCGGGACAAACGGGGGCGGACAAGCCTACTTCTTCTTTTCCGCGGAAGGCTTCTTGTCGGCTTCCTTGCCGGTGGCGGCCTTTTCGGCGCCTTTCGCGGCCGGCGCTTTTTCGGCGCCTTTGGCGGCCGGGGCTTTTTCGGCGCCTTTCGCGGCGGCAGCCTTGTCGCCAGCCTTGGCGGGCGCGGCGCCTTCGGCTTCGCCCTCTTCTTTTTTCTCTTTAATCATTTCGACTTCGCCCACGGCTGTCGCGGCCTCGGCCGCGGCGGCTTCCTCGGCTTCAGTGATCGGCGCGGCGACGGCGAAGACGGGGGCGCTCTTGTCACCCAGGATTTCGACGTTCGGAATCGGCGGGATTTCCCCGATGTGAATGGCGCGGCCAATCTCAAGACTGGAAACATCGATGGCGATGAATTCGGGCAAATCCTTTGGCAGGCAACGAACTTTGATTTTGTGGAGGACGTGCTCCAGGACGCCGCCGCCGGTCTTCACGCCAACGGCTTCACCGGTGGCCTCGACGGGCACGGCGATGCTGACCTTCTCGTTCTCCTGGATTTCGTGGAAATCGATGTGCAGGAATTTTCCACTCATTGGGTGGTGCTGAATTTCCTTCACAAGCGCCAGGCGCCGGGCTCGCGCGTCTTGATCCACGCTCAGATCGACGAGCAGGTTTTCCGAGGCGGAGGCGTGCAGGAGGTCCTCCAGGGCCTTGGAATCGACCTCGAGGTTTTGCGGTTGGGCCTGGCGGCCGTAGATGACGGCCGGAATGCGGCGGCCTTTGCGGACAATGCGGGCGGCCGCGCGGCCAGCGGCCTTGCGCGGATAGGCGGTCAATGGAACGGATTTCATGTCGTCTATTCTATCTCAGCTTCGGACGCGCCCCCTCGCGGGTACGCTCGCCCCACCTGGCCGGCGCTAGCTGGTGCGCCCGCCCTTGAACTCAAACAGCGAAGTCACAGACGAATTGCTGTGAATCCGCTTGATGGCTTCGCCCAGCAAACCTGCGACGGACAGCGTCGTCACATGGACCCCGTCTATCGGGGGGCGGAGGACGGTATCAGTCGTGATAAGTTCGTCAATCTTAGATTTGCGCAGCCGTTCGACGCCGATTTCGCTCAGGATCGCATGTGAAACACAGGCGTAAATCTTTCTGGCTCCACGCTTTTTGAGCAGGGTTGCGGCGTTGGTGAGTGTGCCGGCCGTTTCCGTCAAGTCATCGACCATGAGGATGTTCTTGCCGCGGATTTCGCCGATGACGGCCACCGATTCGACTTCGGTGGCGCTCTTGCGGCGCTTGGCCACGATGGCCAACCCGCCATCGAGCACCTGCGAGTAAGCGTGGGCCATCTTCAACCCGCCCACGTCCGGGCTGACGACCACCAGGTCGGGGATCTTCTTCGCCTTCAAGTAGTCGTACATCACAGGCGCCGCGTAGAGATGGTCCACAGGAATGTCGAAGAAGCCCTGAATCTGCTGGGCGTGCAGGTCCATCGTCAGGACGCGGCTGGCGCCGGCGGCGACGAGGAGGTTGGCGACGAGCTTGGCGGTGATCGGCACGCGCGGCTGGTCCTTGCGATCCTGGCGGGCGTAGCCGTAGAAGGGCAGCACGGCGGTGATGCGGGAGGCGCTGGCGCGGCGCAACGCATCGATCATGATGAACATCTCCATCAGGTGATGGTTCGTCGGCGGGCTGGTCGACTGCACGACGAACACGTCCTCCCCGCGCACGTTCTCCTCGATCTTCACGAACGTCTCGCCGTCGGGGAAAGAACTGACGGTGGACTGGCCCAGTTCAAGTTGGATCGAGGCCGCGATGGCCTTGGCCAGAGGTAGATTGGAACTGCCGCTAAAGATCTTCACGATCGGTCAACTCGAGTTTGCCCCGGCCGGTGAAACACCCCCGCGGAAGGCCGGAAAAAAGAGGGCAGGACATTGCCGAACGACGCCCGAGGGCGCAAGCGGTTTTTGGGCTGTTACAATCTGACCCACGACCTTCCACTTGTCCGCCGCACGGCCGGTAGCTAACGTCCCGCCAATGAGACCAAAGTCGAGTTCACCTCTGATCATGAATTCCATCCGTCGCCTCCGTCCGTTCGTCCTCACTGCGCTGCTGCTTGCACCAGTCATCGCTCACGCCGCGGCGGATGCGGGAGCTGAAACGCTGCACGCTGCCGGAACCGAGACCTGGCACGCGAAAACGCTTCTGGGAGCGCTCGGTCTCGTTGCGCTGTTCGGAATCTTTGGTGTCGGCCTGGCTGTGATCGGCTACAAGCTCTTCGATTTCTGCACGCCGGGCAACCTGCACAAGGAAATTGTCGAGAACAAGAATGTCGCCGCCGCCATCGTCGGTGCGGCGGTCATCGTGGGGGTCTGCATCATCATCGCCGCGTCGATCATGGGTTGACGCCCGCTCGACTTGCTTCTGCTTTGAAACGTTCACGCGCCATCCGGCTTGTGCTGACCAGCTCGCTCGCCGGAGCCGGGCTTGTCGGCTGCAGCCCGAATCAACCGGAAGTGACTTCCGACAACGTCTACACCAACAACTATTACGTGCGCGGCGCGGGCTACTACCATGCGCCCTATCAAGCCTGGTACCCGCACCCATACAATCACTACGTCCCAGGGCAGGGTTATTACCACGGTGGGTCCTGGACCCCTGATCCCGCCACCCATGCCACGACGGCCTCCAGGCCGACGCCACAGGCTGCCCGCCTCGCCAGCGCGCAGCATCACAACGTCACCCGAGGTAGTCCAGGCAGCACCCGCGGCGGCTTCGGCAGTTCCTCGCGCAGCGGCATTTCCTGATGCAACGCCAGGCCATTTCGCCGCGGCTCGACTGGCGCGCGAAAGTCGAGGAAGTCGGGCTTACGTACCACACTCACGAGGATGGGCCGTATTGGGACGAAGCGGCCTACTACCAGTTCACTGCGCGTGAAATCGACGAATTGGAAGCCGCCGCCAACGCTCTCCACGCCCTCTGCCTCGAAGCCGCCGGCGCGGTGGTCGAAAACGGCTGGTGGGATCGGCTCGCGATGCCCAAGGCCGCCGTGCCCGTCGTCCAGGCTTCGTGGGACCGAGATGACTTCAGCCTTTACGGCCGGTTCGACCTCGCCTACGACGGGGCACACCCGCCCAGGCTTCTAGAATACAACGCGGACACGCCGACGGCGCTCCTCGAAGCGTCGGTCGCGCAATGGTTTTGGCTCAAGGACAGCTTCGCCGCCGCCGACCAGTTCAATTCGATTCACGAGCGGCTCATCGAAGCCTGGAAAGTGCTCGGCCCCGGCCGAGTTCACTTCGCCAGTGTGAAGGACCATCCTGAGGACGAGCAGACCGTGCTTTATCTCCAGGACACCTGCCACCAAGCGGGCTTCGACACGCGCCGTCTGGCAATCGAGGACATCGGCTGGGACAAAAAACGGGGATGTTTCACCGACCTCGAGGACGAACAGATTGAGACGGCGTTCAAACTCTATCCGTGGGAATGGATGTGGCACGAGGAGTTCGGCGCGCACCTGGCCGCCGAGCCGGCCCGCTTCATCGAGCCCGCCTGGAAGATGCTGCTGAGCAACAAAGGGCTCCTGCCGATCCTCTGGGAACTGTTTCCGAACCATCCGAACCTGCTTCCCTGCTTCGACTCTCCCGAGCCGCTCGCAGGCAACTACGTTCAAAAGCCCAAGCTCAGCCGCGAAGGCGCCAACATCGCGCTCGTCGAGAACGGCGCGCTCGCCCAAAGCACCGACGGCGAATACGGCGAGGAGGGCTTCGTCTATCAGGCGCTTGCGGAACTGCCCGACTTCAGCGGCAATCGTCCCGTGATGGGCGTCTGGATCGTGGACCACGAAGCCGCCGGCCTGGGCATCCGCGAAGACAGCCGGCGCATCACCGGAAACCTCAGCCGCTTCGTGCCGCATTTGTTTTGATGAAAATTCGATCGATTCGTTGCGCGGGACTGCGAGGCGCCACGCCCGAAGGCGGATGGAGCCATGAACTGAAGCCGGACGATTGCGTGCACACGCTGGTGGCGGTGCAGACGGACGAAGGATTGATCGGCGTCGGCAGTGTGTTCACCAGCGATCATTTGGTTCGAGGTGCGTTGAAGCTGCTTGAGCCGTTGCTGCTGGGCGAACACGCGCTCGAACCCGAGCGCGTCACGGAGAAGCTGCACCAGCACACCTTCTGGCAGGGACGCGGCGGCTCGGTCACGCACGTGATCAGCGGCATCGACATCGCGCTGTGGGATTTGTTCGGCCAGGCCACCGCCCAGCCGGTCGGCCGGTTGTTGGGCGGGCGCTATCGCGCGCGCGTTCGGCCCTACGCCTCGGTGCTGATGGAAGAGCCGGGGCCGCTGGCCGAACGGCTTCAGTCGATCCACGCGCAGGGCTTCCGCGCCTTCAAAATCGGCTGGGGGCCATTTGGCCGTCGCAACAACGCCTGGGACGAAGCCGTCGTGCGCGCGGCGCGCGAGGCGATTGGCTCGGACTCACTGTTGATGGTCGACGCGGGCGGCAGCAACGCCTACTGGCCGCAAGGCTACAACTGGGCGCTGCGCACTTCCGAGATGCTGGCCGACTACGATGTCGCGTGGTTCGAAGAACCGCTCTCGCCGGACGCGCTACAGGACTTCGTGCGATTGCGCGAGCACAGCAAAGTTCCCATCGCCGGGGGCGAAGTGCTGACGCGCCGCCAATCGTTTCAGCCGTGGCTCGAAGCGGGCGCGTTCGACATCGTGCAACCGGATGTCACCAAGGTCGGCGGCATCAGCGAGGAACGGCGCATCGCGTGGATGGCGCAGGAACATGGCGTGCGTTTCATTCCCCATGGCTGGAACACGGCGGTCGGCCTGGCGGCGGACTTGCAATTGGCGTCCGCCTTCCCGGACACGGACCTGGTGGAGTATCTGAACGGCTCGCCCTTCATCGACGAAATCGTGGCGGAACCGTGGCGCCTGGACGCGGACGGAATGTTGGCGATCTCCGACGCGCCCGGCCTCGGCTTGAAATTCAATCGCGACTCCGTTGCGAAATACACTCACGGCGAACGGCTGTTCGACTGATTCATCGGGCTGCCCGCATCCACGCGCAACCAGGCCAGCGCGCCAAGCAGATGGACGGCGACAAACACGTTCAGGCCGTCAGCATTTCGGCCCGCGCGAGCGCGGCGTCGAACACCTGCAGCAGTCTTTCCTTTTGCCGGACGACCGCGTCCGCAGGGGCAAGTTTCTTTTCCAGGGACAAGCCCGATTGCGGCTCGGTGAGCCGCAGGATTCGCTCGCCGCTCACCAGCTTGATCAGGTCGAATTGGATTTTGTCGCGGTCAACCATGGGATTATTGTTCCGGAAATCCGTGGAATTGCAACATGAGGTTGACTGTCTCGGGCGAGGCGGCGCCCCAGCGCGCCTGTGCGGCACGTGCAGCGCGCTCGAACGCAGCTTCGTTGAAATCCATCACACCTGCGGGCGGGTTCAGGCTTGCCACGGACGCAGCTTCCAGAATTTCATGGTAGAGGGTAATCGAGAGCTCTTCCTCGTTCAAGCCGGAGCGAATCAACAGGCGGAATTCCCGCCCCACGATGCGCGTCTGCGCGACCGCTTCCCGCTCCAGAGCATCCAGCAGCGGCTCATTGGTGAATTCGATTTGCTTGATGACGAACCCGCCGCGAAGCCGAAGGTTGATGAATTGCCTGGTATCAATCACGCGCGCGAGTTTGTTGGCATGGGTTCAAGAGTTCCAGCGGATTTGCGACGCGAGTCAACGTACATTGGTGAGCCGAGAATTCGGGCGACTTTCCGCGTTCAGTCGGAGGTTGTCTCCTTAGCTCGACTGTTCGACTGACGCATCGGGCTGCCCGCATCCACGCGCAACCAGGCCAGCGCGCCGAGCAGATAGACGGCGCCAAACACCACGAACGTCGCGTTCCAACCATGCGCGATGGACACCTGGGCGGCGACGAGCGGGCTCAATGCTCCCCCGATGGCGCCTGCCGAGTTCATCCATCCGCCGACAGTTCCAGCGAAACGGCCTCCGATGTCCGTCGGGAGCGACCACATCGAGGGCACACCGAAATCCTGAAATATGAACGCGACGACGATGAGCGTCATGACGGCCACTGCGGAATGGAGTTGCGACACGGCGAACGCGCACAGTCCGGCCGCGGTCCAGCCAATGATGGGGATCAGGCTGCGGCCCCAGCGTTTGCTGCCCGTTTTGCCGATCGCGTAGTCCGAAAGAAATCCGCCGGCGAGGCAGGCGAACCCACCCAGCAGCAGAGGCAAACCACTGATGAATTGCGATTGCGCGTAATCGACCTGGAATTGGTCCTTCAGATATTTGGGCAGAAAGGTGATGTAGAAATAGAAGCAGAAGCTCACGCAGAACGAAACCAGGCAGAGTGCCAGGACGTTTGGCGAAATCAGCGAATTCCAACGGAAGGCGGGAGCAGAGGTATCGTCGTAAATGCTCCCGGGCGCGGCCTCGCCGGCGCGAATCAACTCGCGTTCGGCGCCGTTCACTGCGGGCGTGTCTTCGGGACGGTCCCGATACCACACGAGGAAGAAGGCGGCCCAACCCAGTCCCACGAGACCGAGAATGCAGAACGCGCGTTGCCAGCCGCCGCCGAGCAGCATCAGGCCGCCAATGATGGCCGGCGCGAAGGCCCCGCCGAGCCGGCTCGACAGCCAAATGAAGCTCTGCGCCGTGGCGCGTTCGCGAAATGGAAACCAGCGACCCAGCGCGCGGGCGATGTTCGGATAAGCTCCCGCTTCGCCGACGCCGAACAGGAACCGAACGGCTACCAAAGCCATCAGCCATTGTTCGGGACCTGGCTTGGACGAGAACAAGGCGGTAATCCCTTTCACGCCCCCGGTCGCCGCGGTGAACAGCGACCACCAGAGAACGATTCTGACGATGACAGCGCGGGCTCCCCATCGGTCGCCGAGCCAGCCACCGGGCACCTCGAACAGCACATAGCCGGCAACGAAGGCGGAGAACACCCAACTCATGCGCTGGGTCGCCCGGTCCCTGGCTAGTTTGGCGCGTGCCTGGGAGTCGCCTTCGAGGCCGCTTTTGCGAAGGGATTCCTTATCCGCCGGGGTGAGTTCGGCGAATCCCAAATCGCGCTCGATGTCGCCTTGCACCCGCATGATGCAGATGCGGTCCAGATAAGTGAGGAATGCCAGCGAACAGAGGACGGCGAGGACCAGGAAGCGGTAGCGTGTCGGCGGGGAAGTCGGTGGGTTCATGGTGGGGCGAGCGTCCTCGCGAGCCGGCTCGTCGGCAGCCTCGCCACACCGGGCTGGCTCGCCAGTAGTCTCGCCCCACCGGGTCGGCTTGCCAGCGCCCTCGCCGCAACAGAGGTAACGAGGCTCAAACTCCAGGAGATCAGAGCCTCCTTACGTCGGCTGCTACGAGTCATTTGGCCGGCCTTTGCCCCCAAGGCATGGGCATGGTTGGCGGCTGGCGATGCCGATCCCGGCGCGGGTCCGCGGGCCGGTCGCGGAACCAGGTGATGAATCGCGCCAGTTGTTTCACAGCTTCCTCATACGCCTCGCGGCCCTTCTCGGCGCTGGCCAGTTTGGCATCCCCAAGAACTCCAGTTTCGGAATAGCTGCTCGTCCATGAAATGAGCGTCGCCGGACCCGCGGCAAACAAATCGACCCAGTTGAAGGGGCTGTTCTCTTCGTTGAAGCTGATGACTCCGCTCTTGATTTGGTCTTTCCGCACGTTGTCGCCATCCAGGTAAAGATAGAGCGAGGTCTCGAGCTCGCAGGCGTGCGCGCAACCGCCGGGAAATTTGCTTTGGCGCCAGCGCGGGAGGAACGACTTGTCCACCGTGAGCAGATTCCACCACGCCGCCAGAATGCACTCCGCGTCGGTCTCGAGGTTCGTGCGACGCGCCACCAGATCGAGATTGGGCATGTTGGAACCATGCCCGTTCAGCAGGACGATTTTTTTGAAGCCGTGGTAGGCGAGCGATTTGGTGATGTCGAGCACGTGGTCGATGAAGTGCTCGAAATGATTGTTGATCGTTCCTGGAAAATCCATGACGTGGCCCGTGTAGCCGTAACAGACGGTGGGCAGCACGAGCAGTTTGTCCGGGATCAACCGTCCGGCCCCGCGGGCGATTTCGGTGGGGCAAACGATATCGACGTCGAGTGGCAGATGCGCGCCGTGTTGTTCCACGGCGCCGCAGGGGACGATGCAAACCTTCCTCAGTTCGATGGCGTCATTGATCTCCGGCCAGGTGAGTTTTTCATAGCGGAATTCAGTGGCGGCGCGGCTCATGGTTTCAGGGGCTGGTTGAACATTCGGAGTAAACCTTGAGAACACCACGCCAGGAAAGCGCAAACTCACGCCCCAGCTGCTCTTGGGGCGCATCTCAAAAGCTGTGCAGCCGTGTGCGCAGTAGCCCTTCACCTCAACCCATTCCCTCCAAGGGGAGAGGGAGTGCGGCGGGCATCGCGGTCGTTGGCGTGTCACGCGGCTGCCCCCTCACCCCGGCCCTCTCCCCCTCCGAGGGGGAGAGGGAGTCCGGTGGCGCCGTTGGTTGCGCAATGGCAGGCCTCTGGCCGCTCGACGACTTGCGCCGCCAAGTGCGCGGACTGACGGCCGGCGATTCCCCCTCTCCCCATCCGATGGGGAGAGGGCCGGGGTGAGGGGTCAGGCGGTCCGTTAGTCCTGAACAGCGTAAAAGATGAGATGCGTCCCTGCTCGTGTCGCAGGCAAAATTCGGCTGGGACCGAGCCTGGCCTTGCCCCAGATTTCCTGCGCATGCGCATAATGGCCCTTGATGTCGGGACAAAGCGGATCGGCTTGGCGATTAGCGACGAGCTGAAGCTCATCGCCCAGCCCTTGGAATTCGTTCCCGCAGAGCCATTCGATGCGTTCATCGAGCGCCTGGAGGAGATTCTCGCCGGCAAGCCTTGCGAAATGATCCTCGTCGGCCTGCCGCGGAATATGGACGGCACTTACGGCCCGGCCGCGGAGAAAGTCCGCGAGTTCGTTACCCGACTTACGGGCGCCGTACCCATTCCGGTCCGGACCTGGGACGAACGGCTGACCTCCGCGCAAGCGAACCGCGTGTTGCTCCATGGCAATGTCCGCCGCGCCGACCGCAAGCAGAAAGTGGACGCGATGGCGGCGGCGATTCTGTTGCAGAGTTTTTTGGATGCATCGGCGGCCGGCTGACGGGTGGTCGGGCCGCGTGGTGCGTGATGCGTGGTGCGTGGTGCGTGCTGCGTCAAGCAGCATGGTTTGTCCGGGGAATACTTGACGCAACACGCAACACGCAACACGCTCCGCCTCGTTTGGGCCCCATCAAACTCAAACTCACCATCGCCTACGACGGCACCGCTTACCAGGGCTGGCAGACGCAGAAAGTCGGCGCCGGCGTTCAGCAGAAGGTCGAACTGGCGGTCTCTAGGCTATTCCCGTCCGTGAAGCGGATCTACAGCTCGAGCCGCACGGACACGGGCGTCCACGCGCTCGGCATGGTGGCGGACCTGGAGATTCCCCGCGCCGAGTTCCGGATGCCGCTCCGCAAGGCGCCGCTGGCGTTGAACGCATTTCTGCCGGAGGACATCCGTGTCGTCTCGGTGCAGCGCGTCCCGACGGACTTCAACGCGCGCTTCGACGCCAGCGGCAAGCAGTACCGTTATTTCGTCTGGAACCGCCCGGTGATGAACCCCCTGCTTCGAACGCAAGCCTGGCACGTCCCCACGAAGCTCGACGTACCCGCGATGCGCGCCGCGGCCAGTCGCCTGCTGGGCCGGCACGATTTCCGTTCCTTCGCGGCCACGCACACCTACGAAATCAAGGATACGGTGAGGACGCTCACACGCTGCGCCATTCGCCGTAGCGGACCGCTGCTCACGTTTATCCTCGAAGGCGATGGGTTCCTGTACAAGATGTGCCGCGGCATCGTCGGAACCCTCGTGCAGCTTGGCCGCGGCCAATGGACGGAAGCCGACCTGAATCGGATGCTCGCCGCGAAGGATCGCCGCGTCGCCGGCGTGACTGCGCCCGCGCGAGGGCTGGTGTTGTGGCGGGTATTTTATCGAAAACGTGAGGCGTGAAACGTTAAGGGTTGAACCGTTAAATCGTTGAATCGTTGAATCGCTAAAGCGTTAAAGCGTTGAAGCGGGCGCACCTTTGCCCGATTCAACGATTCAACGATTTAACTCCCCATCCATGCACATCGTCCTCCTCGAGCCGGAAATTCCGCCGAACACTGGCAACGTGGCCCGTCTTTGCGCGGCCACGCGCTCGACGCTGCACCTCATCGAGCCGTTGGGGTTCGCACTCGATGACCGGCAGCTCAAACGCGCCGGCATGGACTATTGGCAGCATGTCGAGTGGCGACGCTGGAAGAACTGGGCGGAATTCGCGACGCAGCTCCCCGGCGGCGCGCGGCTGTGGTTCGTCGAGTCCGGCGGGCCGCGACACTACGCGCAGGCGCATTTCGAGCCGAATGATTTCCTGGTGTTCGGCCGCGAGACGGCGGGATTGCCGCGTCCATTGCTGGAGGAAAACCGCGACCGCTGGCTCCGCATCCCGATGTTCAACGCCGAGGCCCGTTCGCTGAATCTGTCGAATTGCGTCGCGCTCGTCCTGTTCGAGGCTTTGCGACAGCAAGGGTTCGCCGGCGAGGACAAGTGAGAAACATGAACAGAGGAAGGCTTGCGCCGGGACGCAACTTCTGCCTTGCTCAGGAGGTGTTGAGGGCGCGAGTGAATCTCGAGTGGTTCCACCCGCGGCAGGCTGATGCAGCCGGCTGCGGGAAAACCATGCGTTGCCGTTACCCGGGGTGGCGTCGGCGCGCAAAAATTTGACCCCGCGTAAAAGCATGAAAACGAACGTATCTAGATGGCTGGCGACGGCACTCGCCCTTGCGGCGGGCTCATTAATAATGCAGGCGGCCGAAGAGGCCACCCTGAAGGTCGGCGATAAAGCGCCAAAGCTTCAGGTCGGCAAATGGGTCCAGGGCGAGCCGGTGAAAGAATTGGAAAAGAGCAAAGCCTACATCGTGGAATTTTGGGCCACGTGGTGCGGACCGTGCCGGGTTTCAATCCCGCACCTGAACGAACTGCACCAGAAGTACAAGGGGAAGGGCCTCATCGTCATCGGCCAGGACGTGTGGGAGCGCGACGAAAGCGCCGTCGCGCCGTTCATCAAGAAGATGGGCGACAAGATGACCTACCGCGTCGCCCTCGATGACAAGAGCAAGAGCGAACGGGGCGCGATGGCGGACGCCTGGATGACGGCCGCCGGCCAGGGCGGCATTCCGAGCGCCTTCGTCGTCGACAAACAGGGCACGATTGCGTGGATCGGGCACCCGATGGAGCTCAAGGAAAAAACGCTCGAGCAGGTTCTCGACGGCAGCTTCGACGTAAAGAAAGCGGCGGCCGAACAGGCGGAAGCCCAGAAGAACCAGCAGCAGTTGCGCACGCTCTCGCGCGAACTGGGCACGTCCATGAAGGACGAGAAGTGGGAGGCCGCCGAGGCCACACTCCAGAAGATGGAAAAGCTGCTGCCCGAGGAACACCGCGATGCGTTCTCAATGGCACGCGTGCAAATCCACTTCGGGAAAAAGGACTACAAGGGCGGCTACAAGCTCATCGAGCAGATCAGCGACAAGAACAAGGATAACGCCATGCTCCAGAACCAGCTCGCCTGGGATATCGCCACGCGCGAGGGCCTCGAGGAACGCGACCTCAAACTCGCCGAGAAAATCGCGACGCGCGCCAACGACGCCGCCAGCGGGAAGGACGCCGCAATCCTCGATACGCTCGCCCGCGTCCAGTTCATGAACGGCAAGAAGGAGAAGGCCGTGGAAACCCAGAAGAAAGCAGTCGAACTGGCCGACGCCGACACACGGGAAAAGTTCCAGGAATTCCTCGACAGCTACAAAGCCGGCAAGCTGCCGAAGCTCGACTGACATCGCGGCCGGGATTGACGGGCGCGAGCCGCCGCGCGGTTCGCGCCTGAATTGTTTTTGCAGAGGTCAGCTCCATGAACGTGGTAGGGCCGACCTGCGGACGTGTTTAGCGCCTCCTTTACTGACGTTCCCTTTATCGGAAACTTTGTCGGAAACTTTGTCGACCGTGCGCTCGCCGACAAAGTTTCCGACAAAGTTTCCGACAAAGATCGGACGCGCTGATGGTGACCCTAAACAAATACGACCTGCCTGTCGGCCAGGACGCGCGGCAGCGCGTCCCTACCGCGGTTCAGCGATTCAACCTCTCCCGCGCTGCACCAGTGTTGATTCTGTGGCACCTTAGCCCATCATGCCCGAAGCCATGCCCAGCGGGACGCGAAGCTGCCCAAACTGCGGAGCGGCGTTGACGGCCGGCGCTCCGGAATCATTGTGCGCGGCCTGCCTGTTCGACGTGGCGCTCGCCGACAATGCGGCGACTTCCGCGCAGCAATCTCCTGCGACGGCGGGTGCGTCGCCCCCCCGACTGTTCGGTGACTATGAGTTGTTGGAGGAAATCGCCCGCGGCGGGATGGGCGTGGTCTACAAGGCGTGCCAGGTCAGCCTGAAGCGAGTGGTCGCCCTCAAGATGCTTCTGGCGGGCGCCTTCGCGTCGCGCGACTTCGTCCAGCGCTTCTACCGTGAAGCCGAGGCGGTCGCACGGCTGGATCATCCGAACATTGTCCCGGTGTTCGACGTGGGACAGCACGAGGGGCAGCATTACTTCACGATGCGGCTCGTGGACGGGCCGAACCTGGCCAGGCGCCTCCGCGGCCAGCCGTTTCCCGCGCGCAACGCTGCCGAGCTGCTGGCGAAAATTTCGCGGGCCGTCCATTACGCGCACCAGCACGGGGTGCTGCACCGGGACATCAAGCCGGCGAATATCCTCCTGGACGCCAGCGGCGAGCCGTTCGTCACCGACTTCGGCCTCGCCAAGCTGACGGAAGGCGGGCAGGCCCTGACGCGGCCGGAGGGGATTGTCGGGAGTCCGTCCTACATGGCGCCCGAGCAAGCCGCAGGCAAGACGACCGAACTGACGGCCGCGACGGACGTGTACAGCCTGGGCGTGGTCCTCTTCGAGATGCTGACCGGCGTGCCGCCGTTCAAGGGTGACAGCGTTGTGGAGGTGTTGCAGAAAATCGTCCACAAGGACCCCGTGCCGCCACGCACGTTCGATGGGCGCATCGACCGCGACCTGGAAACGATTTGCCTGCGCTGCCTGGAGAAGAAACCGGAGCACCGCTACCGGTCCGCCGCGGCGCTGGCCGACGATTTCGAGCGGTGGCTGCGGGGGGAACCGATCTCGGCCCGCGCGGTGACCACCAGCGAACGGGCGTGGAAGTGGGTGAAACGCCGCCCGGCCCTGGCGAGCGTGGCGGCGGTGCTGGCGTTGGTCCTGCTGGGCATTGCGGTCGCCTCGCCCATCGCGCTCTGGCACATCGAGCGGCTGCGCGAAGCGGAAATCCTGCAGCGCTCCCGCGCGGATCAGGAGAGGGAATCCGCCGAGCTGCGCCGCCTGGACGCCGAAGACCAGCGCCAGATGGCCGAGCAACGCCGTGTCGAGGCCGAGCAACAGCGCCAGCTCGCCGAGTACAGTCTCTATGTCGCGGACATGCGCCTGGCCCAGATGAGCTGGGAACAAGGCTACGCGGCGCGCATGACGCAAATTCTCACCAACTACCTCCCGCGCGCCGGCCAGCCGGACTTTCGCGGCTTCGAATGGCATTACCTGTGGCGGGCGCCCTTCTCGGAACATGAAGCCGCCTTCAGCGATCACTCCCACAAATCCGTGCAAGGTGTCGCGCTCTCGCCGGACGGCCGATGGCTGGCGACGGCGTGCCCGACGGACGTTCACGTGCTCGACCTCCTGACGCGCACCAATGGCACCGAGTGGGCGGTGCCCGCGCCCATCGATTCGGTGTACCGGCGTGGTATCGCGTTTTCCGCTGATAGCGAGTGGATGGCCGCCGCGAGCACCAACGGATTGGCAATCTGGAAACGCCGCACGCGGCAAAA
>DASTLJ010000330.1:0-2094 GCA_035715125.1 Verrucomicrobiia bacterium
GGGCGCCAGTAGTCGTAGAAATACTTCGACTCCCAGACGGCCATGCCGGCGTCGGCCATCGCCACGTTCACCAGAGCCAGGAGCCGCGCCGTCTCGATCACATCCGATCCCATTTGGTCGGCAATTTGGACCGTAATCTGATTGTAGAGCCGCGGCGGCGCGCACAGGCTGGGCAGTCCGTCATAAGCCCAAAAGAGGCCGGCGTGCGTTTGATCCGCAGTGCGTACCGTGGGCGTTATCACACCGTCGCCGCCCACGCTCTTCGCTTCGTTGTAAGCGGCCGTGTACTCCGGGCTGGTCATGGCGGGAGGTAGCGGGACCCGAAACTGGCTGGTCGATTCCAGGGCGAACGGCTTGCACTCGCCCCAGTGCGCTCCCAGCGCAAGCGGGATCAGGCTGACCGGATCCATGCGCCAGCGCCCCGGATCGTTGCTCGTGATGTAGCCGACGCCAATGAGCGGTTCGGGAGTTTCCGAACCGTCGTTTGCTCGAAGCCTGAGGCACTCACTGGCCGCCCTGCGGCCCAGGAGAATGCCATTCGCCCTGGCCGGTCTGTTTTTGATGGCGCGGAGGTCCTCTGCCAGCAGCGTTTCGAAGGTGGCCGCCTGCGCCGGGAAGAGCTCCGACAGTGTATCATGCGCTGCCTGACCCACGGCGGCCTGCAACGAGATCGGGCCGGGGGGCGCCTTGACGCCTGCGTAACTCTCGAATTGTCCAACCGCCGCGGTGATTGCGTCGAATATGGCGATATGGACGATGGCCATCGCCCGGCTGGCGCGACCTGGACCAAGTTGTTCGCGCGCGATCGCATGGTCGATACCGCTGGCATCGATCGCGATCTTGTTCCAGCGGCGAACGGAATCGAGCCGCTTCGGCGGCCCAATGGCAGGGCCGGGATTCTGCAATAACTCCTCCGCAAAGGCCGGCAGGCCAAGGCCGACGAAATGTGCGCCCGCTCCAGCGGCCAGAATGCGCTGGACGAACCGGCGGCGGTTCAAGCCATCGAACTGGACGGCTTGAATCGGACTATGTCGCGTAAATAGCTTTAGTTGAGCATGTTGAGCGATCCCGTTGGTCGGTTTACTGCTTTGCTTCATAGGGTATTCGGATAGGTGGCGAGTCGATGTCACGGTTGGAGTTCAGCCCAAAACACATCCCGGCCTGGCAGTAAGGGCCGCTGGAAAGGCCACCCCGACTGACAATGATTTGGCTCAAGCGCGAGAAATGAAAAAACAGGGGAATAAAGTGGCCCCTCAACTCTCTTACTCATGGGTGCGTTTGGAAATGTCGGTAATCATTTAACAAATGTCCCCTCCTTGTTCAAGGTCTTTTTCGGTTTTTCTGCTTCTCGGCCAAATCCGCACGCTGCCAGCGGACGTGACGCCGTCCTGACTCCCACCGCCTCACCCTGCTTCTAATGGTCCCGGCGAACAAATGGATTCACCACGACGCAGTGGTTCGAGTGCTTCGGGCCGCGCACCAGCGCCAAATTCAGTCGTTGGAGCGTGGCGTCGAGCGCCTCGGAGGGGGTGACGTTGCTGAGGGTAAAGGAGAACTTCGCGGGCAATTTCTCCGCGGCCTTCGGCTGGTAACGAAACTCCAGCCCCGCTTGCCGGGCGAGCTTTTCGATGACGTCGCGTGGCGACGCGTCCTGGAACGTGAGTGTCGGAATCCTTTCGCCGGACTGGGGCGTGGTCACCCGCGTCGGCAAGCTCGCTTGCGGCCACACGACATCGTCGCCGAGACCATCGTCGTCGCGGCCGTCTTCGCCCGCCGAGTAGAGCGCGAAGGTGCCGTCGGGATTGACGGCGTACAGCAACGGCCGGCCAGCCATATAGTCCACGGGCATTTCGCGGAGGAACTCCGGCACGAGCTTCGCGAGAGATTCAGGGGCGCGACCAAGCTTGAGCCGGTGCCGCTCGATGGCGATGGCGGCGCGCGCCATTTGAATCTGCGACTCCAGACGCAAGAGCGATAGGAGCGCTCTGCTCCAGTTCGGGATGGCCGACGCGGAGAATTGGTAGCGGAATTGGTCGAGCGCCGTGAGATTTGTCAGCGCAAGATCCCCGGCGGTTTCCAGGCCGGCGCGAAGTC
>DASTLJ010000331.1:0-9990 GCA_035715125.1 Verrucomicrobiia bacterium
TGGACGCCTTGCAAGTGACGAGTCCTTTGGCGACCATGTATGTCCCGCCGGGTCAAGGAACGGCCTTCGGCTTCATAGGTGCGCTGTCGCCCATGCTGACGGTCTGGCGCAAGCTGCATCTGGAGTTCGATTCTATGGCGGCGCCGCCCTCCAGTGGCAGTGAGGCAGGATATGTCACAGGATCAATCAATGTGTACAAAACAAACTTTCCGGCAACAGGGCGTTCTCAGGTCGCCGTGATTCATACCGGCGACAGCGATGGGCCGCAACTGTTTGCTGGTGGCAAGTTGGAGATCGTCGGAGTCGGAGCTTATGCGATTGACTACTCGTGGAGCAGCCGAGCCCAATTTGGAATGTCGCGGACGGTAGTCGAAATCGTCGGAGTGCCACCAGGAGATTTAACGAATCGGGTGGTGAAACTGTTTGACGATGACGATACCTACCTCGCAGGTGACGTTGTTTATCCATCGCAGTTGGGACTCCAGTCGCCGCCGCTGCCCGCATTGACGCATGCCATGCCTTTCGTGCAGGCGGCACAGCCGAGGTTTGGCCCAGCCTACATCCTGTTGGTTGATGCGAATGCGCAAGGTTGGAACACGCAGAGCACTGTGCCCTTCAAACGTCACGAGCCTGCTTTCAGTGTGTTCGGTACTGTCTTCGACGGCGGCAACCTGCAGCTCAAAGGCCAGGATCGCCCCGAGTTTTGGGCTTTCTCGGTCGTATTTGGATATGAGTCGCCATACCCCGACGATGGGGATCCAGACCGGTACATTCCTCTGTCGGGCGTAACACCGAAAACCAGCAGGTGGCTAATCGTGGATCCCAACAGGGCTCTCGGCTATTCTGCCATCTTTTTGGAAGCAATCCGGGATTACGAGTTCGGACGCAGACCACCCTCCTACGATCAGCCGAGGGCGCGGTTCAACGATTCCTTTTGGGCGCCGAAGCTGGCGCAGCAGTACGTTGAACGCATTCATGCTGTGACTGCACATGAAATTGGGCACGGTCCAGGACGGCACGCTGAGGATACGGACCATGCCGAACTCGGTATCATGGAAAAGGGAGCGCCGAACTCGCTTCAGAACGTAGGATTCGCGCCAAAAACCATTGCGCGTTTCCGCAACGGCACAAGCTGGACACGCTAGCAATGCTTCGCTTGGTTTTCAACTTCCGGTTTTCGGTCAGCGCGCTGGCTTTGATTTGCACAGGATGCCACCAAGTTGAAAGACAGTACGAAGCCGAGACTGATACAATTCGCGGGATAGTTAGACTGCTCGAGATGTACACTTACGAACATCCGGGAATTCGTATAACCAACCTTCCGCAGGTTTTCATTGCAGCAGAGCAAGGCTATCCACAGCAGTGGCACGGCCGCTTCGAGACCTTTGGCAAGCACGCCGGGTTTACCAATTCGTTTTACGAGAAATACGCTTTCTTTTCGCCGGGCATCACGAATCCGTGGATGGAAGGTGAATTAGTTTTGATGAACGCCCGGCCTTATCCCGGACCAGAGGATAAGCTCCTGCGGAACGTCGTGTCGAGGAGTGGGAATCGTTATTTTCGCCAATCGCTCTCCGAAACAGCGATTCAACGCTTCCTCAAAGAATCGTCCGTGGCGGAACCCAAACCGGTGCCGATGCCTCCTCCACCTCCAGACCCCCCGCCCGACGAAACCTCACGCAAGGCTGCCGAGGCACTTCTGGAAGAATCCTATCGCCTGCATCCCGTTCCAATCTGGCGCCGCCCGGCTTGGCAGGCTGCGGGCGTGGTGGTTGTTCTCTGCGCCGTTCTTTACGGCTTCTTCCGGTTAGCGAGACGCCCCTGAGGTCGAGCAGTAGTGGGTCAGTCCCGCAGCCGGTCTTGCCGTTTTCCCACTTTCCCCACTTCCCACTTTCCCGTCTTTCCCCTTTCCGGCTCCGGCCTCTGCTCTATTTTCGCCGGGGCACGTGGCTGTGGCTGCGGCAGTCGAAACTTTTTGACTGGAGGTGGCTCCAGTGGACCGCCGTTGTCCTAGCCCTCGTGCGACAATGGCCGTATGATGAATAGAGTAAGTCTGTTGGGGCACCCGGTGGCAGTGCCACTGGGCTTCGGTTCGGCTCGTTCGGACCGGCCGGACGTCCCGGCGGACTTTGCGGATCCGTGCGGTTCTTCCCGGAAATTCCCGCATGATTCTTTCCCGCGTCGGGGCCGGATCTGCATTCACAAGTGGTTGAAAATCAACGGCAGGCCGTTTTGGCCGTTCACACCTGCAGCGCACGACCGTTTGCACTTTGTTTGGCCCCCGGGCAGACTCGGCACGCGCATGCAAATCCAACTCATCAACACCGGCAGCGAGTTGATGCTCGGTCGTGTTCTCAACACACACCAGCAATGGATTTGCCGCCAGCTTGCCGATCACGGCTACGTCGTCACCCGGCAAGTCGCTGTCGACGACTCGGCCACGGCCATCCAGCAGGCCGTCCGGGTGGCTCTGTCCGAGGCCCAACTCGTCCTTGTCACCGGCGGCCTCGGGCCGACAAGCGATGACCGTACGCGCGACCTCCTGGCGGAACTGCTGGGGCTGCCGCTGCGCGAGGACGAGTCGATCGTCCAGCACATTGGGCAATTCTTTACCGCGCGCGGCCGACGGATGCCGCCCCGGACGCGCGTGCAGGCCCAGGTGCCGGAAGGGGCGACGGTCCTGATGAACGCGCACGGCACCGCGCCAGGGCTGGTGCTCGAGGCGCCGGGTGGCAGGCTGCTGGTGCTGCTGCCGGGGCCGCCGCGCGAACTGCGCCCGATGTTTGTCGAGCAAGTCCTGCCCATTATCCAAAAACGGTTCCCACCTGACGGCGAGTTCGTCTGCCGCACGTTGCGGACCACCGGGCTGGGCGAGTCGCTCGTCGAGCAGAAGATCGCCGCGGCGCTCTCGTCGCTCGTCCAAAAGGGGCTGGACATTGGCTACTGCGCCCGTGTGGGCGAAGTGGACGTGCGCTTCACCGCGCGCGGCCCGCGGGCCCGCGAGTGGGTCGCCGACGCCGAGCGCATCACACGCGAGCGGCTGGGCGAACTTGTGTTCGGTGTGGACGACGAATCCCTGGAGGCGGTCCTGGTCCGGCTGCTCACGGGGCGAAAGCAAACCGTGGCGCTTGCAGAATCCTGCACGGGCGGCTTCATCGCGCACCGGATCACCAACGTGCCGGGCGCGTCGGCGGTGTTCCTCGCCGGGTTGGTGACCTACAACAACGAGGCGAAGCAGAATCTGCTCGGTGTCCGCGCTCAAACCCTTGCCACGCACGGCGCCGTAAGCGAAGCCACGGTCCGCGAAATGGCCGAAGGCGCCCGCGAGCGCACTGGCGCGGACCACGCGCTGGCCGTGACCGGGATCGCGGGCCCGGACGGCGGCACGACGGAAAAGCCGGTGGGCACGGTGTGGATTGGCCTGGCGACCGCGACTGGAGCGCACGCCGTGAGGAAACTGAACCCGGTGGATCGCGAGACGTTCAAGTACGTGACCGCGCAGCAGGCGTTGGAGTTGTTGCGGCAGGAGATTGTGCAACGTAAATCGTGAAACGTGAATCGTAAAACGTGAATCGTGAAACGTGAAACGCAAAAGCGGACTGGACCTCTTTTACGTTTCACGTTTTACGTTTTACGTATCACGCCCCCTCTTCCCTCATTGACATCCCCCCGCCCTCCCCTGCCAACCTCCGCTCGTCATGAGTTCGCTGGCCAATCAAATCGCCGTCGTCACCGGCGCGGGCCGGGGCATCGGGCGCGCCATCGCGCTCCGCTTTGCTGCCGCGGGCGCGGACGTGGTCTGCGTATCGCGCACGGCGCAAAATTCGGAGAAGGTCGCCGGGGAAGTGAAGGCGCTCGGCCGCAAAGCGTGGGCGCTCGCCGTGGACGTGGCGGACAGTGCCGCGGTCGGCGCCGCGGCGGAGCGCATTCTCGCCGAAGCGGGCCGGGTGGATGTGCTCGTCAACAACGCCGGCATCGCGCGCGACGGCCTGCTCATGCGCATGAGCGACGCGGACTGGGACGCCGTGCTCAATACAAATCTCAAAGGCGCGTTTGCCTTCACGCGGGCTTTCACGCGATCGTTTCTCAAACAGCGGAGCGGCCGCATCATCAACATTTCCTCGATCATCGGCCTCATCGGCAACGCCGGCCAGGCCAACTACGCCGCCAGCAAAGCCGCCCTCATTGGCTTCACCAAGGCCTGCGCCCGCGAACTCGGCTCGCGCGGCATCAGCGTCAACGCCATCGCTCCCGGCTTCATCGACACGGACATGACCGCCGGGCTGGACGAAAAGGCTCGTGCGTCCCTGCTGGAACGCATTCCGCTCAATGCCTTGGGAAAACCTGAGGACATCGCGGAAGCCGCCCTTTACCTGGCGGGCCCCGGGGGCCGATACATTACCGGCCAGGTGCTGACCGTGGATGGCGGGATGGTCATGTGACCGGCGAATTTAACTCTGGACACGGCCCGGAGCAGCCGCTAGACAAGCCGCGATTTTCGACCAGACGACCGAAACAGTGCGCAAAACCCAGAGAACCAACCGGTCACGCGCGCGCCACGATTCAGGGCTTGACGGGTCCGCACCCCTGGCATAGCAAGTGACCAAATATCAACCGGAGAAAAGTCATGGCTGATGAATCGGTAGAATCAAAAGTCAAAAAAATCATCGTGGAGCAGCTGGGCGTGAACGCTGACCAGGTGACCCCCGACGCCAAGTTCATCGAGGACCTGGGCGCCGACTCCCTGGACACGGTCGAGCTGGTCATGGCGTTGGAAGAAGAGTTCGGTCACGAAATCCCGGACGAGGAAGCTGAGAAGCTTCAAAGCGTCGGCGACGTGATCAAGTACATCGAAGATTCCCGCAAGTAACTTCCATCCAGGCTTTCCGGGGCAGCTCCGGCTGAAGTCAAGCCGGCTGCCCCGTTCGATTTTTATGCCCGGCAACACCGAACGCAGAGTCGTCATCACTGGCCTGGGCGCCGTCACTCCCGTCGGCAACGACGTGGAGACAGCGTGGAAAAACCTGCTGGCCGGCGAATGCGGCATCGGCCCGATCACTCTGTTTGACGCCGCCGCGTACGACGCTCGAATCGCCGGCGAGGTCAAACAGTTCGATCCCGCGCCCGCTTTCCCGTCCCCCAAGGACGCGCGCCGCTCGGATCGCTTCTCGCAGTTCGGTGTGTCCGCCGCCCGTCAGGCCCTGCTTGATTCAGGGCTCGACCTTGAGAAAACAGACCGCGACCAGGTCGGCGTGTTCATCGGTTCGGGCATCGGCGGGCTGAAAACCACCGAAGACCAACACTCCATCCTGCTCGCGAAAGGCCCCGGCCGGCTCTCGCCGTTCATGATCCCGATGCTGATCCTCAACATGGCCTCGGGCTACTTCAGCATCTTTTACAAGCTGCGCGGCCCCAACCTCGCCACGTGCAGCGCCTGCGCCACCAGCACCCACGCCATCGGCGAAGCCTGGCGCACCATCAAGATGGGCGACGCCAACGTTATGTTCGCCGGCGGCGCCGAGGCCACGATTGTCCCCATCGGCATCGGCGGATTTTGCGCCATGAAAGCCCTGAGCACGCGCAACGCCGAACCCAAATGCGCCAGCCGCCCCTTCGACGCCGACCGCGACGGCTTCGTCATGGGCGAAGGCGCCGGCGTGGTCGTCCTTGAGGAATTCGAACACGCCAGGGCCCGCGGCGCCCGCATCTACGCCGAACTCGCCGGCTACGGCAACACGGCCGACGCCAACCACATGACAGCGCCCGCCCCGTTTGGCGAAGGCGCCGCCCGCTGCATGAGAATGGCCCTGCGCCACGCCCGGCTCGCCCCCACGGACATCCAGTACATCAACGCTCACGGCACGAGCACGCCGCAAGGCGACGTCGCCGAAACCCAGGCCATCAAGACCGTCTTTGGCGACCACGCCAGGAAACTGGCCGTCAGCTCCACCAAAGGCGCCACCGGCCACATGTTGGGCGCCGCCGGCGCCACCGAACTCGTCTTCTGTGTGAAGGCCATCCAAACCGGCGTCGTGCCCCCCACCATCAACCTCGAGACGCCCGACCCCGAGTGCGACCTGGACTACGTGCCCAACACCGCGCGCGAGATGCGGGTCGACGCGATCGTGAACAACTCCTTCGGCTTCGGCGGCCACAACGCCACCGTCATCGCCCGAAAATTCGCGAGCTGAACCGAGCGGCCTCCCCTCACCCCATCCGATGGGGAGAGGGCCAGGGTGAGGGGGCTCGTTGAGCAAATTGTTCCGGCCTTTCAGGCCTCCGGAGATTTTACGGGACAGGTTACCTGGGCCTCCGCTCGCGATGCTCGCTCCAGCCCAGGCTATAACAGGACGGGCCTACGGCCCTGAACTCCGTCGCCTTGGAGGGGGCAGCGGGGCTAGCCTGAGGAGGTTCGTAGCGATTAACCCTTGATGAAGTCGTGCAACGCCGAACCGCCCTGGCCCGTCTTGTTCCGTAGAAAATCCTTGAACGAACTCCGCAAGAAAGATTCCATAATCCCATGACAACCGCAGGAGATGCCCACGTCAACCATGGAGGCCCCATAGCATCCGTTGGCAAGCGGAAGACCGTTGTGAAATCAACTTGCCAAATCCCTCCGGCTGGCCGCTATTCCCTCAACGAAAAGCCGGAGAAGAAAAAGGAGAAACCATGAATGATAATATCGGCCTGTTTGGAACCTTGTTCACCGGCGTCGTCGGGATATTGATCCTGGTCGGCAGCGTGATCTTTTTCGTCGTATGGCTGCTTTTCCCATTCATCGTAAACCATCACCTCTCCAAACTGCGCGAGGACTCCTGGCGGATTCATCAGCAGCTTCTCATCCTCAATCGTTGGCAGGAACACTTCGCCTCGACCGCCGAGCGGCTCCACGAACAGGCCGTCGCCATTGCCCGCTGGCAGCAACACCTCGCCATCCCGCCCCCGCCCGAGCTTCCACACGAGGAATCCGCTCTCGCCGAAGAGACGTCGCCATGAAATTGTCTACAATCTTTGCCCTTGGCTTGTGCCGCCGGGACGAATGCCGAGCCCTTCCGCTACGGCGGTGTCGAGTTCACGACCAACTGGTTTGGCACGAATAGCCATTGGCGCGCGTCCGGAGGCATCATTTACAACCGCAGCTTTTCGGAGGATTGGAAGTCTCGCCCCGGCGTTTGCCTCGCCGTCACCAATGGCGTCGCTCTAATCGAGCATCGCTGGATGGAGCCCATATATCACACCATCCCCGGTTATTCTTGGGGCAGCCGTCGCACTGGGAACTTTCTCGGCGGCGGCTACGTGGAACCGCGCAAGGAACAAATCGGCGAAACGCAACAGGTCGAGCGCTGGCTCATGACCAACGCACCGCCAGAGCTCAAGCCAGGCTGGAAGGCCGATGGCTTTGAGTGTCTCCACCTTGGCAGCGCTCTTTGGCTCGGCGAATCGCTCGAACTTCGCGACTACGGCCGAACCCCAACCGAAGCCGAGATTGCCGCGCTGCGCCTCAAGTTCGAAGCCATCGCCACCCGCGCCCGCGAGGCGAAAGAAAAGAAGAAATGAACCCGGGCCGTTTCCCTTTGAAAAGCTGGGGTGGCTGACGGGATTTGAACCCGCGACAACCAGATCCACAATCTGGGGCTCTAACCATGCTGAGCTACAGCCACCATCCGCAGCGCCTCTCACGCTAGCCAATCCTCGGAGAAAGCGTCAAGCCCGGGATCGGCCGGAGCGCGGCTTCGGGCGAATTTGGTCCGCTGCGAGGGTTGGCCAAACGATCCGCGTTAATCCGTGCTATCCGTGTCGGGTTCCATTCGTGTTCATTGGTGTTCATTCGTGGTTAAAGCCTGCGGTTTGAAAGGACGCGCGGATTTGGGACGCTGCGAACAACTTGTGAGCAACGGGTCAGCAACTGCCAACAACTTCGCGTTGAGTGCGCCGCGGCGAACCGGATGATAGGGCGAATGGCACTCACGAAAAGCAAGGCCGCCGGCCTCAAGATTCCCTCGGCGCACGACTGGCGCACGACCGACAACGATGAAATCAACAAGCGCCGGCTGCGCGCGCGCGAGGAGTCTTTCGACATCGCGAACGCCGACCCGCGGCACCCGGTTTTCTCCAATTTCCACGTCAAGTCCGGCAGCGGGCTTTCCTACGCCGTGGAAGTGCGCGACGTGCGCCAGCGGCAGTTCGCCTGCGACTGCGTGGACTTCCGCATCAACGGCCTGGGCACCTGCAAGCACGTCGAGGCAGTGCTGCTCCACCTGGAAGGCCGCTTCCGCCGGCTCTTCACCAGCGCGCAGCAGAGCGGCCCGACGCGGCTCGACGTCGTGATCGATCCGGTCGCCGACACGCTGCGGCTGGTGAATGGGGGAGAGAAGCCGCCACGCGCCGTCGCCAAGTGGTTCGACGCCGAAGGGCGGCTGGCCGACGGCTCGCCGGAGGCGGCGCTCGACGGACTGCAGCAATTGCGCGAAGGGGACTTTCCGCAGATTCGCATTTCGCAAGAAGTCGCGCCGTGGCTCGAAAACCGCCGCCGCGCCAGCGAACGCAAACAGCTTCGTCACGAGTACGAATTGAAAGTCCAGAGCGGCGAGTGGCCCGCGCACGAAACCACCGTGCCGCTCTTTCCGTACCAGCGCGAAGGGATGTTGCACCTCGCGTTCACCGAGCGCGGGCTGCTGGCGGACGAAATGGGCCTGGGCAAAACCATCCAGGCCATCGCCGCGTGCGCGTTGCTGCACCGATTGGGCAAGGCCCGGCGCGTGCTCGTCGTCACGCCCGCCTCGCTCAAGACGGAGTGGGAGGAACAGATTCAGCGCTTCACGGGACTGCCGTACCAGCTCGTCTTCGGCGGTCGCCAGCAACGGCTCCGCCGTTACGACGGCGCGCCGTTCTTTACACTGGTGAACTATGAACAGATGCTGGCCGACGCGCTCGACGTGAACACGCGGCTGGCGCCGGACATCGTCGTGCTCGACGAAGCCCAGCGTATCAAGAACTGGAGCACCAAGACCGCGCAGGCCGTCAAGCGCCTGCGCAGCCGCTATGCCTTCGTGCTGACTGGCACGCCGATTGAGAACCGCATCGACGAGCTTCATTCGCTGATGGATTTCCTCAACCCGTCGGCGCTCGGCCCGCTGTTCCGCTTCAACCGCGACTTCTATGAACTGGATGACCGCGGCCGTCCCAGTGGCTATCGCAACCTCGACCAGCTTCATGCGCGCATCCGCCCCTACATGCTCCGCCGCCGCAAGGCGGATGTGGAAACCGAGCTTCCCGAGCGCACGGACCGGAACCATTTCGTCTCGATGACCGAGCTTCAGAAGCAGAATTACAGCGCGCATGAGCATCAAGTGGCGGCGCTTATGAACGCCGCCCAGCGCCGTCCGCTCACGCAGCCCGAGCAGGAGAAACTCCAGCGCGAACTGGCGATGATGCGCATGATTTGCGACACCAACTATATCCTCGACCCTGAAGACCGCGAGTGCCCCAAGCTGGCCGAGTTGGAGAAGGTCCTCGAGGAATGTCGCGAAAACGACGCCAAGGCCATCGTGTTTTCCGAGTGGGAGCGGATGCTCGAATTGGTGCGGGAGTTGTGCCAGCGGCTCAAGGCCGGCTTCGCCTGGCACACCGGGAGCGTGCCGCAGTTGCGCCGCCGCGCCGAGATCAACACCTTCAAGAACGACGCCAACTGCCGCGTCTTTCTCAGCACCGACAGCGGCGCGACCGGCTTGAACCTCCAGAGCGCCAGCGTCGTGATCAACTGCGACCTGCCGTGGAATCCTGCCAGGCTCGAACAACGCATCGCCCGCGCCTGGCGCAAGCACCAGACCCGGCCCGTCACGGTCATCAATCTCGTTTCCGAAAACACCCTCGAACATCGGATGCTCGACACGCTGGCCAACAAGCAGGCCCTGGCCGACGGCGTGCTCGATCTGCGGGGCGACTTGAAGGAAATCAAGCTGCGCAGCGGCAAACAGGCGATGCTGGCCA
>DASTLJ010000332.1:0-13623 GCA_035715125.1 Verrucomicrobiia bacterium
GGAACGTGGGCCGGGTCCTGGAGGCGCTGGAATTCCTCGGCGCGCCAGTGCCCGCGGAAACTGCAAAAACTCTTCGCGCCGCGATCACAGCGCAGGATGCCGCGAAGCTTCAGCTCCTGCTCGAGCCGCACGTCCTGTTCGTCGTCCAAATCAATCCCGAGTCGCGCGTCAAGGTGCGGCGCGGTCCGGCGCCGGCGCTGCTCCAGCAAGGGGGTTACGTGCCAGCGCTCGTGAAGGTGATTAACCAGAGCACGGTCACCAAGGAGCTTCGCATCGCCAGTCCGCAAGCCGGACAAGTCTACGCCGGGATGACGCCGTTGAGCGCCCAGCGAATGCAGCGCCAGCCGCTCCAGGAAACCGCCGTGAAGGAGGGCGCCACGAACCGATTCCTCGAGGTCGCCATGCACACGCTGCCGCCGATGGCCGCGCAACTCAGTGGCCTGGAACTTGAGTACGCCATCGTCCTGATCTACACGCGCGACGCCGGCCGGCTGGAGGCGACGCTCGACTTCGACATCGGACAGGGCAGCCAGGACCTCGGTTTTCGCGGCGAAATTCCGGTGCTGTTCGTGGCTCGCCCGGCAGTGCCCGTGCGGTTGCGCATCCGCGACGATGATGGCGCCGCGACCGCCGCCCGGCTCGTCTTCCGCGACGCCGGCGGACACGTATTCCCGCCGCAGGCCAAGCGGCTCGCGCCGGACTTCTACTTCCAGGAACAAGTGTATCGGCGGGATGGCCACACGGTGTTGCTGCCGACCGGCAGGCTCACGGTGGAATTCTCGCGCGGCCCCGAGTACCGCGTGTTGAAGCGCGAATTCCTGGTCACATCGAACCAAGCCGCGCCGCTCGACGTAAAGCTGGAGCGATGGATCGATCCGGCCGCGCATGGCTTTTACTCCGGGGACCATCATATCCACGGCGCCGGTTGCGCGCATTACACCAGTCCGACCGAGGGCGTGACGCCCCAGGACATGTTTCTCCAGGTCGAAGGAGAAGGATTGAACGTCGGCTGCGTGCTCACCTGGGGCCCGTGCTTCGACTACCAGCGACGATTCTTCAAGCCGGGTGTCAGCGAACTCAGCCGTCCGCTGACCGTGATGAAATACGATCTCGAAATCAGCGGCTTCGGTTCCGAAGCGCTCGGGCACGTCTGCCTGCTCAATCTACGCGATCAGTCTTATCCCGGCAGCGACGGCACGAAGGCCAAGGGGTGGCCCAAGTGGACCACGCCCGTGATGCGATGGGCCAAAGCTCAAGGCGGCTACGCCGGCTACGCCCATTCGGCCAGCGGGCTGGAGATTCATTCACAGAACGCCGCGCGCCGTCTCCTGGCTGCGCTCGACGCGGACCAGGACTCGCTCCTCACGCCGGCGGAGGCAGCGCGAGGCCTGCTGCCGGACGAATTCGGGCGCATCGACTCCGATAACGACCGCTCGATCACCCAGTCCGAACTCGCCGCCGCCCACGACCGCGTGGCGGACCAACTTCCGAACCTTGCCGTGCCCGAGATGAACGGCGTCGGCGCGATGGAGATTGCCGTCAGCACCGCGCTTGGGGCGTGCGATTTCATCAGCGCGATGGACACGCCGCGCATCGCCGAATGGAACATGTGGTATCACCTGCTCAACTGCGGGTTCCCGCTCAAGGTCAGCGGCGAGACGGATTTCCCCTGCATGAGCGGCGGGCGCGTCGGCCAGGGGCGCGTTTATGTGCAACTGGGGCAGGTGAAGAAACTCGACTTCGCGAAATGGTGCGAGGGACTGGCTCGCGGCCGGTCGTACGTGAGCGA
Source organism: Verrucomicrobiia bacterium (assembly GCA_035715125.1). GTDB lineage: Bacteria > Verrucomicrobiota > Verrucomicrobiia > Limisphaerales > JADJPG01 > DASTLJ01. The sequence continues at coordinate 1,790 of DASTLJ010000332.1, forward strand.
CGGCTTTGCGCACGCGCTGCAATTTACGGTCAACGGAATTGCGTCCGGTTTCGGCGAGGCAGCGCTCGCCGCGCCGGGAAAAATAGCGGTGCGCGCGAAGGTCGCCTTCGCCGCCGAGCAACCGCGCGCCACGGCCCACGGCGGGCGCTTTCCGCCCGGCGGCCGGCGCTGGATCGGCGACACCGTCACGATGCACGGACCGCCACCGAGCGAAGTCGAGCGCGGCGGCACTCGCCTCCTCGAAGTGGTCGTCAACGGGCGCCCGGCTGCTGCGAAAGATGTCGAGGCGGACGGGAAGATCCACGAAATGAGCTTCGACCTGCCGGTCCAATCCAGCTGTTGGGTCGCCCTGCGGGAGTTCCCTCAACTGCACACCAATCCGGTGAACGTGAAGGTGGGTGGCCGGCCCATCCGCGCGTCGCGCGACAGCGCGCGCTGGTGCATTGCGACCATCGAGCAGCTTTGGCGCGCGCGCAGCCAAACCCTCCCTGAGCCGCAGCGCGCGGAGGCCCGCGCCGCGTTCGATCAGGCCATCGCGACGTACCGCCGCATTGCCGCCGAATCGCCGTGAGGAGACTCTCCCGCTCCCACTCTAACTCATACTCTTAATCTTAATCCTACTCTCTCCGATCCCTAGCAGCCCGTTCAAAAACTCCACGTGTGTTTGTAGCGGCGGTCTGTGACCGCCGAAATCGGGCCAGAATGCGCGGTTTCTTCGGCGCTCATAGAGCGCCGCTACAGTTTTTGAACGGGCTGCTAGAGATTAAGATTAGGAGTAAGAGTAAGAGGTGTCAGAGTAAGAGTACGAGCGATTCTCCCACCGTAACATCCCCTGCTTTCATCGTTGCGCTCGACGCCTCCGTCAGTATCCTCCCGCGCATGAGAACTAAATTGAGTCCATGGATAGGCAGTCTCCTCGTCGTTTCGTCCTTGTTCTTCGCCGCGCCGCTGCGCGCCGCCGAACCCACCGCCCTCGCGCTCGTCAAAGAGGGCAACCGCCACGTTGGCGAGGAAGCGAAGGATCGCATCGTGCAGATTCGCTCGGAAAAATCCGTCGGCACGCTGGTGCCCAACATCTGGTACGTCGTTTATTACGACCCCGACGCCACTGCCAAGGCGACGGAGGTCAAATTCGTGGCCGGCACGAAGGCATCGGTGAAGCGGCCGGCCCGCATCCTCGAACCGATTACCGGCGCGCACAAGGAGATGCCCAGGGCCAAGCTGAAGATCGACTCCGACAAGGCACTCGAGATCGCGACGAAGGAGCCGGTGTTGAAAAACCTCACGCTCAAGGCCTCGAAAATGCGGCTCGAACGCCACAGCGCCACCGAAGAGGCGCCGGTGTGGAAGGTTGAACTTTGGGCCGCAAAACTCGACAATCCCAACAAGATGGCGAACATTGGCGAGGTGATTGTCTCCGCCGAGGACGGGACGGTGGTTAAGAACGACCTCAAGATCAACCGGGTGGACTAACTGAGATCCTCAGTGCCTCAGCGTTCATAAATCGCCCGCGCTTCCGCTTCGGGCGCGCTCCGGCTTCGGCGCAGGAGCGTGTAGACGTTCGACCATTCAATGACCTCGCCGCGCTTCATCGTGGCCAGAGGGCTGAGCATTTCCAGTTCGATGTACTGCAACGGATCCGGGTTCGTATAGATTTCCGCGCTGCTGCCGCCATCGGGATATTCGGCCCTCCGAAGGCGCGGCAGATCGATCTTCAGCATCTGCTTGTCGCCGACCCAGAGCAGGCTGCCGGATTCCAGTCCGATCTTGTGCGCGGACTTTGGATCGCGGCTGAGCGAAACGAGGCGTAGCCGCGGATCCGCCGTGTCGAGCAGCTTCAGGCTCGGCGGCGGTTCCTTGCCGAAAGGATGGAAGCCGGCCGCAAAAATCGACGGGCTTGGCACCGGCGCGAACAACGCCGCCGGCTCGTGAAGTTGCGTGATGGTCCACACACCGACTTTCTTCGGTTCGCCGGAGACTTTTTCGTAGCGCGTCGAAATCGACATTTGATCCACGTGCGGTCCGAGGAACACCCGTCGCACGATGCGGATGCCGTATTGGAGATCGACCGGCGAAATGAGCACCACCTGGTCCCGTTCGATCTTTGCCTCGACGGGCATCGAGTCGAACGCCGCGGGCGGGAGCCAGCCGCCGAACGGTTTCGGCCATTCGGCTTCGGGCGCGGGCCACGTTTTGTCCCCGCCGAAATTGATCCAGTTCGTCGCGCGCGACAGGTGCACCTGGCCGTCGAGCGCGTGGTTCTCCCAGAACGGTCCTGGCTCTCCGGTGAACTGGAACTGCATGATGCGCCCGATGGCCGGGACAATGACGACCTCGGCGCCGGCGCTACGCATGAGGAGGCTATTGGGCCAGCCGTGATAATTGGTGCGCGTGATGGTCACAGGCCGCCGGACTTCGCTCCCGGGTTGCACGCGCCATTCCTCGGTCAGCCGGGCGCAGCCCGAGCCGGCAAGCCAGACCGCCACTGTCGCCATGGAAACAGAGGCCATCACCGCGTCGTTCAATTTTTGGTGGTGCATTGGCCGGTGCCAAAGTAGCCGCAAAAAGGCGCGAGAGGCACAAAGAAATTCATCTTTTGTGCCTTTTGCGCCTTTTTGCGGCCCTGTCAGCGCGAACTTTCGCCCGTGATTTCCGACAGCAATTTGAAAAAGCCGCGCTTGCGCTCCGAACTGATGCCCCAGTTCACCGGCACGCTCTGATAGCCCTCGTCGAACCCCTCGACCTTCATGCGGAAATCGAAATAGCCCCACGAGGCGCGCTCGCCGACGGCGGCGAGGAAATTGTTCTTCGGCAGCTCGAATGCGAAGTGGTCGTCCTCGTTGAACAGGATTGGCTTGGGCGAATAGCCCGTCACCACGCGCGTCTGGCGAACCATCCCGGCAATCTTCTCCGGTTCGCCCACGCCGTTCCCGTGCAGCAGCAGGAAGTCCGACGCGCGCACCACGTTTTCCATCGGAATCGTCCCGCCGCCATAGCTCGTGCTGACGAGCAACGGCCGTCCCGCCGTCGTGGATCGCTTCTTTACGCGCTCGATCAGCTCATGGACGCGCCTGGGCTTCAGCAGTTCGTGGTCGTAGCGGACATTGCACTCGTTGTTGATCTCGACGAGCACGTTTCGCCAGCCCTTGTCGAGCAGCCAGTCGGTGGCGTTGTCCGTGGCGCGCAGCACGGCGGCTTCGTTGGTCAGTCGGTGGTCCTGCCCGAAGTAGAAATAGCCAAGGATGACGACCATGCCGAGTTCGTCGGCCCTGCTCAGGATGCGTTGCAGCCGGCCAAGGTAGTCCGGGCGCAGCGAGCCGTCGGCTTCGATGGCCGAGTTGTGCCAGGGCTGGTTTTGCGAATAGCCCTGCGGCGAGCCGCCCTGGAGGTTGAGCGTGAACGCCAGCAGCCCGTGCCGGCGCCACTCGGGCATCGCGGCCAGGAACTCGCGCGTATTGCGTTCCGCGTCCCATTTGCCGGTGTCGGGGTAGGCCCAATTCGTGACGGTCACCGGGTTGCGATCGTCGAAGATGCCCTGGACCATCCGCGAATTCAGAAGCAGCCCCTGGAGATTGCGGCCTTTCCAGGTCCGGCCCTTGTATGTCGGTTCGCCATTGAGGTGGAACTCCTCTCCCACAATGGCAACCGTAGTACGATCGGCGGCCAGACTGGCAGAGGGAAGAATCATCAGCGCCAATGCGGAAACCACAATTCCGGACGGAGTCATTTCAGCCAGGCTATCGAGGGCCACCACTGCGGGCAAAAGGAAATTCCGACAAGTGAAACTGTAGCGGAGAGTGGAAAGGGGCGCGCCTACGCTCGTAGCCGCCGACGTGAGGAGGCGGATGGACCGTTCGTCCACGTTTTCCGCCTCCTCACGTCGGCGGCTACAGACCGTCGTGTCCGCAAACTCATGATGAGAAATGGCGGCCAGCCGAAATTCCCGCCGCGTGCAGTCCGGTTGCGTACGGATTGTCAGCGAAGGATGACGGGTAGTATGTAAAGCGGATGAAGTCTGTCGAATTGTCTTCGCCCCAACCAGTCCGTCGACGTTCGTGGCGCCGCAAACTGCTCTTCATCACCGGCGCCCTGCTCGTGTTCCTCGTGGTGGTGTATTTCGTAGTCACAAGTTCGGCGTTCTTCAAGGGCGTCATTCTGCCTCGAGTCGGCCGCGCGATGGGCGGCGAGGTCACTGTGGCGGATGCCTCCTTGAGCCCCTTCTCGCAAGTGAGCCTCCGCCAGCTCAAGGTCAAGACCACCGGCGCGGAGCCGCTCTTGCAGGCGGAGGAAGTGCGGTTGCGCTACGGCCTGTTCGCCATATTTGGTGGGACGCTCAAAGTGGACGAAGTCACCATCGCTTCGCCCGTCGTGCAAATCATCGAGCAGGCCGACGGCAGCAGCAATCTCGACCCGCTGTTGAAAAAGGAAACGAAGTCCGCGCCCGAGCCCGCCCCGGCCCCGTCCAAGCCGCCGCAGTTCGACATGAGGAATTTTGCGCTGAAGAACGCGACCATTCGCCGCGTGAAGCATCTCAAGGACGGAGGAAGCGAAGTGGCCGAGTTGACCGGCGTAAACATCACGCTGGACCAGCTCAAGAACGGCCAGCCCGGGAAATTGACATCGGCGGCCGTATTCAAGATGGCCCGTCCCACGAACGACGTTCTCGAAGCCAGGAGCACTGGGAGCATCGAGTTTACGCTGGGCGCCGATCTGATGCCCCAAACGCTCAAGGCCAAAGTCGATCATGAAGTAACGCGCGCGGAAGGTTCATTGCGCGAGTTGGCCGGAGCCCGAGCGGTGTTCGCGGGCGACATCGTGCCCGGCGAAGTCAAAGAGCTTTCCCAGCGGTTCCTGAAGAACGACAAGGTGCTCGGCGAACTGAAAGTGACCGGCCCGTTGGATCTTTCGAAAAAAGAAGGCCGTTTGAAATTCGAACTCGCCCGGATGGACCGCCAGGCCCTGAACCTCCTCGGCGCGCCCTTCGGCATCGACTTTGGCTCGACCACACTCGACTCCATCACTGACGTGTCAGTGGCTCAGGGGGGGTCGGTCATCGCGGCCACGACTCGCTTCAACGCCGCCCGCTTCAGCGTCACACAACAAGGCAAGACCACGCCGCCGCTGGACCTGCAGTTGGCGTGCAACGTGACCGTGAACACGACCAGCCAGTCCGCCCAGGTGCAAACCCTGACCCTCGACGGCAGGCAGTCTCAAAAGCCGCTTCTGCGCGGCGGCCTTGGAAAACCGATGACGCTCGCCTGGGGCAAAAACGCGACGGCCATCGAGAATTCAACCTTCAACCTTGCCGTGACCGACTTTGATCTCGCGGCGTGGAAACCATTCCTTGGCGACTCCGTGTCCGCCGGGATGCTTTCGCTTCAGCTCGACCTGCTTTCCGAGCAAGGGGGCAAGCAGCTCAAGCTGGGCGTCACGTCCCGGATTGCCGGCCTGGCTGCGCAACTCGGCGAGAAGCCCCTCACCCAAGCGGCGATGATGTTGAAACTCAACGCACACGTCAGCGACTTCACGAAAGTGAGCGTGAGCGATTACCGGCTCGACCTCACGCAACAAGGGCAACCTGCCCTGACCCTCGCCGGCTCCGGCGGCTACGATGGCGCCGCGTTCAAACTTCAAACCCAGGTCGAGGCCGTCCTCGCCCGCTTGACGGGGAGCGGACCCGCAACGCCGCTCAAGGCCGGCGTGAAGCTCGACGGGTCATTCGCAAACCAAGTGCTGGACTTGCGCCAAATGCAACTGGCCCTGGCGCCGACACCGCGCGCGCCGACGAACGAGTTGACCGCGGCCGGACGCATTGACCTTTCCTCGGCCGCGGCCACCCAAGGCCGCATGACGATCAAGTCAGACATGCTTGACTTGACCCAGCTTTACGACGCGTTCACGCCCGAGAAGCGTCGCGCAACGGCGCCAGCAAAGACGCCGACAACCCCTGGACCCGCGTCCACCGGCGACGCGGAACCGGAGCCGATCACACTGCCGCTGAATCTCACCGCCGAAGCAAACCTGGGCCAGGTGTACCTGCGCGAAATGAGTCTTCAGAATTGCCAGGTCACTGTGAAAGTCGAGGGGAGCAAGGTCGCCCTCGACCCCTGCCGGCTGGCGATGAATGGAGCGCCTGTCAACGCCAGCATGCAGTTGGACCTCGGCGTCAAAGGCTTCACCTACACCCTCTCGGCGCAGTTGGACAAGGTGCCATTGGAGCCGATAGCCAACACGTTTTCCCCGGAGAGCCGCGGGCAGTATCAGGGCCTGATTCTGGCCAACGCGCAAATCAAGGGCGCCGGCGTCACGGGCGCGAGTTTGCAAAAGAACCTGAGCGGCCAGGCCGGGTTCAGCTTCACCAACGCCAACCTTCAGTTGATGGGTCCCAAGACCCGGCGACTGATTGTGCCTATCGCGACCCTGCTGCGCATCGAGGCCATCACCAAATCGCCGGTCAATTGGCTGGACGCCCGGACGGAGTTGGGGAACGGCAACATCAACCTCAGCCGGTTTGCCGTGCAGAGCGGGGCGTTTGAAGCGTCGTCGCAAGGCGTCATACCGATTGCGAAAGTGCTGACCAACTCGCCCCTGAATCTGCCGGTCGAATTCGCCCTGCGCCGGCCGCTGGCGGAATCGGCAAATCTGCTGCCGCCCAACACACCGCCCGACGCCCAATACGTGATGCTGCCCAGGTTCGTCACGCTGAAAGGGACTTTGGGAGAACCCAAGAGCGATCTCAACGAGCTTGCCCTGGGCGGCGTGTTGCTCAAATCCGGCGTGGGCGTGGCCGAAAAGCTCGGCGTCAACGTCGGCGGCAAAACGGGCGGGGCGATTGAAAGCGTCGGCAATCTGTTGACCGGGCAAAAGCCCGCCGTGGGCAATCGGACTTCCACCAACGCGGCGCCCAGGTTGAACCCGCTCGATCTATTCCGGAAAAAGTAGCCGGGGACGCAAGGAGGCGGACTGGATGCGACTACGTCGTCGCGCAGATTGTGGTTCATTGACCGGCGGCGCCCGTGATAACCTGCGCGCTCAACATGAGTGCACCTGTGTCACAAACGCGAGCGGCAAGGCTGTCGGCTCCGGATATGCAGAGTCCACCGCGCCTGCCGGAACTGCTCGCGCCGGCGGGTGATTGGGAATGCGCCCGCGCCGCGATTGAGAACGGGGCGGACGCGATCTACTTCGGGCTGGAACGGTTCAACGCCCGGATGCGCGCGCGGAATTTTACCGAAGCCGATTTGCCCAGGCTCATCGAGTTTCTCCACCGCCGCGGCGTCAAGGGCTACGTCACGTTCAACACGCTGGTGTTTCAAAACGAAGTCCGCGAGGCCGAGCAGTATTTGCGCAGCATCCTCGCGGCGGGAGTCGATGCGGCCATCGTGCAGGACGTCGGGATCTGCCGGCTCATCCGTCGGCTCTCGCCGGACTTTCCGATTCACGCCTCGACGCAGATGACCGTGACCAGCGCCGCCGGCATCGAATTCGCGCGCGATCTGGGCTGCAACCTCGTGGTGCTGGCGCGGGAGAATTCGCTGAAGGACATCGAGAAGATTCAGGAGGAACTAAGGCAGCGGGAAAGTAATCAGTATTCAGTATTCAGTATTCAGCATTCAGAGGGGGCGATTGCGGCCACTGAACACTGGAAACTGAATACTGATTACTCTCCGTTCCCACTCGAAGTCTTCGTCCACGGTGCACTGTGCGTCGCCTACTCGGGCCAATGCCTGACGAGTGAGGCGCTCGGAGGGCGTTCCGCCAATCGGGGCGAGTGCGCGCAGGCGTGCCGCATGCCCTACGAACTGATCTCGGACGGGAAGGCCGTGCCGTTGGGCGACCGGAAGTATCTGCTCAGTCCGCAGGATCTCGCGGGGCTCGAGGTGTTGCCGGAGCTGGTGCGCGCCGGAGTGGCCTCGCTGAAGATCGAGGGCCGGCTGAAGACGCCCGAGTACGTCGCGAACATCACGCGCCTCTATCGCCAGGCGTTGGACCGGCTGCCGGACGCAACAGGCAACACGCAGCACGCCAGCAGCCGAGTGAGCGGCGACGAACAGTACGAAATGGAAATGGCCTTTTCCCGCGGCCTTTCCACCGGCTGGTTGCGCGGGATCGACAATCAGCACCTGGTCCACGCGCGGTTTGGCACGAAGCGAGGCGTGTTCGTCGGCGAAGTGACGGGTGTGCAGGGCGGCCGCGTGTTCGTGCGGCTCGAAAGCAGTCTCAAGCCGGGCGATGGGATCGTGTTTGACGCCGGCCGGCCGGAGGAGAAGGAGGAAGGTGGACGGGTGTACGAAATTCAAAGCTCAAAGCTCAAAGCTCAAAGCGAGATGGCGTTGACGTTTGGGCGGGGCGCAGTCGATTTCAGCCGCTTGAAGGCCGGCAATCGGGTGTGGAAAACGAGCGACCCGGAACTGGAGCGGCGGCTGCGGCAGACCTTCGAGGGCGCGCAGCCCAGGTTTCAGCGGCCAGTTCACGCGGAGGTTCACGGCCGGGCCGGGCGTGTGCTGAGCTTGTTGCTACGGGACGAGGAGGGACACGTGGCGCGGCTGGATTCCACGACGCCCCTGGCAGCCGCGGAGAAGCAGCCACTGACCTCAGAACGGTTGCGCGGGCAGATCGGCCGACTCGGCGGCACGCCGTTCAAGCTGGGACGGCTCGAGAATCACCTCGAGGGCGCTGTGATGCTCCCCGTGAGCGAACTCAATCGGCTGCGGCGCGATGCGGTCACCCAACTGGACCGGCAGCGGGCGCACCCGAAGCGATGGCAAATGGATTTACGATTTACGATTTACGATTTACGATTTGGACCGAGTCAGGTGCAGCACAACCCATCGACCGCCCATCCGCCACTTCCCATCCGCAATCCGCAATTGATTGTCCTGGTCCGAGCCCTGCCCCAACTCGAATCCGTGCTGGCCGATGGAGCCTCCATCGTCTACTGCGACTTTGAGGATCCCAAAAAGTATCGCGAAGCTGTCGCTCGTTTTCGCGCGCGTCAATCGGAAATCGGAAATTCGCAATCCGAAATCTGGGTGGCTCCGCCCCGCATCTTCAAACCGGGCGAGGAGTGGATCCTCAAGCAGGTCCGCGCATGCGACGCGGACGGCTATCTGGTCCGCAACTACGATCACTTGCGCTTCTTCGCCGACTGCCGGCGCGTGGGAGATTTCTCGCTCAACGTGGCGAATGCGCTCGCGGCGGATTACTTCAAGAACCAGTTCGGGCTGGAGCGGCTCACCGCCTCCTACGACTTGAACGGGGCGCAGCTCGAAGCGCTCGCGCGGGCGGCGCCCCCGGAATGGTTCGAGGTGACCATTCACCAGCACATCCCGATGTTTCACATGGAGCATTGCGTGTTCTGCGCGTTCCTGTCCCAGGGCACCGATTTCACCAACTGCGGCCGGCCGTGCGACCGGCACGAGGTGCGTCTGCGCGACCGCGTCGGAGCGGAACACCCGCTCAAGGCCGACCTGGGCTGCCGCAACACGGTGTTCAACGCCCGGGCGCAGACCGGCGCCGAGCACGTCGAGAACCTGCTGGCGCTGGGCCTGCGCCATTTCCGCATCGAGTTCGTCAACGAGACGCCGGAACAGGTCGCCACGACGATTGCAAAATATCGCCAGCTTTTATCCGGCGCGATCACCGGCGCCCGGCTCTGGCGCGAATTGAAGCTGCTCAACCAGCTGGGCGTGACGCGCGGGACGCTCGAAAGCCGTTGAGCCGAGCGGGAGAAGGATGGCGCCCGGTGCTTTCAGCCGCGCCGAGGCCGTCCAACACTGTCCTGATTTCAGCCGGTCTTCTGTTCTGAAAAGAGGCTAAAGGGAATCCCCCAATCCGCCGAAGATCAAAACGAATCGAGTCAATCTCGGCGCCGCAAGCGAGTTCGGCACGAACCGCAGGAGCCACGGCGCGCCGCGGACCTGGTGGTCCGGCAGGTGTCAACGGGGCCGGGTTGGCTTGGATGATTTTGATATGCCGTCATTCACTTACGTCGCGCGGGAAGCCGGAAGCGGACGGGAAATCCGCAACACGCTGGATGCTCAGAACGAACAGGCGGCCATCGCCGCGCTGCTCGGGCGCAACCTGCTCGTGCTCTCCATCGCGGAGAAGGTCGGGAAAAAGGGCAAGACCGCCGGCGGTTCCGTGGCGCTGGCCGACCTGGTGATCTTCACGCGGCAACTCGCGACGATGATCGACGCCGGTCTGGCCATGGTGCAATCGCTCCAGGCGCTGGCCGAACAAACGGCCAACAAGGTCATGCGGGACACCATCAAGGACGTCTGCACCCGCGTCGAAGGCGGCGACAGCTTTTCGGAAGCGCTTGTCAAGCACCCGAAGGTGTTCAACAAGCTTTTTGTGTGCATGGTTGCCGCCGGCGAACGGGGCGGTTTGCTCGCGGAAATTCTGGCCCGCCTGGCGACCTACCTCGAGAATACGGCCAAGCTCCGCAAGAAGGTCAAATCGGCGATGATGTATCCGACCGCCGTCACCCTGGTGGCCATCGGTATCACCATTTTCCTGCTCGTGAAGGTCGTGCCCGTGTTCGGCGAGGTCTACAAGAGCTTTGGCTCCAAGCTGCCGGGCCCGACGCAATTCCTCATCAACTTCAGCAACCTGGTCAAGCAGTACCTCATCTATCTGATGGCACTGGCCATCGGCCTCGCCTACGCGTGGTTTGCGTGGATCAAGACCAAGAAGGGCCGCGAATTCTGGGACCGCACGCGCATCAAGCTGCCGATCTTTGGCTCAATCGCGCACAAAATCTGCCTGGCCCGGTTCACGCGCACGCTGGCGTCGTTGATCCGTTCCGGCGTGCCGATTCTTGAGGTGCTTCAAATCGTCTCCAACACTGTTGGCAACGTCGTCATGGAGAAAGCGGTGCGCACAGCGGCCAATGACATCGAACGGGGCGAGGGCATCTCGGTGGCACTGGGCAAGCACCCGGTCTTTCCTCCGATGATCATCCGCATGATCACCGCCGGTGAACAGACCGGCAAGATCGAGAACATGCTCGAACGCATCTCGGACTTTCTGGACGATGAAATCGAGACGACCCTCTCGGGACTCACTTCCCTCATCGAGCCCCTGCTCATCGTGTTCCTGGGCGTGACGGTCGGCGGCATCGCGATCTGCATGTTCCTGCCGATCTTCAAGATGAGCGAAATCATCAATCCGACGGGCCGGTGAGGCGCCTGCCGGGCGCTTCCGCCGGGCGATGTGCGGCCCTGAACCGGCCTTCGCGGCTCTCAGTCCCGCGGAGGCACCGGTGCCTCGGAGGCGGCGCTCAATCCGTACAGGACCTTCCGCGTGTCGCTGTATTTGAAGAGTTCGGCGTAGCGCGCCAACGCCACGATGGTTCGCAGGATGCGATGCGACCGCTCGTGCGGAAACTGCATGGCCAGTTGGCTGAGGACGGTTTCTTCGTCCACTTCACCGCGCTCGGATTGCTGCAACATCTGCACGACGAGGTTGAACACGAAGATGTCGCGCAGGCTCGCGTTGAGCAGTTGCTTGCGCCGGTTGATGTCGGCGGCAAGGAACTGCCGGCCGGCGGCAGTCATCTCGACACGCTGTCCCGGCGTGGTCACCCAGCCGAGGAGTTCGGCGGCATTCACGACCAGCAGCAGTTGCGTCAACTCCATGTCCACGTGCTGCGTCAGCTCGAAGAGTTCCATCGCCCCTTCGTTTTCGAGCACTTCCAGCAAGCCTATCGTGGTCCCCAACGAGACCGTCGGGATGGATCGGATGCTGGGGCGCCGCTGACCGCCGGGCGCGACGGCAGCAGGCTCCTCGGGAATCACAGTTTGGGTGATGAGGGCATGGAGGCGCTGGCA
>DASTLJ010000333.1:0-9981 GCA_035715125.1 Verrucomicrobiia bacterium
TGTGAGGCGCGGTGAGGTTGACGGTCACCCGCTCGCCCTGGAACCGCGCCCTGATGACGCCCGCGCCCGTCTCGAAGCTCGTTTGCTCCCTGGCGCCGGCGACGCGTTGGACAAAACGGGCGAAGCATCGCGCGCCATTGCCGCACATGTCGGCCACGCTGCCGTCACGGTTGTAAAATTCCCACGTCCAATCGGCCTTGCCGGACGTGTTGGGCACCAGCAGAAAGAGTCCATCCGCGCCGATGCCTCGCTGGCGATCGCACAAGCGGACGATCTGTTGAGTTGTCAGCGCAATTTTCTCGGCGCGATTGTCGATGAGGATGAAGTCATTGCCCGCGCCGTTCATTTTGACAAATTCCAACGTCATGGCCCGGAACGATAGCAAAGCCGCCGAAGCTGCAAAGCCCAAACGGGCACGGCCGCATCCGGGGAGCGCATCCATGTAGATGCACCTGCATCTCGGCACCGTTATGCCGGACCACGTCCGCCGCGGGTTCCCGCGCCGCAGCGGCTCACGCTTTCAAGCAGTTCTTCAAAGCGCCGAGGATGGCCTGGACGTTTTTGCGCGTGCTGGTTTCGCCCATGAGGCCAATCCGCCAGACTTTGCCCTTGAAAGGACCGAGGCCTGCGCCAACTTCGATGTTGAATTCACTGAGAAGCCGCTTGCGGACCGCCGCTTCGTCGATGCCTGTGGGGACGGTGACGGCGTTGAGTTGCCAGAGCTGACGGCCTTCCTGCGACGCGATGGAAAGGCCCAACTCGGCAAGGCCGGCTTTGAGAAGGAGATGATTCTCCTGGTGCCGCTTCCAACGCGCCTCCAGACCTTCTTCAAGGACGAGGCGCAGCGCTTCGTGGAGCCCGTAATTCATCGAAATAGGCGCGGTGTGGTGGTAGGCGCGCTCCTGGCCCCAGTAGCTGGCGAGCAAATTGACGTCGAGATACCAACTCTGGACCTTATTTTTGCGGCGGATGGCGGCTTCGAGGGCGTGCGGGCTGAGCGAGACGGGCGCCAGGCCGGGCGGGCAGCTCAGGCATTTCTGGGTGCCGCTGTAAACGGCGTCGATGCCCCAATCGTCCACGCGCACGGGGCAACCACCCAGGGAAGTCACTGTGTCGAGCAACATCAACGCCCCAGCTTCTCGGGCCAGGCGGGAGATTTCCTCAACGGGCGTGAGCGCCCCGGTGGAGGTCTCGGCATGCACGATCGCGACAAGCTTGGGGCGGCGTCCGCGCAGTGCTTCGGCGACCTGCGCGGGTTCGATGATGCGCCCCCAGGGCGCTTCGACTTTCGTGACGCGGGCGCCGCAGCGCTCAGCGACGTCGGCCATGCGGCCGCCAAAAACGCCGTTGACCCCGATCACCGCTTCATCGCCGGGCTCCAGGAGGTTCACGAAACAAAACTCCATCCCGGCGCTGCCCGTGCCGCTGACAGGAAAGGTTATTTCATTGCGCGTCAGGAAGACCTGGCGAAGCATGACCTTGATTTCATCCATCATTTTCACGAACGCCGGGTCAAGATGGCCCAGGAGAGGGGCGCTCAGGGCGCGAAGGACCGACGGGGCGACTTCACTCGGTCCTGGGCCCATAAGGAGCCGGGGCGGTGGCTGGAAGGAGGGGAAAGCTGTCATAGGGGCGAGGTTAGGGAGAGAGAACTGAAACGTAAAACGTAAAACGTGCAGCGTAAAACGCTTGCCAAACCGGTCGGCCCCCCTAGATTGAGCGGCTCGATTTTTACAAACTATGACTGCAAGCTTCTCCACCGTTCTTTTGGCCGCCGACGCCGCCGCGCCGCAACAATCCCCGACTCAGAATCTGTGGATGATGCTGGGACCGGCGCTGCTGGTCTTCATGTTCATTTTCATGATGTCCTCCCAGCGGAAACGGACGCGGCAGCAGGAGGAAATGCTTAAGACCCTCAAATCCGGCGACAAGGTTTCCACCACCTCGGGCATCATCGGCACCATCGTCACGGTCAAGGACCGCAGCGTCAGCATCCGTTCCGAGGACAGCAAGTTGGAAGTGCTCAAGAGCAGCGTGACGGAAGTGTTGGAGCGCAAAGCCGACCCCGCCGAGGCCAAGGAGCGCAAGGCCGAGCCCGCCGAAGCCAAATCCTGATCTCGAATCCCTCAATCCATGACTCGCAAGAACTTCTGGCAACTGGCGGCCATACTTCTGGTCCTGCTCCTGTTCGTTCCGTTCATTTTCCCGCCCAGGGGGCATGATTTCACACAGGATTTCCTGGCGCAGGCCAAGAACCGGGACGCGGCTTTTTCGAACCTCGTCGAGCGGTTTACGGCGATGCAGAAGACCAATGCCGGGCGCGCCTACGGCAACCTCAAAGAGGCCATTGGCACGAACGACCTGATGAAGTATTTCCCGCAATATACGGCGGCGAAAAACGAGAAGAATCCCAATGGCTACATCCTGAGCCGCCTGCAGCGCGGCGCGGCGGGGAAAATCCGGCTGGGCCTCGATTTGCAGGGCGGCACCCGCTACCTGGTCACGATGGACATGAGCAAGCTGGGCACCAATTCCGACCGCGGCACGGCCCTGTCGCACGGTGTGGAGGTGATCCGCCGCCGCGTGGACAGCCTGGGTGTCGCCGAGCCGGTCATCCAGGCGCTGGGCGAAAACAGAATCGAGGTGCAGCTCCCGGGCCTTTCCGAGTCGGACAAGGAACGGGCCCGAGCCTTGATCCAGAAGGCGGCTTTCCTCGAATTCCGCATGGTGCATGCGGATAGTGATCTGTTGATTGCCAAGAACATCATCGAGCCGGGGTACGAGGTGATGACGCTGGAGCAGAAGGTCAAGAAAGACGGCCGCGAGGAGAAAGTCACCCGCCGCCATCTCGTGAACAAGAAGCCCGAATTGACCGGCGAACACATCAAGCGCGCGGAGGTGGTTCGCGACCAGTTCAGCAACAAACCGGAGATCACGTTCGAGCTGGACAAGGAGGGCGCCAAGATTTTTGAGAAGGTCACCACCGAATGGCAACCCAAGGGCGACCGGAAATATCAACTGGCCATCGTGCTCGACGGCGAACTGCGCTCCGCTCCGTCCATCAACAGTGTGATCAGCAGCTCCGGAAGGATCATGGGCGACTTCGATCAGAAGGAAGCCCTCGACCTCAAGAACACGCTCGAAAATCCGCTCCAGGCGCCGGTGGTGGTCGAGGCGGAGAGCTCGGTGGATCCATTGCTGGGCGCCGACACCGTAAAGAAGGGGCTGCAGGCGGCCATCTTCGGCACCATGGCGGTGGCGGGCTTCATGCTCATCTACTATCTAAGGGCCGGACTGGTCGCCAACGTCGCGCTGGCGCTGAACATCGTCATCCTTCTGGGTGTGCTCTGCGGCCTGGAAACGACCATCACCATGCCGGGCATCGCCGGCATCGTGCTGACCATCGGCATGGCGGTCGACGCCAACGTGCTCATCTTCGAGCGCATCCGGGAGGAACTGGCGGCGGGCAAGACGATGCGCGGTGCGCTGGCGGCCGGCTACGACAAGGCGTTCGGCACGATTTTTGACTCGAACCTCACGACGCTCATTGCGTCGGTCACCCTCATCTTCATGGGCACCGGCCCGGTGAAAGGCTTCGGTGTCACGCTCACCGTGGGTGTCACCGTGTCGATGTTCACCGCGCTGGTCGTCACACGGCTCATCTTCGACTACTTCCTGTCGCGGGGCTGGCTGACCGGCATGAAGATGCTGCACCTCATCCGCGGGGCGAATATTGACTTCCTGCGCTGGGCGGTGCCGGCGTTTGCCGCGTCCTGGCTGCTCATCTTCATCGGCAATGGGTACGGCCTCTATCGCGGCAAGGAAGCGCTGGGAGTTGAGTTCGCGGGCGGCGACAGCATGAACTTCGCCTTCAAGCAAAAGGTCGATCAAGGCAAGATCAGCGCGGCCATTAAGTCCCTGAACGTGGGCGAGCCGACGGTCGGGTATCAACGCGACGCCGTCAGCGGCGCCGAAACGCTCCGAGTCACGACTCGGGTAGTGGACGAAAAGTCCGCCAACGTCCCGCAGCGCGTCCTCGGGCTGCTGCAAACCGAGTTCAAGGACGCGGGCTTCGCCAGCCTGGGCGGCGATCACATCGGGCCGACCATCGGCAAGGAGATCCGGCGCACCGCCATCGTTGCGGCCCTCCTGGCGATGTTCCTGATTCTGGTCTATGTCGCGTTCCGCTACGAGATCTCTTTCGCCGTCGGCGCGGTCGTGGCCATTGTGCACGATTTGCTGATGACCTCCGGCTGGTTCTTCCTCACGGGGCGCGAAATGAGCGGACCGTTCGTTGCCGCGATGTTGACGATCATCGGCTTTTCAATCAACGACACCATCGTCATCTTTGACCGTATTCGCGAAGACCTCAGGATGGGCCTGCGGGGCACGTTCAAGGAACTGATGAACCACGCGCTGAATCGGACCTTGAGCCGCACGATCATTACCTCCGGCACGGTGTTTCTGGCCACGCTATCGCTCTACCTGTTTGGCGGCGGCGTCATCAACGATTTCTCGTTCACGTTCCTCGTGGGCATCCTGACCGGCACCTACTCCTCGATCTACATCGCCAGCGCCCTCGTGCTTTGGTGGCACAAAGGCCAGCGTCCCGCGCTGGGAGCGGGCGTCGGCGTCGAGTCGGCGGCAACCGTCCGCGCACCCGCTGCTGTCCGCGCCTGAGCCGCCCCGTCGGCCATGCCTGCCGCGCCGCCGATCACCACCTGGCATTGGGTGGCCTTCATCGGCAGCGTCCTGGTCTTCGTCCTGCTCGACCTGTTCGTCTTTCACCGCGGCAACCGCCCGGTGACGATGAAGAACGCCCTCTTCTGGACGAGCGTCACGGTGGCGCTGGCGCTGGGATTTTCCGCTCTGTTGGTGCCGTGGCGCGGCAAGGAGGAGGCGACCGAGTTCCTGACCGGCTACGTCATCGAGTTGAGCCTCTCGATGGACAACGTCTTCGTCATCGCGCTCATCTTCGCCTACTTCAAGGTGCCGACCCAGTACCAGCACCGCGTGCTGTTCTTCGGGTTCATCGACGCTCTCATCATGCGCGGGACGTTTATTGCGCTGGGGACTGTCGTCGTGGCGAAATTCCACTGGGTACTCTACTTGTTGGGCTTACTGCTGCTTTACAGCGGGGTCAAAATGATGCTTTCCAAGCAGGAAGGGGTGGAACCCGAGAGAAATCCACTCATCCGGCTGGCCCGGCGCGTCTTTCCTGTCGCGCCGGCCTTCGAAGGGCCGCGGTTTTTCACACGGCTCAACGGCCGGTTCGCGCTGACGCCGCTGGCCATCGTGCTGCTTGCGGTTGAGACGGCCGACCTGGTGTTTGCCATCGACTCCATACCGGCCATCTTCTCGATTACGAACAAGCCGTTCATCATTTTCACGTCGAACATGTTCGCCATCCTCGGCCTGCGCTCGCTTTACTTCGTGCTGGTTGGCGCGCTGGAATACTTCCGCTACCTCAAGTACGGGCTGGCCCTGGTGCTCGTGTTCGTCGGGCTGAAGATGCTCGCAGAAAAACCGGTTCACATCCCGGCCTCCACGTCCCTCGTCATTGTCGGCGGCATCATCCTCGTCTCGATCCTTCTCTCCGTATTCCGCGTAAAACATCCGCGCTAACCCGCCTGTTTCACCGACAATCGTAGCCGCCGACGTGAGGAGGCGGATGGATCGCGCTTCCACGTTGTCCGCCTCCTCACGTCGGCGGCTACAGGCTGTCGTGTCCCGAAGCTCATGCAAAGAAATGGCGGCTAAAGCCCCGCCTGCGTTCGCCGATGTGATCTGTGGACGACTGCCGTGCAGTCGCTCGCACCATGCAACAGCTTTGGAAATACGGTTTGAGCCTGGCGTTCTTCGCGCTGGCAGCGCTCGTCTCCGGGCGCGCCGCCGAGGCCCCGCCCGAGACCTACCCCACACTCAAAGCCGGATCGGTCACGTACACCAACGTCAAAGTGCTGAACAAAGCCAAGTACGACCTTTTTGTGCAGCATGCCGGGGGCATGGCCAGCATCAAGGTCAAGGAACTCGACAAGTCCACCCAGCTTCAGCTCGGGTATACCTTGGTGGAACCTCCACCGACGAACGCCCCGGCCCGGGTGGTTCCAGCCTTGCAAGACATCCAAATCGACCCCCGACTTGAAGAGATGTACGAGCAAGTCGTCTGGGAAAGCCAGGAAATCCTGAGCCAGTTCAAGCCGGAAGTCGTCTACGGGGCGATGGGAGCGCTGTTTTTGGTCTATCTCTTCTACTGCTATTGTTGCCGGCTCATCTGCCGGAAAGTCGGCCAGAAGGCCGTGGCACTGGTTTGGCTGCCGTTGTTCAAGATAATTCCCCTGCTCCGCGCCGCGGGTATAAACCGGGGGTGGTTCCTCACCATTCTGATCCCGCCGGTGTTCGTGATCGTTTACATCGTCTGGTGCTTCAAGATTGCCAGGGCTCGCGGCAAGAGCGCGTTTGTCGGGTTGCTATTGCTGTTGCCGGCGCTCAACGTCTTCGCCTTCCTCTACCTGGCCCTCTCCGACACCGTGTCGGCCGCACAGGAGGCCGCCTTGAGCCGGGTGGACCCATTCCCGCAGCACTCGCGGCGACACGCGGCCTAGCCGCCCGTTCAAAAACTGTAGCGGCGCTCTATGAGCGCCGAAGAATCCGCGCCTTCTCGCCCGATTTCGGCGGTCACAGACCGCCGCTACAACCCGACCTGGAGTTTTTGAACGGGCTGCTAGCCGCCCTACCTGCTTCGCGTGCCGCCAGGCACGCTGGGGAACGCACGCGGCCCGCAGGCTGAATCCGGCGGCCCGCCGGATTCTCGTTCCACAAACTTCCTCGCCTCCCAGGAAGAAGAGTGTGGAACAAAGTTTTCGGCGAGCCGCCGAAAACGGCATGCCAGCGGCATGCGCTCCCCGCCGAGCCGCCGCTTCGCTTTGTTGTCGCGGGAGGGCGTCCGGCCCGGCTAAACTCCCTCGCATGAAGCCGTCACACGGCCAAACCGCTCTGCCGATTCTGCTGCTGCCGGCACTGATTTGCTCTTGTTCGAAGGCGCCCGATTCGCAGCATTCTGCCCCGCCCGGCAAACTCGCTGCGGCTCGCTCAGTGCGCGTGGCCGTGGCGGAGACGCAGCCGATGGAGCGGATTGTTTCGGCCACCGGCTCGTTGCTGGCGCAGGAGCAAGCCACCCTCAGCATCAAGGTGCCCGGCCGCCTCCACACCATCGCCGTGGATCTCGGCAGTGTGGTGAAGCAAGGAGACCGGCTGGCTCAAGTCGATCCGCAGGATTACGAATTGCGGGTCCGCCAGGCCACCGCTGCGTTGGCGCAGGCCCGCGCATCGCTCGGCCTGCCGCTGGATGGGACCAGTGATACCGTCGAGATCGAGAAGACCAGCCTCGTCAAACAGGCCAAGGCCGTGCTCGACGAAGCCGACAAGAATCGCGAGCGTCTCCTCGAGCTGAACAAAACCGGCATCGCCCCGCAATCCGATGTCGACACGGCCGTTGCAGCGTACATCGTCGCGCTCAACAAACACGAAGCGGCTCTGGAAGAAGCCCTCACGCGTCTTGCTGCGCTGGCGCAGCGCCGCGCCGAATTGGCCATCGCCCAGAAGCAGCTTGAGGATACAAATCTGCGCGCCCCCTTCGAGGGCGCCATTCAACAGCGCTTAGCCGGTCTGGGCGAGTTTCTCCAGGCGGGCACGCCGGTGCTGACCCTTGTGCGCACCGACCCGCTCCGCCTGCGCGTCGAGGTGCCGGAACGCGAGGCGGCGGGCGTCCGCGCGGGCCAACCGGTGCGCCTGCGGGTCGAGGGCGAGACCAACCTCGTGCGCGGTGCTCTGGCCCGGGTCAGCCCCGCCATCGTCGAGCAAAGCCGCATGTTGATCGCCGAAGCGGACATTCCCAACGACGGCTCGCTTCGGCCCGGACTTTTCGTACGCGCCGAGATTGTTACGCGCGAGCGCGACCCCGGGCTTGCGGTCCCGGCCGGCGCCCTCATTGTCTTCGCGGGCATCGAGAAGGTGGTGCTGGCCAGGGACGGGAAGGCCTCGGAACGGACTGTTGTCACGGGCCGGCGGGGGGCGGGCTGGATAGAGGTCGTGTCGGGCCTGAAGCCGGGCGAGCTCGTCGTGGTCGATCCAGGCAACCTGCGCACGGGCCAGCCGGTGATCGTTGCGGACCTGCCGGCGGCTCAATCCAGCAAGTCCGTCGAGTCGTCCGGGCCGTGACGAAGCGTTGAGGAAGGAATCGTTGTCGAATGTACGACATCGCGCTTCTCAGCCACCACTGACCCGCCATGCGCCTGCTCGCCCAAGTCTGCATCCGCCGGCCGGTCTTCGCGTCGATGCTGATTCTCTCCCTGGTCGTCGTGGGGCTCGCCGGTTACGCGAAGCTCGGCGTCGACCGTCTGCCCGCCGTCGACCTGCCGATCGTGCGCGTCAATACGCGCCTGCCGGGCGCCTCGCCCGCGGAAGTGGAGTCCCAAATCTCTCAGCCGCTTGAGGAATCCATCAACACCATCGAAGGCATCAAGGAACTCACGTCCATCAGCGGTCCGGGCAATTCGTTCGTCATCGTCACCTTCGAGCTGGACCGCGACGTCGAGGCCGCCGCGCAGGACGTGCGCGACCGCGTCAATCGCGTCCAGCGCGATTTGCCCCGTGACGCCGATCCGCCCGTCATCAGCAAGTCCGACGCGGACTTGTCGCCCGTCCTGTCACTCGCCCTCTCCGGAGAGCGCAGCCAGCGCGAGCTGACCGAACTGGCGGACAAGACGGTAAAGGTATCTCTGGAACGTTCCGCCGGTGTTGGCGAAGTGGAAATCTTCGGCGGACTGGAGCGCAGCATCAATGTATGGGTCGATCCCGATCGGCTGGCGGCCTATCAGATCCCCATCACGGCCGTGCGCGAGGCCATCGAGCGGCAGAACGCGAACATCCCCGGCGGCAATGTGACCACTGCCTTGCGCGAACAGTCCCTGCGCACGATGGGCCGGCTGCCCGATGCCACGGCGTTCAACAACCTGGTCGTTGTCACCCGCAATGGCTCGCCGGTGCGCGTGCGCGACATCGGCTGGGCCGAGGACGGCACGAAAGAACAGCGTTCCCTCTCGCGCCTCAACGGCGTTCCGACCGTCAGCCTCGATATACGCCGACAGACCGGGGCAAACACCGTTGCCGTGATCGACGGCGTCAAGGCCAAGCTCGATGCCGTGCGCGCCCAACTCCCGGCGGACGTGAAGCTGGAGGTCATCCGCGATCAGTCGCGGTATATCAACGAGGCGCTTCACGAGATCAACCGGCACCTGATCGTCGGCAGCCTGTTGGCGTGTCTGGTCGTGCTGACTTTCATGCGCAATTGGCGCGCGACGGTCATTGCCGCGGTGGCCATTCCCACGTCCGTCGTCGCGACGTTCGGGGTGATGAAGGCGATGGGTTTTACGCTGAACAGCGTGACGATGCTTGCGTTGGTCCTGATGGTCGGCATCGTCATCGATGATGCCATCGTGGTGCTCGAGAACATTTTCCGCTTCATCGAGGAGAAGAAACGGAATCCGTTCGACGCGGCGCGGGAAGCGACGGCGGAGATTGCGCTGGCGGTGCTGGCAACGACCTTCAGCCTGGTGGTGATTTTCGTGCCGGTCTCGTTCCTGTCGAGCATCTCGGGCAAGTTCCTCTTCCAATTCGGCATCACGGCCGCCGCGGCAGTGCTCGTCAGCCTGCTCGTTTCCTTCACCCTCACGCCGATGATGAGCGCGCGGCTCCTCCGCGCGGACAGCCGAAAACGGACGGACGAAACCCATCCAGAACCCATTCTCTCATCGACGCCCGCCGCTTCCTCCCTCTCCCCCTCCGAGGGGGAGAAGGTCGGGGTGAGGGGGCAACCGCATGACAAACCGGCTCTCACAACGCCCGTCTCCTCCTCCCTCTCCCCCTCCGAGGGGGAAAGGGCCGGGGTGAGGGGGCCAGCAAGTGACGAACTTC
Source organism: Verrucomicrobiia bacterium (assembly GCA_035715125.1). GTDB lineage: Bacteria > Verrucomicrobiota > Verrucomicrobiia > Limisphaerales > JADJPG01 > DASTLJ01. The sequence continues at coordinate 9,976 of DASTLJ010000333.1, forward strand.
AACTTC
>DASTLJ010000334.1:0-2250 GCA_035715125.1 Verrucomicrobiia bacterium
GCGGGCGGAGAGCCGCCCGAACTCCTCGCGCTGTTGCACAATGAACCACCACACGGGCCAACCCTCGACGGACGACGAAAAGTTCCTGAAGCAATTCGAAGCCGCAGCTATTCCGCGCGAGGAGTGGCGCCACCGCGATCACATCCGGGCCGCCTACCTCTACTTGCGCCGCCATCCGCTCGACGAGGCCACCGGCAGAATCCGGGCCAGCATCCAGAAGCTCAACGCCGCTCACCAGACTCCCGAGACCCTCGAGCGCGGCTACCACGAAACCATCACGCAAGCCTGGATGCGGCTGGTGCATTGCGCCCTCTGCCAGTTCGGCCCTCGCGCCACCGCGGATGCGTTTCTCGACGAGCAATCCCAGCTTCTTTCCAAACGCGCGCTGCTCCTGTTTTACTCGCGCGACCGGCTGATGTCCGCCGAGGCCAAGGCCCGATTCGTCGAGCCGGACCTGGCGCCGCTGCCCAAAAGTTCGCTCGACGGTTCGAGCCGCGATTGATCCCGAACTACAAACGTGACGGCGCTAATTCTCGAAAGGCATTAGTCCCAGGAAGCTGAATCCAATGCTGGTCAATTCCCGGCCCGCTGTGATTCAATCCGCGGCCAGAACTTCACCATGACCACACTCAGGATCATTGCCTTGCTCGCGGCGGCCCCACTGTTCCTCATGACGAGTTGCAGCAAGCCCTCCGACTCCACGGTCGGCGCGCCAGCCGGTTCCGCAAGCGGCCGGTCCATTACCATCGCGCTCATGCCCAAATCCAAGGGCAATGCCTACTTCATCTCCTGCAAGAAAGGCGCCGAGAGGGCGGCCAGCGAATTGGGCGCCCAACTCATATTCGACGGCCCGACCGATCCAGATCCCGCCAGGCAAAACGAGATCATCGAAAATTGGATCACCCTCGGCGTGGATGTCATCGCCGCCGCCTGCGAGAACAAGGAGGGCATCTCCACGGCGCTCCGCAAGGCACGCCAGAAGGGCGTCAAGGTGATCACTTACGACTCCGACGCCATGCCGGACTCGCGTGACTTTTTCGTGAACCAGGCCACGCCCGAGGGCATCGGCTCCGCGCTCATGGACGAGGCCGCGCGCCTGTGTGGAGGCCAGGGCGAGTTCGCCATCATCACCGCCAGCCTCACCGCCGCGAACATGAACGATTGGCAGCGGCACATCGAAGCCCGGCGCACTTCCAAATATCCCAACATGAAGATGGTGGCCCTTCGTCCCTGCGACGACCTCAAGGACAAGGCGCAGGCTGAAGCCACCGCGCTCCTGAGCGCGCACCCGAATCTCAAGCTCCTGATGAACATCTGTTCGCCCGCCGTTCCGGGCGCCGCCGAAGCCGTCAAGCAGGCGGGCAAGGCGGGCAAGGTGAAAGTCATCGGCCTGGGATTGCCGAGCGAGAATCGCCGATACGTCAAGGAAGGCGTGACCGACAGCGTGATTCTCTGGAAGACCGAAGACCTCGGCGCGCTCACCGTCCGCGCCGCCCACGCCGTCGCCACGGGCGCGCTCAAGGCAGGGGACACGACCTTCAATGCCGGTCCGTTGGGCAAGTTCGAGATCGCCGGCGACAACATTCTTCTCGGAACTCCCTTCATCTTCAACAAAGACAACATCGATCAGTTCGACTTCTAAATCATGAAGATCAGCCGCATCCTCTGCCAGGTCCTCCGCGTCGAGCGCGTCGCCGCTAAAACGGCCAGTTGCCAGGACGTCGTCCTCGTGCGCGTGCGCACTGCCGACGGGCTGGAAGGCATCGGGGAAGCCGACGCCTCGCCCGAAGTGATCAAGGCCATCGTGGACGCGCCGTTCAGCCATAACATCGCCTGCGGCCTCCGGGAAATCCTGCTCGGCGAACACCCGCTCGAAACTGAACGGCTCTGGCAGAAAATGCTCCGCCGGACCCAGTATTTCGGGCGCACATCGGTGACCCTCGCCGCGATGAGCGCCGTGGACATGGCGCTGTGGGACCTGAAAGGGAAGAAATTTGGCGTGCCGGTCCACACGCTGCTTGGGGGCAAACAGCACAGCCGAATCAAGGCATACGCCAGCATCCTGTTCGGCCGCGACGGGCCGGAGACGCGCGACATCGGCCGCCAATGGATCCAGCGCGGTTACAGGGCCGTAAAGTTCGGCTGGGAGCCGATGGGCCAGAGCGAAGCGCTCGACCTGGGATTGGTCCGTGGGGCGCGGGAAGGCCTCGGACCGGACAACACGCTGCTGATCGACGCGGGGTGTGTGTG
>DASTLJ010000335.1:0-4587 GCA_035715125.1 Verrucomicrobiia bacterium
AGCGCGGCCTTCCCGCCTGCGCGGTGCGCCGCAGTGCCCCTCCGGCTCGGTCGCCGCCTGGCCGCAGAGCGTCCACAAGGCAAACATGCTCCGGACGTACTCAGGCGCATCCGGGTAGCGGAACTGCCGCGGGCAGGATGCTCGCGCTCGGCTGCGGTTGCAGCGCTGCCACCCTGCGCTCCGTTGTGCTGGTTATTACTCTTGTGGGTCGATCGACTTCAGTCGCGGGTGCGGATTGGCCGCAATTGCTGGGCGCCACGCGCAACGGGGTCTATGCCGCTCCGGACCTCGCAGATTCCTGGCCCAAGGAGGGACCCTCAGTCCTCTGGCAGAAAAAAGTCGGCCAAGGGTTCAGCGGCCCAGTGGTCGCAACCGGGAAGCTGGTTCTCTTTCATCGCCAGGGCGACAAGGAAGTTGTGGAATGCCTCGATGCCAGCGATGGCCGCCCGTTCTGGCGCTTCGACTATGCCTCGGCTTACAAGGATGACTTCGGGTTCGACGAAGGGCCTCGCGCCACACCGACCATCGCGAAATCAAACGTGTTCACGTTCGGCGCGGAAGGAGTGTTGAACTGCCTGGATCTGGCCACCGGCAAGCGGGTCTGGAGCGTGGATGCAAAAAAGGCCTTCCGGGCACGCAAAGGCTTCTTCGGCATCGCCTGCTCCCCGCTGGTCCAAGGCGACGCCCTCATCATCAACGTCGGCGGGAGCGACGGCGCGGGCATCGTGGGTTTCGACCACGCCTCCGGAAAAGTGCTCTGGAAAACCACCGACGACGAGGCCAGCTACTCATCGCCGACCGGCGCGACTCTTGACGGTAAACCCTGCGCTCTGGTGCTCACCCGCAACGGACTCGTTGGTGTCGATCCGCTGCTGGGCAAGGTCCGATTCCAGTTTCCATTTCGGCCACCGATGCAGGCGTCCGTCACGGCCGCCACGCCGCTGGTCATTGACGACTTGCTCTTCATTTCCGCCAGCTACGGTACCGGAGCCGCTCTGTTGCAGGTAAAAGGTGACGGCGTGGAAAAGCGATGGGCGGCCGACAATATCTTATCCAATCACTATGCGACTGCGGTTCACCAGGACGGTTTCTTGTACGGCTTCGACGGCCGGCAAGAGGAAGGATGCAACTTGCGCTGCGTCGAGCTGCGCACCGGCAAGGTGCGCTGGAGCCAGGACCGGTTTGGGGCCGGCACAATCATGCTGGCCGGCAGCCGATTGTTGATCCTCACCGAGAAAGGCGAACTGATTTGCGCGCCGGCGACACCGACCGGCTTCAAGCCGACTGCCCGCGCCCAGATCCTTTCCTTTCAAGTGCGGGCCTATCCTGCCCTCGCCGACGGTCTCTTCTACGCGCGCAGCAAGGACACGCTGGTCTGCGTCGATCTTCGCGAGCGGAAATAGATTGAAAACCTGCTGCTGAGGCGGTTTAGTGCGCAGAAGCCCATGGCAGACCAGACGGAATTCGTAACTTCAACCGCTTCCCAACGCCTCCGCGCGCTCGACGCCCTGCGCGGATTCGACATGTTTTGGATTGTCGGCGCAGAAGACATCGTCCATTCGCTCGACAAAGTGAGCCACACCGGCTTCGCCCACTTCCTCGCCGGACAATTGACCCACCAAGACTGGGAAGGGGTAGCCTTCTACGATCTGATCTTCCCGTTATTCGTGTTTATCGTCGGCGTGTCGCTCGTCTTTTCCCTCACGAAGATCGTTGAACAGTCGGGCAGGGCAGCGGCCCTCCGGCGGATTTTCTGGCGCAGCGCGCTCCTCTATCTGATCGGCCTCTTCTACTACGGCGGGTTTGCCGGCGGTTTCGAACGAATTCGGCTGCTGGGCGTGCTGCAGCGGATTGCGCTCTGTTATTTTTTCGCGGGGATCGCCTTCTGCACATTCAAGCTTCGTGGCCTGATCGCCACTTGTGCCGCCCTGCTGGTCGGCTATTGGGCGCTGATGAGTTTCGTGCCAATCCGGGATATCAGCCTCGAGAAAAAGAATCTCGAACGGCTCGCCGTCCAGGCGGGTACCACCAACGCCATCGTGCTTTACCGCAACACGACCAATTGGGTGACGGGAAAATTCGATGAGGGCCGGAACCTCGCTAACCACATCGACCTTCAATATCTACTCTGGCGCAAGTGGGATGGGGCTTACGATCCGGAAGGATTGCTCAGCACACTTCCGGCCATCGCCACCTGTCTGCTCGGCGCGTTCGCCGGCCTGTTCATGCGGAAGCGAGATGTCCCCGAACGCAAGAAGGTCGCCTGGCTGCTCGGCGCCGGGGCCGGCGGCGTTGCCATTGGATTCCTGTGGGGCCTTCAATTCCCGGTCGTGAAAAAGATTTGGACCTCCTCGTACGTCCTGGTCGCGGGCGGCTACAGTTGTGTCTTTCTCGCCGTCTTTTATCAGATCATCGAGATCTGGAAGTTTCAGAAATGGGCGCTGCCGTTCGTCTGGATCGGCATGAACCCGATCACCATTTATCTCGTTCACAACATGGTTGATTTGAACGCGCTGGCCAACCGACTCATCGGCGGGCCGATCAAGGCGAGCTTCGGGGCCTACGCCGAAATGGTCGTGACCGTGGTCATCCTCGGGTTCAGCATTCTGATCGTGCGCCTCCTCTACCGGCGGAAGATTTTTTTGCGGCTCTAGTGAACGGGCCACGAACGTGGCGGATCGCGCCGCCGGTCAAGCTCTCTTCTCGAGGCGCGGCATGGGTCACGCCCGTCTGGTGAGAGATGCTGGCTGCGCGCTCGGTTTTGCACAGAGTCTTTGGCACTCACAGATTCAGCCGCTATGCGCCCAAGTCCTTGAGTTGCCAAGGGCGGCTGAGCGTCTCGGCCGTCAGCACGCCGAATTCGAGCGTCAGTTCGTGCAGGCGTTTTTCGATCTCGTCATCGCGCGCGGTCTCAACAGCGTACCGGGTGCCGGTTTGGACCACGCGGGGATTCGACACGACCGGCAGGAGAAATCGTTGGCTGAACGTAGCACTGGCGCCGATACGGATGGTCGGTTCCGCGGTCAGGCAGCCGCGCTGAAAATTCGAGAGGGCCAGCAAGAAAAAGCGCGCGATGTGCGCCAACTCCTTGCCGTTTGGGGTCAGCCGGATTCCCTTCCCGTGTCGCCCGATCAGTTTGCTGCGGAACAGCGCTTCAACTTTTCCATTGCCGACGAACGATGGGAAAGAACCCGGACGGTCGGCGAACTCTTTGAGTTGGAGGCAGAATTATTGCAGCGACCCCGCCGACACTAATTCGCTTGCCAATCGCTTCGGAACGTCATTTCCAGATTTGCGTTCCCCGAAGCGCTGCGATAGAAGAGTCCACCATGCCAGCCAAGCTTGCCAATAAATGGGTGGTGATCACCGGCGCCTCCAGCGGGTTCGGCGCCGCAGCCACGCTCGCGTTCGCGCGCGAAGGTTCAAAATTGGTTCTCGGGGCGCGACGGGTGGATCGTCTGGAAGCCGTCGCCGCCCAAGCCCGGAAGGCCGGGGCTCCCGCGGCGCTGGTCCACGCACTCGACGTTGCCGAGACCAAGAGCGTCAACGATTACGTCGGCTGGCTGCGATCGCACACGGACAAGATCGACGTGCTCATCAACAACGCTGGGGGTGCCAAGGGCCTGGACAAGGTGGCGGACGGGAGGGACGACGACTGGGAGTTCATGCTGCAAACGAACGTCCTGGGTGTGTTGCGCATGACTCGCGCCTGCCTGCCGCTCATGGTCAATAACCCGGGCGGCTACATCCTCAACGTCGGCTCGGTCGCCGGCCGGACGGCTTACGAAGGTGGCGCGGCCTACTGCGGGGCGAAAGCCGCCGAATTGAAAATCACCCAGGCGTTGCGCCTCGAACTCTGTGGCACCGGCCTTCGCGTTGGAACCGTGGATCCGGGGATGGCCGAAACGGAGTTCTCCCTCGTGCGGTTCAACGGCGACACCGAGCGCGCGAACAAGGTTTACGAAGGCGTGGTTCCTCTGACGGCCGACGATGTGGCCGACGCGTTGGTTTGGGCTGCCAGCCGTCCGCCGCACGTCTGCGTCGATGAAATGGTTCTCAAATGCACCGACCAGGCCGCGGTCCACAAGGTCCACCGCAGGACGCAAGGGAAGTAGCGCCAGCCCGTCCAGCGGCCGACCGAAGAACTCGCTGTGGCAGGCCGGCGTGGAGTCAACCCAATCGAGCCCGCGAACCGCTTCAAGTCGCCGTCGGCGGTATTCCCAGTTGACCGGTCTCTCGGGCGTGGCGGCCGTAAACCCATTCGAACAGGGGTGACGCCATTAAGGTGGTGACCACGGCCATTAACACCATGATCGAGAACAGCGGCGTCCGGATGATGCCGATTTGGAGACCTATGTTGAGAAGGATCAGTTCCATCAAGCCGCGCGCGTTCATCAACGTGCCGATGGCCAGGGCGGTGCGATTGTCCTCGCCGTTCAGGCGCGCCGCGGCCCAACACGCCGCGCCTTTGCCGAGGCACGCCGCCCCCAGCACCGCTGCGGCAATGAGTAGCAATTCGACGTTGTTGACCAGATCGAGCCGCGTGTTGAGCCCGGAAAACGTGAAGAACATCGGCAGCAGGAACAC
>DASTLJ010000336.1:0-8912 GCA_035715125.1 Verrucomicrobiia bacterium
CGGCCGAATCGATTACAGGCGACCTCACGGACGCCGAGGCGCGTCGCCCGCCGCAGCGCCTCGGCGTCCGTGAGGTCGCCTGTAATCGATTCGGCCGCGCCCGGCGTCGGCGCCCGATCGAACCCCCGCACCCGCCAGCCCGCCGCGGTCAAAGCGGCCACCGCCGCCTGGCCGATGCGTCCGGCCGACCCGGTCACCAGGACCGGCGCGCTTCGATCAATCGTCACGCCCCGAGCCTGGCAAAAAGCGGCGCGGCCGGCCAGTTTTGCCGCAAGCCTCCGAGGGAATTCGGAGCCGGCCGACGCAATCCCGTTGCCCCCCGTCCGCCGTCCGCCGTCCGTTCGATGTTGGGCGTTGAACGTTGAACGTTCGACGTTCATCGCTCGCACTAGAACTTTGAACTTCAAACGTTGAACAGCGAACGTCGGAGTTGGAGCACGGAGCCGGTCCTCACCCCCAAATCCCTTTGCCACCGGCAAAGGAAACCGCTTAATCTCCGCGCCAGCATAAGCGCCAGGCTCAGAATCTTCATCAGCTCCGTCAGCGACTAGTTCTATCAGGAACTCACGGCCAAGAAATGACCCCGCCAGAGTGTGCAGCAGCGTGAGCGGAGGCGGAATCCCGTTGGGATTCATACAGAAGACGCCCTTCAAAAGCTGATAGGCGCCCGTAGCCTTGCACCATCGGGAGCAGGGGACACGCACGCCGAGCGGGACGGCCCGGGTGCTGCTGCGCGTAGCGGCGCTGCATCCAGAAATCGTGTTGCGGGCGGCGGCGTAGGCTCGCCCTATCCTCTTACACGGAAAGTGGTCAGGCGATCAATTCCCTCACCACTTTCCCTTCAACATCCGTCAGCCGAAAGTCGCGCCCGGCGTGGTGAAATGTCAGCTTCTCGTGGTCAAAGCCCAGCAGCGCCAGAATTGTCGCCTGCAAATCGTGGACGTGGACCGGCTTCTCGACCGCCTTGAAGCCAAACTCGTCGGTCGCGCCATGAACGGTGCCGCCGCGCACGCCGCCGCCCGCCATCCACATCGTGAAGCCGTAGTGATTGTGATCGCGCCCGTTGATCTTTCCGGAATTGCTGCCGGGCGTCGGCAGCTCGACCGTCGGCGTGCGGCCGAATTCGCCGCCCCAGATCACCAGCGTGTCCTGCAACATGCCGCGTTGTTTGAGATCCTTGAGCAGCGCGCCGATCGGCTGGTCACATTCCTTCGCCAGCCGGCGGTGGTTCACTTCGATGTCGTCGTGATTGTCCCACGGCTGGCCCTGTCCGTGCCACACTTGCACGAAGCGCACGCCCCGTTCGACGAGCCGCCGGGCGATGAGCATCTGCCGCCCCTGGGTGCCCTCGCCGTACATCCTGCGGATGTGCTCCGGCTCGCGCGAGACGTCGAACGCGTCCGTCGCGTCCGTCTGCATCCGATACGCCAGCTCGAAGGACTGGATGCGCGCCTCGAGCTGCGCGTCGCTCCGGCGCCGTTGCTGGTGGCGATGATTGAGCGCCTGGAGCAAATCGAGCTGCGCCCGCTGCTCGGGCAGCGACGAGTAATTGTTCTTCACGTGCTCGATCAACTTCTCGATCTTCGTATGCTGCGTGTCGATGTACGTCCCCTGATACACGCCGGGCAAAAAGCCGCACTGCCAGTTCTGCGATTCCTGGATCGGATAGCCGCCCGGACACATCGCGATGAAGCCGGGCAGGTTCTGGTTTTCGCTGCCCAGCCCGTAAGTCACCCACGAGCCCATGCTCGGGCGAATCTGCCGCGCCTCGCCGCAATTCATGAGCAGCAGGCTCGGCTCGTGGTTCGGCACGTCGGCGTGCATCGAGCGAATGATCACCATCTCGTCCACGCTCGCGGCCACGTTCTGGAATATCTCGCTCACCTCGATGCCGCTCCGGCCGTACTTGCGGAACGCGAACGGCGACTTGAAGCCCGCCCCCGTCTTGCGTTCCGTGCGCAGGTGCTCCATCGGCAGCGTTTTGCCGTGGAACTCCGTGAGCCGGGGCTTTGGGTCGAACGTATCGACGTGCGACGCGCCGCCATTGGCGAAGATGTGGATGACGCGCTTGGCCGTGCCCGGGAAATGCGGCGCCTTGGGCAGCAGCGGGCTGGTATAACCGCCCTCGTCCGCCGCGACGCGCGCCGTGAAGCCGGCTTGGCCGAACAACGCGCCCAGGCCGAGCGCGCCCATGCCCATGCCGCAACGGCCGAGGAATTCCCGCCGCGTCAGCGCCAAATGTTCTGGATTGAACGGATGATGTCGCATTGTCAGGCGCCCGGTTGTTGTGGGCAGCACAAAAGGCTGACGCAGCAGTCGCGCCCGCCATTCACGGCGATTCCTTCCATGAACAGGAGCGCCGAGCTCCCGCTCGGCGCGGCCCAAGCGTTGGATCGAGCCGAGCAGGATCTCGGCGCTCCGTCCCCGTTAATGGCCCCGATGCGCGTCCGAGGTTGGAAGCCGGAACTTTCCATGAATCGGCTCTTGCAAGGAGTTCCGCCTTCAGGCGGCAGGACGTCCGGCCGGCTAAAGCCGGGACTCCGTGCCAGCCGCCGCCGTTCATGGCCCCAGTGCGCGATGCTCGAATCGTGGAGGCTCTCCATGAACCTGGTAGGGCCGACCTGCCAGTCGGCCTGGACGCGCGGCAGCGCGTCCCCACCAGGTTCATGGCCCCGATTACCGATCCTCGCTCCCACTACCGGTTGAACGATTTCATGAAATCTTCCACGGAGATGGCCGCGACTTTCTTTTGAACCTTCGATCCCGCGATCAACTCGTTCAGCTTCTTCTCGTAAGCTGCGCCGTCCAACGGGAGATTGACGGTCTGGCCGAGCAGCGAGGAGTAAAGCATCGCATTGGCGAGTTCGACGGAATGGATGCCTTCGGCGCCCGGCACGAGCAACGGCGTTCCGTCCAGGATGGCTTCGGTGAAATTCTGCAGAAGGATTCCGTGCGGGTTGACGGCGTTGTCGATGGGGATGTCCGCGTTCCACACGTCGGGTTTTGCGAAACCCGTTTTGGCGGCGCGGCTGAACTCGATCATGTCCGCGTCGTTGCGGGTGAACGTGAGCTTGTTGTTTTCCAAAACGACCCGGCCGCGAGTGCCGGCCAGCTCGAAGCGGTTTGTGCCCGGCGCTTCTCCCGTGCTGGAGACGAACACGCCGGTCGCGCCGCCGCTCCATTCAAGGTAGCTGGTCACATTGTCCTCGACCTCGATGTCATGATAGCGGCCGAGCTGGCAAAAACCGCGGACGCGCGCGGGCATCCCGGCCAGCCACTGAAGCGTGTCGAGCTGGTGCAGGCATTGGTTGAGGAGCACGCCGCCGCCTTCGCCCTTCCACGTCGCGCGCCAGCCGCCGCTGGCGTAATAGGCCTCGGTGCGGAACCAGTCAGTGATGATCCAGTTGACTCGGACGATCGCGCCCAGATCGCCCGATTGAATGAGCTTGCGGATCTTCGCGTAACGCGGCTCGGTGCGAAGCTGGAACATCGCGCCGAAGACCTGCTTGGGACGCTTTGAAGCCACCGCGATGAGACGCTCGGCGTCCGGCTTATGCGAGGCGATCGGCTTTTCGACCATGAGGTGCAAGCCCGCTTCGAGCGCGGCGATGCCCTGCGCGGGATGCTGCGGATGCGGCGTGGCGACGAGCACCGCATCGACGGCGCCCGACTGGATGAGCATGCGCGCGTCGTCGAACACCGCGATGCCTTTGGCTTTGAAGGCCTCCAGCTTGTGTGGGCTCGTGCTGCAGACGGCGGCCAGTTCACAGCGCGGGATCTTGCCGGCGAGAAGGTAATCCGCATGGAACTTTCCGATGTTGCCCATGCCGAGAATGCCGAGTCGGACTTTGTTCATGCGCGCGAGATTCCACGCAGCCGGGCAATTCGTCGAGCCGGTTCGTGAGCCCAGGTCGGCGAGTCGCCGACCGGAACGGGCGAGTCGCCCGTGCTACCCATTTCTCAAGGCTGGCGCGGCGTCACGGCGCGATAGATCCGGTTCGAGGTCCAGGCGGAGTCGATGATGGTTTCAACCCGGTTGTTCGAGCGTGCGAACACGTCGGCCAGCCGCGACCACGCCGCGCCGGCCTGGTCGGAGAATTGAAGGGTGTAGGTCCGGTTCGACGCCGCGCCGAAGGTGAGCGTCGGCTGCTGGCCTGGCGTAATCAAGGTGAGTTTGAGGAAGCTGGCCGGATCGTTCGGATCGGTGTTCGCGCCGAATTCCTGCAAGTTGGTCATGCCGTCCCCGTCGGCATCCGCGCTGGCCGAAACGTTGGTCGAGCCGAAGTTGTTCGTCTCCCAGGCGTCGGCCATCCCGTCGCCGTCCGCATCGGCCAGCGTGGTGATGGTGAAGTTGCCGGCCAGCCCGGCGATGGTGGCGGCATTGCGGATGATGGCGCGGTACTGCAGGGAGCCCGGCGGATTTGTGCCCGGTATGTTGTAAAAGCTCACCGTGTCATTTATGACGTTGCTGGCCATTGAGAAGTTGGGCAGGACGCGCCGCCAGTCGACCGAGTACGGCGGCGGGTAGCCTGCGAACACGACGCTGACGCCGACCGTCGCGCCGGTGACGACGCTTTGGTTCACGGGCGCTTGCGTCAAGTAGGGGGAAATCAACGGTTGCAAGTAGGCCGGCGCGCTCTGAGCCGCGCTGACGCCGTCGCTGACGATCGCCGAGTAATAGCCCTCGTGCGCGAGTGAGACGTTCGAAAAACTGTGTGTATTGCTTATCGCGCCAGGAATGTCGACGCCGTTGAACTGCCACCGGTAGCTGACAGGCGGGTTATAGGAGACCGCGCCCACGGTAAACGTCGCGCGATTAGTCGGGAAGCCAATCGGATCGGGCGGGATGCGAACGAATTGGTTGGCGGGCTGATTGGTGATTGTGGGGCCGATCCGCACGACGAGCGTCGCGTTGCTGCTGTCGGTCGACCCGGCCGTATTGAAAACGACCGCCTGATAGATGCCCGCGCTGGCGAGCTGGACGTTCGATAGAACAAGCATCGAATTCGTCGCGCCATCGAGGTTTCCGCCGCTGAATCGCCACTGGTAGAACAGGGGTGGCGAGCCGGTCGCGCTGACGCTGAACGTTGCGGTGGTCGTGGTCCCGTTGGTGCGTGAGACCGGGTGGCTCGTGACGGCCGGGGGCGTGCCGCTCAGGGCGTGCGTGCCGGGGGTCGGCACCGCGGCCAGCCAGTTGATGGGATCATCCCCGTAAGCAAAGGGATTGATGCGCTGGAGCGACGCGCCCGCGCCATCCGCGGCCAGCGGCCACGGTTTGCGGTCGTTGTAACGGACGGCGTCCACGGCGTAATAAGGCGTGCCGTTGGTCGTCGGGGAATCCGGCGCGCGGAGTTCGAGGTTTTCGCCGCTGTCCTGAAGTGTGCCGGAGTATTGAAAAATTGCCACGGCGGCCGGGACGCTGAAGCGCGCGCGGAACGCCACCGGATTGTCGCTCACCAATAAGAGGCAGCCGTTGGATGGCAGAGTGACGTTCGTCGGGAAGTTGAAGCTGGCGCCGTTGAGCCGCCAGGTGTTCGTCGGGTTCGCCGGGTCGAACAGCGGGACCGGCGCGTTCGAGAGGTTGCGCAATTCGAGGAACTCATCCGGGTTCGACTTTGGATTGTAGTGGATTTCGCTCAGGACCACCGGGCCGATGCGCGGGGCGGCGTTGGCGCCGCCCGGGGTGCGCGAGACCAGCAACGGGAACTGCTCTTCTCCCACACTGTTCACGTAGCGCCCGAACGACACCCCGTCCTGCGATCCGCCGAACGTGAAGCCGTGGCTGTAACCGGTGAGGGCGCCCGCTCCGTCGGCGCTGAACAGATAGACGTCGTCGCCGAGCGAACTGAGGCTGAAACTGACGCCAAGGCCGGGCGTGGGATTGAAGTCGTCTTCGGTGAACACCGCGAACGCACCCGGCGCCAACGCCGGCCGGGCGGGGATGCGGAATTTTTGCGGCAGCGTCGGATCGTCGCTCAGCCACCAGCCACTGATATTCACGTTCGTCGACGCGATATTGAGCAGTTCGATGGTGTCCTTGAGTGGGAAGGTCGAGCTGGCCAGCGCCTCGTTGATGACAACGCCGCCGACACCGGACGCGCCGCCGTCGGTTCCCGGTGTGCCGTAAATCGCGGCGCTCGAACGATAGGTCCCGTCGGCTCCGCGCACGAGCGAAAAGCCGAATCCGTCCGGCGTCACCGGCGAGGGCGCGCGGTCGGTGTAGGTGATGGTGATGATTTCCCCCGCGGTCTGGTGACTGATGGTGACGGTCTCCCCGTCGTTGTTGAGTTTGCCGGTGTAGACGCCGTTGACGACGACGCCCGGATAGCGCGCCGCGAACGCGTTCGTGTTGCGGGCCAGAAGGAACAGCGCGCCGGGCGCGAGCTGCGTCCCGTTGGTAAAGCTGAACTCCACGCCATCCGTGAATAACAGACCCGAAAGATCGAGGCTCACGGCCCCGATGTTTTTCAATTCGATGTACTCGAATTCGTCGCCATCTATTGCCCCGTCGCCGGGTGGATTATACATGAGTTCGTTGAAGACAAGGTTCGTGCGCAACACGCTCGTCAGGTCACGCGGCCCAGGCCGGAACTCGATCGGCAGCGACCAGCGGCTCCAGCGGCCGGTGTTGTCCTTGTGCCGCACGCGCACGCGATAGACCAGGTCCGCCTGCGCGACGTGCGCCGGGATGGTGATAAATGCGTTGAACGTCGTCAGTTCATCGGAAACCCACGCGGCATCCCATTCCAGCCGGAGCTGCGACGGGTTGCTTACAACAGTGCCCGGGGCAATGATCTCGGCGATGCGCCATTGCATCGCGCCGAACGTGCCCGCTCCCTGCGGGTCGGCGAACACCGACGACTGGAAAACCAGCCCGTCCACCGGGTAACCGTTGGTGCCGACGTAGGTGATCGTCGGGCGGGCCGGGATTGCGGCGTCGTTTGCCGCGGTATCGAGCCGGGTCGAATTTCCGCCGGCTGCGATCGTCGTGCCGCCGACCCAGTGCGCTTTCGTGCCGCCGACGAACATGAAGTCCTTCATGTCCTGCGCGTAAGCCAGCAGGCCGGCGGTCAGCCCGGGGCCGCCGGGACCGGTGGCCAAAATCGACTGGTAGCTGGCCGGCGCCGGCGCGTTCGACCAGCGCGCGTGGTCGGCGGGCGCGAAGTCCCGCAGGCGCCCCGCGAACGCATCGATCACGGCGCCCATCTGATCGGGTTGGATGAGCAGATCGCGCACTTCGCGCACGGTATTGCGATAGTCCTTTTGGAGTTCGAGGTTCTCCCCGGTGTCGCCACCGGTGGTGTTGCCGCCCAGGGCAGGGACGTTGAAGATGCCATTGAACACGACGTCGTAGCCATTATTCCACGTCGGTCCCCAGGTGTCAGTCGAGTCGTAGGGGAACGTCATCATGCGGCCGAAGAAGCTGTTGGAAGCGACGTACGGCGGCTCGAAATACCACGCGGCGTTTTTGTTCGCGTCCGGCCAGAAGTCGTAGTGGCGGATGGCCTCGCAATAGGCGTCATAGCGATACCAGTTGGTGTAATTGACGTGGCCGAGCAGCCAGGCCGTCGGCTGGAAGCCGGTGAGGTTGTTCTCGATGTTGAAAAAGTCCTGGGCATTCGTCGGCGCCAGCGGCCCTTGATAGCGCAACTCCTCCACCCCGAGCACAAAGTTGTCCACCAACTTGTAAAGGTTGGCTTTCGGCAAGTTGTGGGATTCGAGGAAGTTGACGTCGTATTTCTCCTGCGCCCAGTTCAGGCCCCAAAAGTCGCCTGCATACTGGTCGGCCGGCGATTCCTGTGCGCTGCGGACGACGCGGAAATGGAAGTGAAACGTGGAAGGTGAAGGCACTCCGAGCTTGTTCCAGAGGAAATAATTCACGACTTCGTTCAGCGCGAAGGTCTCCGTGCCCCGGTTGCTTTGGCCCTTTCCCGTCACGAGCTCACGCCACCTGGTCGGGTAGCGGTTGCCTTCCTGGTCCTTGGCGTCGAGCAGCCGGCCGGCGTTGAAACGGATGCGAAAGCTGCGCTTGCCAGGCTGATAGCGGCCGTTCGCGCCGCGCAGGCGGTAGGTGACATGATCGTAGACCTGTCCGTCGAACACCAGCGCGCCTTCCCAGTTGAAGTGCAGCCGGCCCTGGTGCCGATAGACGTTCATCCAGTACTGATCAATCTGGTCGCCGGCGTTGGACCACGCCGTGCATTGGTCGATGTTCGTTTTGCTCGTGATCAGCGTGTAGACGGGCAGCGTCTGGAGCGCCGCTGAGGAGAAGCCCAGGTAGTTGGGAATGCCGTCGTAAACGAAGTAGGCGAAGTTTAGCGACGGGTCGTCCGCGAACGGCGCGCGATGTGCGGCTCCCAGCAAGTCCGCGCAGGTGATGCGGTATCGGACCAGGGTGCGATTGGCCTGCGGCGGCAGGAGCACGGAATAGACGTCGTCGCCCGCGACAGCATCGCCGTTAACGCCGTCGTCGTGCATCGCCACGGTCGTCCAATTGGCCGGCGCTTCAAAAGCGGGGTTCGGGGAGTTGGTCAGGGCGGGATTGGTGTTCAGCAGATCGAGTTGCGCCCGGGTCAGCGCGATGGTCGCCGGGATGTAGCCACCCGGCGCGACGACCTGGTAGGCGAGGGAAACGGAGGCGACGCCGTTGGGGTCCGTGACTTTGACGGTGACGAGTACGGCGTTGGTGGCGCCCGGCGTGGGCAATGCCCCACGCCACGAGCTGCCGAGGTTGTTGTCCAGCGACGGATGGACCAGTTGCATCGACGGCCCATCGCCGTTGGGCGAGATCGGCCAGGGGAATTCGCTCTTGAAATCCACTTCGTTCACGACCGCGTTGTTCCCGTCGCGCAATGTGATCCGCTCTCCATTCCGGTTGATGCCGCCGTCCCACGGGCCGAGCGCGGTGGCGC
>DASTLJ010000337.1:0-19136 GCA_035715125.1 Verrucomicrobiia bacterium
CCGCTGACGCCCGGCTCGAAGAGCGGCTTGAAAGCAAGCTTCGCAATGGGCGCGACGTTCGTGAAGCGCCAGTCCTCGTGCTTGAGGGAGGGGAAGCCCAATTCGGCAAAGCGCGCGATGCCCGCTTTGCGCATCGGGAACAGCCAGCCAGGCTGGCGGCTCGCGCCGGCTTGCTCGAAGCGCTCGAAGGCCTTCAAGAGCGGATCGAACTGTTTCGCCGCGTCGGGGGGTTGGGTGGCGGTCATGGTGCTGGGGTTGCGGTATGTCAGGCGCCGATGGGCTGGTGCTTGACCAGCCAGTCGTAGCCCTTCTCTTCCAGTTCGAAGGCGAGTTCCTTGCCGCCGGATTTCACAATGCGCCCCTCCCAAAGGACGTGCACGAAATCGGGGATGATGTAGTTCAAGAGACGCTGGTAGTGCGTGATGACGAGCGTGGCGTTGTCCGGCCGCCTCAGCTTGTTCACGCCCGCGGCCACGACGCGCAACGCGTCGATGTCGAGGCCGGAATCGGTTTCGTCGAGGATGGCGAGCTTCGGCTCCAGCACGGCCATCTGGAAAATCTCGTTGCGCTTTTTTTCGCCGCCCGAGAAGCCAACGTTGACGGCGCGTTTGAGCAGGTCTTCCTTGAGTTCGAGCAGCTTCATCTTTTCCTTCACGAGGGTGAGGAATTCCATGGCGTCGAGCTCGGGCTGGCCGCGGTGCTTGCGGCACTCGTTGAGCGCCGCGCGCAGGAAATAGGTGCTGTTCACGCCGGGAATCTCGACCGGATACTGGAAGGCGAGGAAGACGCCTTCGCGGGCGCGCTCCTCGGGAGCGAGTTCGAGCAGGTCCCTGTCCTGGTAGATGACTTCGCCGGCGGTGACGTCGTAGCCTTCGCGGCCGGCGAGGATCGCGGCCAGCGTGCTCTTGCCGGAGCCGTTCGGGCCCATGATGGCATGGACTTCGCCGAGCCGGATGACGAGGTTGATGCCGTTGAGGATTTTCTTGTCCTCCACACCGGCGTGGAGGTTTTGGATGGCGAGAAGGGGTTGGGTGGTCATAACGTGGTCTTTAAACGCTCGCTTTTAGAACGATTCCTCATCAAAACTCTCCCGGATGAAATCTCACCACCGATATCAACAAAACCCGAAACCGAAGGAGCATCGTTCAAATAGAGTCTCCACTCCAAGACTCCCAAAGTCCCTTCCCTAATTGCGGTACCGGCGGGGACGTACACGGTCAATCGAGATCCCGGAAACACGCTCGATTGCTCAGGAAACACCTTTGCTTCTTTCTTCTTTTCAACGGCGGAGCCGAATCCATGGTCTACTGTTGAAACAAGATTCTCCGAAGTGAACTGGAAGAGGCACTGGGAACCTCGGTGCGCGAAACTCACTTGCCTGTTGGCATCCGAAACTCGGTGCGACACTGAAAGAACGCAGTCGTGGATCGTAACGGAACCATCGTTGCGGATGTGAAGGTCAAACGTGTACTCATCCGAATACTCATCGGGAGTCTTTCGCGGAGCTCCGGGTAAGGTCAGCTTTCGCGTACCGACCACCTGGATGCCGTTAAGTTGGTCCTTAAGCGCAGACTGTAGAGAACTGAAGTCTCCTTCTACCCTCTTCTGAGAAACCTCTCCGAGGCGAATCTCAGCGTGAGGATCTCGACGACGATTCATCAGCAATCGAATCCTGTGATCTTCTAAAGGCACGGCTGCAAACTCACTTCGACCATAATACTTGTGGAGCTTTCGTGCTTGGTAAGCCGTATCTCCCTTTGGTACGTAAACAACGTACGCGAGGCGCCCCACTTTGGAGCCTGAGAGCGGAATCGGTCGGACAATCAAGCCATGCAGACGAGGGCTAATGTTGTCCGCGATCAACTGTTCCAACCGCTCAGGTGGCATCACACACGGATCCACGCCTTCATCTATCTCGCCGCCAACACTCTTTTTGCCTTCTCGTATGCCGATGACGATTACTCCCCCTTCAGTGTTGGCAAATGCCGAAACATTCTCAGTCAGTTGTTTGATAATCAGGTCCCGATCCTGACTAAGAAGAGCCGATGCCTTGAAATCGAGTCGCAACGATTCGTAAAGCCCGGTCAGCTTTTGGAGATCCTGCTCCGTGTAAATCTTGTCTTCCATAAGAAATCGGTGCTTCATCCCACGCTGCCTTCGAGGCTCACGCCGAGCAGCTTCTGCGCTTCGACGGCGAATTCCATCGGCAGTTCGCGGAAGACTTCCTTGCAGAAGCCGTTGACGATCATGTTCACGGCGTCCTGCGTCGAAAGGCCGCGGGCGTTGCAGTAAAAAATCTGGTCCTCGCCGATCTTCGAGGTCGTGGCCTCATGCTCGACCCGGCCGGTGCTGTTCTTCACCTCGATGTAGGGGAACGTGTGGGCGCCGCACTTGTCCCCAATGAGCAGCGAGTCGCATTGCGAGAAGTTGCGGGCGTTGGCGGCGTTCTTCTTGATTTCCACCAGGCCGCGATAGGCGTTCTGGCCGCGGCCGGCGGAGATGCCTTTGGAGATGATGGTGCTCCGGGTGTTGCGGCCGATGTGCACCATTTTCGTGCCGGTGTCCGCCTGCTGGCGGTTGTTGGTAAGTGCCACGGAGTAGAACTCGCCCACGGAGCCTTCGCCCAGCAGGATGCAGCTCGGGTATTTCCACGTGATCGCCGAGCCGGTCTCGACTTGCGTCCAGGAAATCTTCGACTTCCTGCCTTTGCACAGGCCGCGTTTGGTCACGAAGTTGTAAACGCCGCCCTTGCCTTGCTTGTCGCCCGGATACCAGTTCTGCACGGTCGAGTATTTGATCTCCGCGCCCTCAAGGGCGATCAACTCGACCACTGCGGCATGAAGCTGGTTCTCATCCCGCATCGGCGCGGTGCAGCCTTCCAGATAGCTCACGTAGCTGCCTTCGTCGGCGATGATGAGGGTTCGTTCGAACTGGCCGGTGTTCGCCGTGTTGATGCGGAAATAGGTCGACAGCTCCATCGGGCAGCGGACGCCTTTGGGCACGTAGCAGAACGAGCCGTCGCTGAAGACGGCGGAATTCAGCGACGCGAAGAAGTTATCGGTGTAAGGCACGACCGAGCCCAGGTACTTCTCCACCAGCTCCGGATGATTTTGCACCGCCTCGCTGAAGGAGCAGAAAATGATCCCCTGTTTGGCCAGGTCCTTTTGGAACGTCGTGGCGATTGACACGCTGTCCACGACCGCGTCGACGGCCACGCCGGTCAGGCGCTTCTGTTCGTTGAGCGAGATGCCGAGCTTCTCGAACGTCTTCAACAGCTCCGGGTCCACTTCGTCGAGGCTGCCCAACTCCTTGCGATTCTTCGGCGCGGCGTAGTAGATGATGCCCTGGTAATCCACGGGCGGATACTTGGCGAACTGCCACGTCGGCTCCTTCATCGTGAGCCAGTGCCGATACGCCTTGAGCCGCCAGTTGAGCATGAACTCGGGCTCGTGCTTCTTGCTCGAAATGAGGCGGACGACCTCCTCGTTCAGCCCGGGCGGGATGGTCTCCGTCTCGATGTCCGAGGTGAAGCCGTACTTGTATTCCGTGCTGACGAATTCCTGGATGGTATCTGTTGCCGTGCTCATCGTTGTAGGTCGTTAAATCGTTAAAACGTTGAATCGTTGAATCGTTGAATCGTTGAATCGTTGAATCGTTGAATCGTTGAATCGTTGAATCGATTGTGGCAGCGTCAGCACATGTGCGGGCGGTTCATTTCCGGGCCTTGGCCGCGCAGTCCGGGCAAAGCCCGCGAATCGTGACCTCGAAGCGGTCGGGCCTGAATCCCCGGGGCATTGCGACTGGAGGCTGGGCTTCATCTGTCTCACGGTCAATGTCGTACGCTCCGCCGCACTCGTCGCAATAGAAGTGATGGTGGGGCATCATGTTCGAGCAGAAGCGCGTGGCGGAGCGGTCGTGATTGACTTGCTTGACCAGCCCGCAGCTCACCAGCGCATCCAGGCAATTATAGACCGTGGCGATTGAAATCTCCGGCATCCCTTTCTTGGCGCGGATGAAGACTTCTTCGGCCGTGGGGTGGTCCTTCTTGTCGAGCAGCACTTTGTAAACGTGTTCCCGCTGCGGGGTCACGCGCAGCCCGCCACGTTCGAGTTTCTCGATCAGAACGCCGCCGCCTCCATCACTGCCGCGATCGTTGGTTGCCAATTTCTTCATACCTCAACCGTAGGCCGCGACGCAAGGTTGTCAAGATTTAGAATTATTCTAATTCAGCCGAAGTACGGGCTCAACACGTCCCGGGCCACGCGCAGCGCCCGCTTCCGGCCCTCGAGCGCCTTGCCAAAGGTGTCGTCCTCGACTTCGATGCAAACGGGGTCTCTGTAGGAAGTCTCCATCAGCGCGCTCATGAACCGCCCCCAGTCCATCTCGCCGTAGCCGGGGATGCGCGGCTGGTGCCATTCCAGAGGGTGGGCGAAAACGCCGACTTCGTTCAGCCGGTCGCGGCGAATCCTTACGTCCTTGGCGTGGAAGTGAAAAATCCTGTCCTGGAACTCGTGCAGCGGGCTGGCCGGGTCCATCTGTTGAAGGACGAAGTGTGACGGATCATAGTTCAGGCCGAAATGCTTCGACGGAATGTCGCTGAACGCGCGCCGCCAGATGACCGGGGTAGTCATCAGGTTCTTGCCGCCGGGCCACTCATCACCCGTGAAGCGCATCGGGCAGTTCTCGATGGCGACCCGGATGTCGTGGTCTTCAGCGAAGCGGATGAGCGGACGCCATGCCTTGAGGAAGCGCGGCCAGTTGTCGTCCACGCTCTTCGTCCAATCGCGGCCAACGAATGTATTCACGGTCCTCAACCCGAGCAGGGCGGCGGCCTGGATGACTTTCTTGAGATGATTCACCGCGACCTTCGCGGCGGCGGGATCGGGGTCCAGCGGGTTTGGGTAATAACCCAGTGCAGAAAGGCCCACGCGATGTCGGGCGCAGAGGGCTCGCGTCTCCTCGGCGCGCGCCTTCGTAAAACCATCCACGTCCACGTGCGTGACGCCGGCGTATTTGCGCTCGGCCTTTCCAACGGGCCAGCACATCGCCTCGACGCAGGCGAAGCGTTCCGCCGCGGCAAAGGCGAGCACTTGATCCAGATTCAGTTCGGGCAGGATGGCGGAGACGAAGCCGAGTTGCATGGGAGGTGGAGATCGTTCAACGGTTGGCCACAAGGGGAGGTTCTAAATTTCAAATTTCAAATTTCAAATCTCAAATCTCAAAAAACAACCGGCTTGCCAAACCCAACCGCCGCGTCGGTCCATTCACTCATTGGCGACGGGCAACGTAACGGTCATCGTCGTGCCGCGGCCGGGTTTGGATTTTACGGTGACTTCCCCCCGATGCGTCTCCACGACGCGACGGACGATGGCCAGGCCGAGGCCAGTTCCCTGCGGCCGGGTCGTGCTCAAGAGCGACGTGAATGCCCGCCGGCATTGCTCTTCGGTCATGCCGATGCCGGTATCCTTCACTTCGACCGCGACGTGGGTCGGTTTGCAGTTGCGCCGAGGCGCCAGCGGACGAGTCGTCAGGGTCAGCCGGCCGCCGTCGGGCATGGCCTGGGCGGCATTGAGCATCAAGTTGAGGAAGGCCTGCTCGAGTTGCACGGGGTCGGCCATCAGCAGCGGCAGGCCGGGCGCCAGGCGATGGATAAGTTCAATGCGCTGGGCGCGCAACTTGTGGCGCGTGAGCAGGCCGAGGTCATCGATAAGCTTGTTCACGTCCACGGGCGCCGGTTTCGGCTCGGTGCGTCGGGCCAGGTCGAGCACCTGCTCGACAATCTGGTTCAGATGGTTGATCTGCTGGCCCATGATGGCGGCGTCACGGGTGCGCGGGTCGTCGGCCGGGAACTGCAGGTCGAGCGAGTGATAAAGCATCTTCATCACCGTGAGGGGATTGCGGATCTCGTGGGCGACCTCGGCGGCCAGCAGGCCCAGTGCGGAGAGTTGTTCGTTTTCTCGAAGCTGTTCCTCGACGTCGACGATGCGCTCGTAGAGCCGGGCCTTCTCGATTGCGATGGCGGAGAGCTCGGCCAGCGCGGAGAGGATGCGGACCTCCTCGTTGGAAAAGACGTGCCGCGCCCCGGTGTAGACACTCAGCGCGCCGATGGCTTCGCCGCCGAAGAGCAGCGGGACGCTCAGCAGCGACACCAGCCCTTCGCGGCGCGCCACGTCAATGTGGGCGTAACGGGCTGAAGTTTGCACGTCCTCGACCTGCGTCGGTTTCTTGCGGCGCATGACCATGCCGAGCAGACTCTCGCCGACGGCGAGCCGGGGCTTTTTCAAGTAAGCGCGGCCGGCGCCGGAGCTGGCGCGCAGGTCGAGCCATTCGCGAGTATCGTCGAGCATCAGCAGCGACGACATCTTGCCGCCCATGAGTTGGCAGGCCTCGCGGGTGACCGCCTGAAGCGCCTCATCCAGGTGGAGCGTGGAGTTGATGGCGCGGCTGACGTTGGCCAGCGACTCGAAGAGCTGCGCCTTGAGCCGGAGTTGCTCGTAAAGCCAGGTCGTGTGGATGACTTTGGCGGCCTGGACGGCGAGGGCCTCGAGCAGTTCCTGGTCCGCCGCGCTGAAGGCATCGGGGCGGTCGCTGTCGACGTTCACGACCCCGCGCACTTCGCCTTCGACGGCCAGCGGCACGGCGAGTTCGGAACGAACGGCCGGCTGGAGCATCACGTAGCGGGCATCGGCGCGCACGTCACTGACGCGCGCGGGCCTGCCGGTGCGGGCGACCCAGCCGGTGATGCCCCGCCCGACGCGCAGTTGCATGTTTTGCGCTCCTGCCGGGAGACCTTGCGAGGCCTGGATTTCGAGCAAACCGTTCGTGGGATTAACCAGCGCAATGGAGCCGCTGGAGGCGCGCATGACACGGACGGCTTCCCGCAGAATGAGTTCGAGGGCCTGCTGGGAATCGAGCGTGGCGTGGATGACGTTGCCGATGTCGTTCAGGAGCGCGAGCCGGGCATTGCGTTCGCGGAGTTGGTTCAGTTCATCGCTCATCGGAT
This sequence comes from Verrucomicrobiia bacterium, assembly GCA_035715125.1. Lineage (GTDB taxonomy): Bacteria > Verrucomicrobiota > Verrucomicrobiia > Limisphaerales > JADJPG01 > DASTLJ01. Next base: position 7,004 of record DASTLJ010000337.1, read on the forward strand.
ACGGAGGGTCAGCGCGATGCCAACGGCGGCGAACAGCCCGTTCGGAGCCCAGGCCGCGAGCCAGCCGGGGAGAAATTCGCCCACGCCCAGCCCCAGGGCCAATTGGCGGAGCATTAGAAAACTGAAACAAATGAGAATGCTGCTCGCCACGCCGACCACGACGTTGCGCCGTCCGGACGCGGCGCCAAACGGCAGCGCGATGACGACGACGACCAGGCAGGTCCACGGCTCCGCCAGCCGGCCGTGGAGCTTGGTTTCCAGCATGCTATCCTTGCGGTTGCCGCCCGGGTGCAACCGCCGGTAGTCAAGAATCTCCTTCACCGAAAGCTGCGCGCGCCGGACCTCTTTCAGGCTGTTGATCCGCTTCATCTTAATCTCACTCCGGATCTGTTCGGGCGTCTCGGTGAACTCCGGCACCGCGAGCGTCGTGTATCGCCGGCTGGCCGTCTCGGCGCCGCCGGGGGCGAAGTCGCCAATGTGAACGTTGGTGAAGACCCACGTATTGGTCTCCCGCCATCCGCGTTCGGCGGTGAGTTTCACCCGCGAACCGTCGGGCTCGGCGGTATCCACGTGCACGCCCACCATGAGGAAGCGCTCCTTGTGAAACGCCTCGATGAACCAGTTCCGGGTTTCCTGCCCGCTGACAAATCCGAGCTTCGGCTCCCAAACCTGCTGTCGGGTGGGTGTGCCGGACTGGTAACGATTCCGGATGTCTTCGGCTCGCTCGGTGCTGCGCGGCACCCAGAGTTCATTGATGGCGAAGACGACCAGGCTGAGCACAAAACCCACCATCGTGTACGGCGTCGCGAGGCGCATCAGGCTCACGCCCGCGGCGCGGATGGCGGTGATTTCCTGATGGCGGGCCAGGTTGGTCAGCGTGTAAAGCAGCGCCAGCAGCAACGCGACGGGCATGATGATGACGAGGAACTCCGGCGTCTTGACGGCGTAATACTCGAGCACGTCCACCGCCTGGAGCCGCAGCTTCTGGAGATTGGCCAGCTCGTCCAACAGGTCGAACGCGATGAAAAAAACCAGGAAGCCGCTCAGGCAATAGGCAAACGGCCCCAGCAGCTCGCGCAACAAGTAGCGATCGAGCAATCGCATTGGGTTGGCAGGCTAGAGGAAGCCCTTGTGGCGTGGCAGAAAAAAGTTTGGCGGACTGGCTTGCGACCTTGCGCAACTGGCATTTGCGCTTGCCCTGCCTTTTAAAAACCCCATAGTTCCGCCGCTGGTTTGGTGGGCGGGGTCGTAGCTCAGTTGGTAGAGCGTCTCGTTCGCAATGAGAAGGTCAGGGGTTCGACTCCCCTCGGCTCCACCATCCGATAATCCCTTCGTTAAAGCTTGAAGCCCAATTCCGTTTCCCCTAGTTTGCAAGCCACACACGAACAGTGCGAACGAACCAGACGGCTTGAACGGCCCGCGGGTGTGGACGGAGCAGTTCAAGCCGCCGCAATTACAGGAACAGCAGAATGGCTACAGTTGATTTCGCAGTCGGGATTGGCGGCGAGAACGGCCAGGGCATCGCCTCCACGGGGGACATCCTCGCGCGCATCTTCGCGCGGCGTGGGCTGAATCTGAACGCTTACAACGCCTACCAGTCCATTATCCGCGGCGGCCACACCTTCCTCACCATCCGCGCCAGCGACGGGCCGGTGCGCAGCATGGGCGACAAAATCGACGTGTTCATCCCGCTGAACCAGGACACGATGGACCGCCATCTGCACCTGCTCAAAAGCGGCGCCTGCGCCATCTACGACAACGAAAAGGTCAAACCCGGCACGGCAGCCGACGGCGTGCAACTCTGCCCGATGCCGATCAAGGAGTTGACCAAAGGCAACAAGCTGGCGGCCAACACGGCCGCGCTCGGTGCAACGCTGCAATTGATCGGCATCGAATCTGAACCGCTGGAAGCGGTCGTCACCCGGCAGTTTAAGAAGAAGGGCGACGCGGTCGTGGCCGAGAATATCGCCATCGCCCGCGCGGGCTACGAGTACGCGGCGAACCACTTCAAAGCATTTCCCTGGAAGACCCCGAAGCTGCCCAAGGCCCTGGGCGTCATCACCGGAAACCAAGCGACGGCCATGGGCGGCGCGGCGGCCGGCGTCAAATTCTACGCGGCCTATCCGATGAGCCCCTCGACCGGCGTGCTGATGTGGATGGCCCAGCACGCGCGCCAGCTCGGCATCATGGTCCGCCAGGTCGAGGACGAAATTGGTGTGATGAACATGGTGATCGGCGCGGCGCACGCCGGCTGCCGGTCCATGTGCGCGACTTCCGGTGGCGGATTCGCGCTCATGACCGAGGCTATCGGCATGGCCGGCATGATCGAAACGCCCGTCGTTTGCGTCGATGTCCAGCGGGCCGGGCCGGCCACGGGCGTGCCGACCAAGACCGAGCAGGGCGATCTCTGGCAGGTGCTCGGCGCCGGCCAGGGCGATTACCCGCGCATTATCGTCGCGCCTTCCAGCCAGCTTGATTTGTACAAGTCGATCCCGGAACTGTTCAACCTGGTGGACAAATACCAGTGTCCCGGCCTGGTCCTGGCGGACCTGCTCATCTCCGAAGGGACATCGAGCATCGCCCCCGACGACCTGGACTTCAACGTGAAGATCGAGCGGGGCGAATTGATTCTTCCCAACGGCAACGGCGACGCCGCCAATCCCGCCAGCGGTTACAACGACAACGCTTACTGGCGCTTCAAAGACACGCCAAGCGGCATTTCGCCGCGCGCCGTGCCCGGTCTGCCCGGCCACATCTACGTGGCCGCCACCGACGAACACGACGAGGATGGCACGCTCATCAGCGATGAATTCACCAACCCGCACAAGCGCCGCAAGATGGTCGAGAAGCGCGCCCGCAAGATGCAGGCGGCGGTCAGCGACATCGCCCCGCCCAAGCTGGTCGGTCCCGAGAACGCCGCCGTCACACTGGTCGGCTGGGGCTCGACCCAGGGCGTCATTCGCGAAGCCGTCGAGAAACTGGCCGGCGAAGAAGGCATCGTGGCCAACCAGCTTCACATCAAGTGGATCGTCCCGTTTCACGCCGCCGAGATCAGCCGCATCCTTTCGCAGAGCAAAAAGGTCATCATCGTCGAAAACAATCACAGCGGCCAGTTCGCCCGCTACCTGCGCAGCGAGACGGGCTTCGACGCCCATGGCCACATTCGCAAATACGACGGCGAGCCGTTCATGCCGCACCACATCGTCGAAGCCGTGAAACAACAGATTGCCGGCAAGACGCGGCTCAGCGTGCCCGTCCATGAAGTGCTCGCTTGAGCGTTCCGATGACTCCATTCAACGATTCAACGATTCAACGCTTTACCGATTCAACGCTTTAACGAACCATGAACGCCACTGTCGCCCCGCCTTCCCCCGCCACCGCCAGTCCTGCCGGCCAACTCAACAAGGACACCTACAAGGGCCGCATCCACCCCGACTGGTGTCCCGGCTGCGGCGACTTCTCCGTGCTCGCCGCGCTTCAAACGGCGCTGTTCGAGCTGGGGCTCAAGCCGCACCAGGTCCTGGTTGTCAGCGGCATTGGCTGCTCGTCCAACCTGCCGGGCTTCATCAACACTTACGGCATGCACACCCTCCACGGCCGCTCGCTAGCCGTGGCCACCGGCGCCGAACTCGCCAACCACGAACTCAAAGTCATCTGCACCGGCGGCGACGGCGACGGCTACGGCATCGGCGGCAATCATTTCGTCCACACCATGCGCCGCAACGTGAACCTGACCTATATCGTGATGGACAACCAGATTTACGGCCTCACCACGGGTCAGGTCTCGCCCACGAGCACCAAGGGCATGAAGACCAAAAGCTCGCCGCACGGCAGCGTCGAGAATCCGATCAATCCGATCCCGATGGCCATCGTGGGCGGCGCGACTTACGTGGCCCGCGCCTTCAGCGGCAAACAAAAGCACATGGTCGATATCCTCAAGGGCGCCATCCAGCACAAAGGCTTCGCGCTGGTCGATGTTTTCAGCCCGTGCGTCACCTACAACAAGGACAACACCTATCAGTGGTTCAACCCGCGCGTGAAAGTTCTCGAGGAGCAGGGCCACGACCCGACCGACTTCCACAAAGCCATCGACCGCGGCTACATGTGGGGCGACGAAATCCCCATCGGCCTGTTCTGGAAGCGCACCGACCTGCCCACGCTCGAAGACCTCGAGCCGGTGTTGCAGGACGGCCAGGGTCCGCTGGCCTGGCGCAAGCTGGGCATCAGCAAATCAGAGGCGGATGCATTGATTGAGGAATTACTCTAGAGCCGGAGCGTTGCCCGCCGTTGCCGCCTTGGATTGAATCCGCGGCGGATTCCGCAATGGACACTCGGAACCTGTTGGCCCGCCTGCGCCCCACGCGCCGGAGGTGCGGATCAGGGTAGCCGGTGGGAAGCTCCACGGAGTGGAGCGCACCCTCCGGTTCACGGCGCACCCACGCCCCGCGCTCCGGAGGAGCGCATGACTCTGTTACAATCCTCCCGCGTTCATGCGACCCTCCGGGTCGCGGGGTTTTCGATGCCGGTCTGACCGGTGGGTGCGCCGCTCCTGCAGGTCGCGGCTTCCCACCGGCTACATTCATCGGCCCCTTCGGGGCCGGAGACGCCGGGAAAGTCGGCGTTCCAGGTCGAAGTCCGCCGGGCCATAGCAGTCGGCGAAGTAACCGGGAGGCCGGCTGGGCACTGGCACCGGTGGATTGTAGGCGCCAAGCAGGAGCATTTTGCCGCTGCGCACGATGATCGTCGGTTCGCCGCGCAGGGCGGCATCGGCCAGACGGCCCAGTTTGCTCTTGGCCTGGGAAAGGGTGCACGTATTCATAGAGCAGATTTAGGCTGTTTTTGGACCAGGGTGAAGCCCGGGTGCCGGGCTCCATTTCAGAACGCACCTTCCGCTCCTCGCCGTATCCACGCCCCGCGCCCCGGCGGGGCGCATGAGCCTGTTACAATCCTTGGGCGTTCATGCGACCCTCCGGGTCGCGGTGTTTTCGATGCGTCGTTTGCCAAATGGTCGGAAACCTGAAATAACCCTCGCCATGCAATTCCGACTACTCGCCGCCTCTGGCGCGCTCGCTGTCACGTTGAGCGCCGCGCTCGGCCAGGAATCCGCCGACATGCAAAAGTCCTTCAAGTTCGAACGCACCGTCACCCGCACGCTCAGCGTCCAGTATTTGTTGTTCACGCCGAAAGGCTACGACCCAAAAGGCGAAAAGCAGTGGCCGCTCATTCTGTTTCTCCACGGCGCGGGCGAGCGGGGGACGAACCTCCAGAAGGTCGCCGTTCATGGCCCGCCCAAGATCGTGAAGAGCCGGCCTGATTTCCCGTTTCTCGTCGCCAGCCCGCAGTGCCCGAACGATGAGACCTGGTCCAATGAGACCGTCCTGGCGCTGCTGGACGACCTCATCGCGAAGCACGCCGTGGACACGAACCGCATTTACCTGACCGGCCTGAGCATGGGCGGCTTCGGCTCGTGGAGCCTCGCCTTGAGCCACCCGGAGCGTTTTGCGGCTGTCGCGCCGATTTGCGGCGGCGGCAACCCGCTCGACGCGCTGCTCGCGTCGCGCAAGAGGGCCACCGCGTTGAAGAGCCTTCCCTTCTGGGCATTTCACGGCGCCAAAGATCCCGTGGTGAAACTCGAGGAATCCCAGCGCATGGTCGCCGCGCTCAAGAAAGCCGGGGTGACGGAAGTCGAACTCACGGTCTATCCCGAGGCCGAGCACGATTCGTGGACCGAGACCTACAACAATAAAAAGCTCTACGAGTGGTTCCTCAAGCACGAGCGGCGTTAGCGGGCTTTTGCGACCGAGCCTTGGCCGTCGCGGTTCGGCCGTGCCGCTGGGCAGGGCGGGGAGAGTAATCAGTAATCAGTAATCAGTGAGGGCAAGGACGGTCTGCCTACTGAATACTGAATACTGATTACTGATTACTTCTCCCCCGCCCGCCGTTCCGCTACAGTTCCTCCCATGAAAAAGCCGTACAAATTCCCCCGCCGCCTCCCGTGCCTCGCCGGAATCTGCACGAGGAAGGACGCGATGAAACCCGGCCTGTCCGTCGAGCAATGTGTTGCGCGCCTGAAACGCTTTCATTACGCCTTCAAACGCCTTCACGAGATCTTCGTCGCCCGGCTCACGGCCGAGCCTGTTTACGAACTCAAGATGGCCTTCAGCCTGCATGCTTACCTCTGCGCCGAACATGCCACCGCCTTGCGCAGGCGCGTAGGCGAAATGCGCGAACCGCCCCTCGGCCTGGAGGCGATTCCCCACCCAGGCCTGGAGATTTTCTTCGACGAAATCCGGGCCGCACCCAGGACCGCCGAATTGCTCCTGGGCCTGTACTCCAGGGCCGTGCCCGCGCTGCGCCTCGGGCTCGCGAATCACTTGCTCGATACGAACCCGCTGGCGGATCACCCGAGTGTCCGCCTTTGCCGCTTCGCTCGACTCGAGGTCGAAGAGATGGAGCAGTTCGGCGCCAAGGCCGTCTCCAAGGCAGTCCTCCCCGCCGAACAGCAAGTCGCCGACGACTGGCTCAAGCTGCTGGACGACTGCCTCGTCGCCGCCGGCGGCCTCGACGGGCGTGAGGAACCTGGCGTCCGCCCGTTACCCCGGCGCTATTCGGCGCAGCCCTTCAAGTTCGACTCCGTTCCGAAGCGCGACGCCCGTTTCCCCGACCCCTACAACATGGCCGTCAACGCCGAAGTCTTTCTCTACGACCCCGCGTTCCCGCCCGCGCCCAAGACGCTGATGATGTTCTACAAGCGGCTGCGCGAGATCGACGTGCCCGAAATGATGGCCAGCATCCTGGCCCAATCCCCCGGCAAGCCGTGGGATTACTACCGCGACATGACCCGCCAGCTTTGGGACGAAGCCCGCCACGCCATGATGGGCGAGGTAGGCTTCGCCAGCCTGGGCATCGATTGGGCGAAGAATGTGATGGTCAACTTCACCTGGAGCCTGGCCCTCAACACCCAACTCACCCCCATCGAGCGGCACGCCGTGCTCTATTTCATCGAGCAGGGCCTCATGCCCCGCACGGGCAAACGTTTCGAGTGGGAAACCGCTCTGGCTTCCCACAACCCCTTGAGCGCCCTTTTCCAGGACTACGACTGGGCCGACGAAGTGCTCCACGCCAGGATTGGCCGAGACTGGTATCTCAAGGATTTCCCCGACGCGAAGAAGGCCGTTGAATACGGCGACCACTGCTGGAGCAAAGTGCTGATGAACTGGGAAGCCTGGCGCGCCGAAGGCAAAACCCAGCACCGCAATTGGTGGCCCGACCTTTACAGGGCCGCCTGCAAGACGTGGAACATCCAACCCGACCCGCGCGTGCTCGCCTACGCCACCAGCTACGAAACCGTCCGAGCCGATTTGAAGAACCTGAGCGCCTCGGCGTGAACATGAGGACCCCTTCACATCCGCCTTAACCAACAGAGAACGGCCGGCTCCCTGGGGAGCCGGCCGTCGGTAAACTTTGGATGAGGAACGAACCGAGTTCTGCTTGCTTCTCGCATCGACCGGTCCGCAATGCGGACCCGAGAACAGGTCAGGAGGGAGGACGGCCTTACCGAGTCGCCGCGCCTCTTGCCACCTGGGGCGGCCGGGGATCAGGACGTTCCGACCGGCCGAAGTGGAGAGTTACTTTTTATCGTCCTTCTTCTCGTCTTTCTTGGCGGGCTTGTTGCAGGTCTCGCAAACCTTGCCCTCTTTCTTGGCTTTGACGCAGCACTTGTGCTCGCACTCCTTGCCTTCCTTCTTGGCCTTTTCGCAGCACGACTCGGCGCTCACGATGGCAACGCTGCCAAGCATGAACAGGGCGGTGATGATTGCGGTGATGGACTTCATTTTTGGTTGGTCTTTCTTGTCCGCGGATTGCGCGGGACGCTTTGTTTGTTTTGAACTCACAGCCGGCTCGGAGCGACTCAGCTCCCAGCCCGTGTGGTTCAATTAACGGCGGACTATAACGAGAGGGGCCGAACTGGCAACACGTTTTGGGCATCGCCACCCGGCCGACCCACGCGCCGGTAATCGTTCTTATTACGTCCCGGCCGGTCCGTCGGTAACAGGGAATTTGAAGAAAAGTAGCCCGGCCCTATTCAAAGGCCGATCCGCAGACCCAACCAAGCACTGGGATGAACAGTGCATGAGAGCCTCAAGAGCGACCAGGAGCACATCTTTATCGTGAAAGTGAGTCGCTGACTCATTTTCACACGCCAACCGAAACCCTCCCGGTCTGGTTTGGGGATCCGAACTGGCCGCGCCAACTGCTGCGCGTCTGAAGCACTGCTCCCTTGAAGGACACTGGAGTGAAGCTGTTTAACCCGTGGGCGACGAGGTGAAGCCGCCTACCGCGCCCGATTCAGCGCCTTCTTGATGGCATTGATGACCCGCCGCTGGGTGGTCATCGGACGGCCGACGATGCGGGCGCCAGCCGCGGCAGGATGGCCGCCGCCGCCGAACTGGCTGGCGATATTGTTCACGTTCACCTGTTCGCTCTTGCTGCGAAGGCTCACGCGAGTCAGGTCGGGCTTCATTTCCTCGAAGACGCAGGCCACCACGACGGGTTCGATGGCCCGGATGTGATCAATGAGGCCCTCGGCGTCGTCCGGGCTGGCGCCGGTGCGGGTGTAGTCGATTTTGCGAAGCCAGAAGTAGGCAATTTGATCGTCATGCGTCAGCTTGAAGCGATTGTAGACGTGGCGAAGGAGGCGGACGCGGGAAAGGGGAAAGGACTGGTAAACTTCGTTGCAAACTTTCTCGAGGTTCGCGCCGCGTTCGACCAGGTGCGCGGCCACGTGGTAGGTCGCGGGACGCGTGCTCGGATACTGGAAGGAGCCGGTGTCGGTGGAGACGGCGGTGAAGAGGCAGTCCGCGATCTCAGGGGTGATGGGCCAGTGGCCGGCTTGGAGGAGGCGGTAGATGAGTTCGCCGGTGGATGGCTCCTGGTCGGCGATCCAATTGAGGTCGCCGTAGCGCGTGTTGCTGGCGTGATGGTCGATGTTGATGAGGACCTGGCGGTCTTTGATACATTCTCCGGCCTTGCCCAGCCGCGCGAAGCTGGCGCAATCGGTGGCGATGACGCAGTCGAATTTGCGACCTGGCTTCGGGGTGTCCAGGAGCCGGTCCGGATCGAGGAAGGCCAGCTTGCGGGGCATGGGGTCCTCGTTCCAAACTGTGACTTTTTTGCCGGCGTTCTGGAGGGCGCGGGCGAGGCCGAGCTGGGAACCGATACAATCGCCATCGGGCCGGAGGTGGCCGACGATGCAGAGGGTGTCGCTGTCGCGAATCGTTTGCACGATTCGCCCGATGATGCGCTTCATTCTGGCACCGAGGATTTTTCGAGCTCTTCGATAATCTTGAGCACGCGGTTGCCGCGGGCGACGGACTCATCCACGACGAATCGGAGCTGTGGAGTGTACTTGAGCACGACGGATTTGGCGACGAGGCCCTGGATGCGGCTACGGTTCCGATGGAGGAGCAACAAGCCGGTTTTCTGCTGTTCCTGGCCGCCGAGGATGCTGATGAAGACGACCGCGGATTTGAGGTCGCCGCCCACGTCCACGTCGTTGACCGTGACGAGGCCTGCCTGGTCGACGGGGATTTCCCGGCGAATGGCTTCGCCGATCTCGCGCTTCAAGAGTTCGCGGACGCGTTCGAGACGATGGGAGGGCATGGCAGAGTCAGGAGGGGGAACTGGGGTAATGGGGTGATGGAGTAATGGAGTAATGGAGTAATGGGGTGATGGGACGCTGAAATCCCAGTACTCCAACACTCCAACACTCCATCACCCCAATCCCCCACCACTCCACTACTCCAGTCTAATCGCGTCTTCATCATGTCAGGGCGCTCCGGGCCGGGCGGCCGGGGCTCACAGCCTGGCGGCGACTTTCTCGGTGGTGTAGGCCTCGATGACGTCGCCGGGCTGGAAATCGTTGAAGCCGTCGATGCGGATGCCGCATTCCATGCCGGCGCGCACTTCGTTGACTTCGTCCTGAAAGCGGCGAAGCGATTGGATGTGGCCCTCGAACAGCACGTCTTTGCGGCGCCGGATGCGGATCTTGCCCTTGACCACCCGTCCGCTGGAGATGGCACAGCCGGCGACGTTGCCCCCTTTGGAGAGGTCGAACACCTTGCGGACTTCGGCCGCGCCGACGATGACTTCCTTGAGCACCGGGTCGAGCAAGCCCGCCATGGCCTCCTTCACCTGGTCGATGAGTTCGTAAATGATCGAGTAGAGCTTGATCTGCACCCCTTCGCGCTTGGCGACTTCGGGCACGCTGGCGTCGATGCGCGTGTGGAATCCGAGGATGACGCCCTTGGAGGCGCTGGCCAGCAACACGTCCGACTCGGTAATGGTGCCGACGGCGCTGTAGATGATTTCGAGGGCGACTTTGTCGGACTCGATTTTCTTGAGCGCTTCGACGATGGCTTCAACGGAACCCTGAGTGTCGGCCTTGACAACGATCTTGAGCACTTTGGCGGAAGTTTCGGCGAGGGTTTCGAAGAGATTCTCGAGCGTGATTTTGGCGCGTTGTTCCTGCGCAGCGATGGCCTTGGCTTCCTCGGCTCGGGTTTCCGCCAGTTCCCGGGCGGCGCGGTCGCTTTCAAGAATGCTGAATTCGGTGCCGGCTTCGGGCACGCCGTTGAGCCCGAGCACTTTCACGGCAACAGAGGGGCCGGCTTCCTTGAGGCGCTGGTCGTCCTCGTTGATGAGGGCGCGAACGCGGCCATAATGCTCGCCGCAAATCATTGCGTCGCCGATCCGGAGAGTGCCTTTGCGAACGAGAACGGTGGCCGTAGGGCCGCCGGGCACGAGGCCCGATTCAATGATGTTGCCGCGGGCACGTCGATTGGGATTAGCCTTAAGCTCCAGGAGGTCGGCCCGCAGCAGAATCATTTCCAGAAGATGCGGCACGCCTTGCTTGGTCAGGGCCGAAACCTCGACGAAGGGTGTCTCGCCACCCCAATCGTCCGGCACGACGCCCTTGTCCTGGAGCTGCTGGCGGACCTTCAACGGGTTGGCGGCGGGATGATCGCACTTGTTGACGGCGACGATGAGGGGGACTTTGGCGGCCTGGGCGTGGCTGAGGGCTTCGAGGGTCTGGGGCATCACACCATCGTTGGCGGCCACGACGAGGATGACGATGTCGGTGACGTTGGCCCCACGGGCGCGCATGGCGCTGAACGCGGCGTGGCCGGGAGTGTCGAGGAACGTAATCTGTTGCTGCTCGCCTTTGCGCTCGGGGTGGGGAAACGAAATGGTGTAAGCCCCGATGTGCTGGGTGATGCCCCCGGCTTCGCCCGCGGCGACGTTGGCCTGGCGGATGCCGTCCAGCAGGGTGGTCTTGCCGTGATCGACGTGGCCCATGATCGTGACCACCGGTGCGCGCGGCTTGAGCTGCTCCGGTGTGTCGCCCTCGTCGGTTTCGACCGCTTTCTTGGGGGCATGAACAATGCCACCGCCGCGCTCACGTTTTTCGGCTTCGAACCGGAAGCCATATTTGGCGCTGAGTTTCTGGGCGACGGGTTCTTCGATGGCCTGGTTGACGGTGGCCATGACCTTCCAACCCATCAGGTCGGCGATGAGCTGGAACGGTTTCTTGCCGAGCTTCTCAGCGAGGTCGCGCACGATGATGGGCGGCTTGAGAGTAATGACTTGAGCATCCTCCGGGAGAACAATCACGGGCGCGGCTGGTTTGGACGGGGAGGCGGGCCTTGCTGGCGCGGCGGGTGTGACGCCGCGGCCTGGCGATTGCGGGGTGCCGCGCATCAGCCGGGTGGAATCGCCGCGGCCGCGGGCGGGCGGGGAAGGGGCCGGCGTCGTGCCGCGCTGCGGCGCGCGCATCCCGGGGCCGGCTCCACGTTCCGCGGAACGCGCCGCCGGGCGCGTGGGCAATTGGATAAACCCGATTTTGTCGCCAACTTTCGGGCCTGGGGGCGGCAGCGGCTCGGGAGGCGGTGCGGGTTTCAATTCGACCGGTACCGGCGCGACCGACGCCGGAGGGGCGATGGTCACCACGGAGATGGGACCGGCGGGACTCGCGACTTCCTGGGTCGGGGGCTTGACTTCGACGCCGGCTTCAGCAGGCGTCTCGAGGAGTGGCGGCGGAGCGGTGACGGCCTGGGTCGGAAGGGCAAGGGGC
>DASTLJ010000338.1:0-22727 GCA_035715125.1 Verrucomicrobiia bacterium
GTATCTGTTTAGCGGCAGACGGCGCTCCCCGCATGGAGTCCCGGCTTTAGCCGGCAGCGCGACCGAAGTTATGGCCGGCTGGTTCTAGCCGGATGCCCAACCGGCTAAAGCCGGGACTCCATGCCTTCAGCGCCGCAGGCATGCTAAACACATACCCGGCGTGAGCCGGATCTGATCTGACTGCGATTCTCGAAGAAATGATGATCCGGCTCACGCCGAATGCTACGAGATGACGGTTTTTCAACGGACTGCCAGGCGCGCTTCAGTACGCGCCGGCCCGGATTCGGTAAAACATCACGTCGACGCCCTTAAGCAACGGGTCCGACCACTCATGACTCGACTCGCGCGCAGTGAAGGCATGCACGGCGGCCCAGTTCCCCGACTTAAGTTCATACGAGCTCTCGATGATGTAATGCTGGTTCGTGGCCAGGTCCGACAGCTTCAACTCGAACGCCCCGTCCCGCACCCGCCCGGATTCGACTCGCCCGGACGCCGGCGTGTCGGTCGGCAGATCCCCGGAGAACACGGCCGGGCCGAGGACCTGCACTCTCTTACCCGACGACACGAATTCCTCCACGTTCCGTGAAGCCAGGTAACGCCGGAACTGTTCGCCCCCTACCGACTCGAACGTGATTTGCTGCGGTTGCTGGATGAAGCGGATGGGTGAATCAGCCCGGTAATAAATCCAACTGCGCGCCCCAGCGCCCCCTTCGCTCCACCAGAGATAAAAGTCCCCGGCGCTGATCCCGACGCGGCAGCCGATGTCCTTGACTTGGCTCCCGGTGGGGGTCCTGAGCACCGTTTGATAAACCTCCTCCACCGTCCCCTGCCCATTGGTCACCGACCCTGGGGCGCCATCGAAGAACTGATAACGGTATCTGGCCCGGCAATGTCGGATGTCCGGCTCCGTGTGCGGCACCAGCGCGTCCGCAATCGGCTCTTTGGCGAATTCCAGCAAGAGCACCGATTTTTCGCTGACCACCACCACGGGCCGGCCATGGTCCACACGAATTGTCTTGCTCGTCGTCGTGGCCGCCAAGCCCTGTCCGAGCGACAGTGCGCCAGCCACCCCGACGCACACGGCTCGCTGGAGAATGGAGTTATTCATGGACGGATCGCTTATCGCAATTGGAGCGTTATACAGAGCCCACTCCCAATTGCCAGAATCCATTTGTAAAGGATCTGTAAATCCCTGGTTGGGAGTCCGCCAAGTGAGTCCCTCCCCTGAGGTTGCCGGCGGAGCGGCGTTCCGCAGGTCGGCGGACGAACCCCCTGGCAGGCGAACTTCGCCTGATTGCCGAGGAGCTGCGACACCTTCCGACCACGAGACAGAACCCGCCAACCGAGGGTAGCACAAGCCACTTGAAGTTTAAGACCGAGGTGGAGTGAACGTCCGGGAGTGCTTCGCTGGAGCGCTCTCAGCTCCTGGCCGCTGTGCTAGCTGGGCCGCCCTGCCGCCTTGCTCCTTACCTTGGAGAAGTTAACTCGGTAGCTTAGAAGAGGCTCGGCCAGTACCATGGCCATCTGTTTCTCGTCGGCTTCGGGCACAGGGCCGTAATTCGCTTCCATCTCCAATTCCTGACCTTTAAAGCCTGGGTAGAGGGCCGCCAGACGAGGGATGGCCTTGGCGGCGAGCCGAAAGTAATCAGCATCGAGTTCGACGCCGATGGATTGGTATCCGACGGCGTCAGCCGCCGCGATGGTCGAGCCAGAACCCATGAACGGGTCGAGGAGCGCGCCTTCGGCCAACGGCAGCAGTGCCCGCACGATGATGCGCATGAAGTGCTGCGGCTTGAGGCAGGGGTGATTGGAGATAGCTTCTTCGCGATCAGGCGTGCGTCCGCTGGCGAGCACGTCGGGCAACGGCTTGTCGGCGGATAGGCGACGCAGTCCACCGGTCTTCCAGCGGCGCAGGTTTTCGGCGACGGTTCTTTCTGCTATCGGTTTCCGGAAAAGCATCCACGGCTCGTAAGCGCCCTTGGGCGTAACGCATACTTCGGGGAACTCTTTCTCGGCATTCTTCGGCCGGTCGCCGCCCCGAAAGCTGAAGTAGAGCCGCATGATGGCGGGGCGGATCTCGTAGCCCGCATCAGCCATCGCGGTTTGCACGAGCGGCTGCATGATGGGATGTCCTGCCACACAAACATGCGCTCCGGGCACAAGGGCAGGGAGCAGCAGCTTGGCCCAATCGTTGAAGAATTTCTTGAGTTCTTGCTTCTGGCCCTCGTTCAGCACGGTGAAGCGGGGCAAAGGGTCGCGCTTGCTGCCGCCGATGTTCGGGGGCAGGCGCCAGACGCCGCCGCGTCCAGCGCGGAGTTTGGAGACTTCCTTCTCGGTGAATTCAAGCAGTCCGTAGGGCGGGTCGGTGCAAACCGCATGAAGCGAATGCGGTTGGCGCCCGCGTAGCCAGTCGAAGCAATCGGCGTTTAGGATTTCGTGCATCTGCATCACACAGCACTTTTCAACTATAGGCGAAAGACAGTCAAGTACGAAAGCTGGTATCAACCATAGTTGAAATGGATGCCAAAACTGTGATCGGCCGGTTTGTGCGAAAGCTGCGGGAACAGAAGCGCCTGACGTTGGAGCAACTCGCAGGAAGGACGGACATCACCTACCAGTACCTTTCTGGGGTCGAGAACGGGCGGGAAAATTTCACCATCGAAGTGCTAGAGTCGCTGGGAAAGTCACTGGGGTGCCCACTGCCGCAATTGGTGGCCGGAGCCTACGCGCCGGCTGCCGATGCGGCCGGCGTGATGACGAAGAAGAATTGTTTCCGACCTCAAACACCGCTGCCGCCAGGCATGAAGCTCGCCCATCTGGAATCGGCCATGAACGCCACGCAAAGTATAGTCGCGCGCATCAACGCGAACCTGCTGGCCAGCGGGGCGAAGCCTTTGCCGGATTATATTCAAGGGAATAACTTCAGCGGCCTGGTCTCGAACATTCTGTGTGACGCCTTGCACGACCACTCGCCTTACAAACACAATTCGCACCAGGCGTATCCAGATCTGATCAACTCGTCCGCTAGAGAGGGCAGGAAGACGGCCGGGTTGGAGATTAAGTCAACAATCCAGATTGGCAAGGGCGGAGAGAGTCACAACGGACATTCGGGCTGGCACCTGATCGCGTGTTTTGCCATTGAGAAGGGGACGGGGAACGTCCGCTTCGTCCATGTGATGATAGCTGTGTTGAATGGACACAATCATGCAGAACCCGACTGGGCCTACGTGGGCAGCAAAGTGAATCCGACGACAGGAAGCCGGCGCACGGAGACTTACAACACGACGCTGATCGGGACGACGAAGTTGCGGGATGGGTCGGCGTACCTTGACCCGGCAGTGATAGATTTCAAACGATGGCGGCAGCAGAGGCGGGGTACGATGCCGGATTACTCGATTTTCGCGGCGGCGTAGCAGAGTCGCTTCAACTGTCGCGTGCGGCTTCAACTAGGTTTGCAATTGCGCGTACCCTAACAGGGGCTGTGTTTTCGTTAAGCAGGCGCAAGGCGGCCAGCGTGCAGCAACTCGATCTATGCACCTCAGTCTTGATCCCTCTCCCCATCCGATGCGGAGAGAGTCATTCCCCGCCCAGGCTGTTGCGGCCGTGCTTGAACTGGATTCGAGCGCGCCCCGCGGCGCCAGGACCTTTTGAATTGCCACTTTTGGCTTGTGGTCCAATCTTTCGCGGCACTAACAGCCCCTGAATTCGTGAACATGCCAGCCGTGATTGCCAGTTGGACGCCGGGTTTCGCCCGGTGGCTCGGCATTGGACTGCTCTGCTCCGCCTTCGCGTCCCCGAGCGTGGCGGCTGACGCCGACCTGGCCAAGCTGCCGCCCGCCGCCACGCGTCCGGTGGACTTTGCGCAGGACATCCAGCCCATCTTCGCCAAAAGCTGTTCCGGCTGCCACGGCCCGCTGCGGCAGGAGGCCGCGTTCCGGCTCGACGCCAGGGATGTCGCCCTCGTGGGCGGCGACCTCGGTCCGGCGATTGTTCCTGGCAAAAGCGCGGAGAGTCTGCTGGTGCAGTTCGTCTCCGGCGCGGTCGAAGGCAAGGTGATGCCAAAGAAAGGCGAGCGGCTGACCGCCGAGCAAATCGGCCTGATCCGCGCCTGGATCGACCAAGGCGCGGTCTGGCCCGACAGCGCCTCCGTCAAGCTCGATGACAAGCGCGGTCACTGGGCGTTCAAGGCGCCGGTGCGGCCGGCCGTTCCGAAAATTCAATATTCAAGATTCAAAATTCAAAATCCGATTGATGCGTTCAGCTTCGCCCGGCTTGAGAAGGAGCGGCTCAAGCCTTCTCCCGAAGCGGGGCGCGCCACGTTGATTCGCCGGCTCTCGCTCGACCTCATTGGCCTGCCGCCGACTCCGAAAGAGGTGGACGAGTTCGTCGCCGACAAGTCGTTCGACGCTTATGAGAAGCTCGTCGAGCGCCTGCTCGCGTCCCCGCACTACGGCGAACGTTGGGGCCGGCATTGGCTGGACCTGGCCCGTTACGCGGACTCCAACGGCTACGAGAAAGACGCCCCGCGCAGCATCTGGCCGTATCGCGACTACGTCATCAGCGCCTTCAATCGCGATTTGCCGTTCGACCAGTTCACCATCGAGCAGCTTGCGGGCGATCTGCTGCCCAATCCGACGCTCGACCAGCGCGTCGCGACCGGCTTCCTCCGCAATTCGATGATGAACCAGGAAGGCGGCATCGAGCCGGAGCAGTTCCGCATCGACGCGATGATCGACCGCGTGGACGCCGTGGGCCGCACCTGGCTCGGCTTGACCATCGCTTGCGCGCAGTGCCACAACCACAAATACGATCCCATTGCGCAGCGCGAGTATTATGGCTTCTTCGCGTTCTTGAACAGCGACGACGAGCCGTTCCTCGAAGTGCCCACGCCCGAGCAGGAGACGAAGCGCGATGAAGTGCGCGCCCAGGTTCGCAAGCTTGAAGACAAGGCGATGAAAAGCGTCACAAACCTCACCGAACGGATGGCCACCTGGGAGAAAGTGGTCGCCAACGCGGACGGGAACTGGACCGTGCTCGACCCGAAGGAGTGGCACAATTTCGCGACCAAATACGAGGAGCAGAGCGACCATTCACTTCTGGGTGGCGGCGACGTGAAGCCGTATGGCGTCACTCACATCTGGTTCGACACGCCGCTGACGAACATCACCGGCTTCCGCCTCGAAGCATTGATGCATCCGAACCTGCCCTACGGCGGACCCGGCCTGGTCGGACGCGGGAGCTGGCTCCTCCGCGAGATCACTTGCGAGGCCTACGCGATCACGAACGCGACCGTGACCAATAAGGTGAAGTTCGCGCGCGCCCTGGCCAGCGCCGAGGCCGCCGGCTTCGGCATCACCAACGCCATCGACGGCATCACGGACAAGGGCGGCTGGACCGCTTCCGCTGTGCCGGTCGAGCGCAACGCGGAGCATCGCGGCGTCTTCGAGTGCGCCGAACCGATCGCCGGTTTCCCCGGCGGCACGCGGCTCATGTTGTCGGTGTATCAGAAACACAGCCACGGCGAGGGCTGGTACATCGTACCGGACAAGGACAGCGGCCTGGACTGCCACGCCTTCGGCCGCTTTCGGTTGAGCGCGACGACGCAGCCCGGTCCGCTGAGCGTCGATCCGCTCACGCCTGAGCAACGCCGCCTGCTCTCGAAACTCGCCGCGCAGCGCACGAAGGAGGAGCAGCGCGAGCTGTTCAACGTCTTCCGCCGCATCGAGCCGTCGCTGGCGAAGCTGAACCGCGAAATCTCCGACACCTGGACGAACTGGCCCTACGTGCCGACGACGCTCGCGCTCTCGAAGCGCGCCGAACCGCGCGCCACGTACGTCTTCAAGCGCGGCGACTGGCAGAAACCTGGCGAGCGCATCGAGCAACCCGGCGTGCCGAAGGCGCTCCATCCATTCCCCGAAGGCGCGCCGCACGACCGACTCGGTTTCGCACGATGGCTGGTCGATCCCCACAGCCCGACCACCGCCCGCGTGGTGGTGAACCGCGTCTGGCAGGCTTACTTCGGAGCGGGCCTCTTCACGACGCCCGAAGACATCGGCACGCGCGTCGAAGCGCCGAGCCACCCCGAATTGCTCGACTGGCTGGCGTGCGAATTCATGGAACCTTCGATTCCCGTTGAATCGTTAAATCGTTCAACCGTTAAATCGGAAAAGGGCTCCGGCGCATTCAACGATTCAACGATTCAACGATTTAACAATTTAACGATTCAACGCTTCAACGCTTCAACGAACGTCCGCCCTTGGTCCTTCAAGCACCTCCACCGCCTCATCGTCAATTCGTCGACCTACAAGCAAAGCAGCAAGGTCACACCAGAACTTTACGTGAAGGATCCTTACAACCGCCTGCTCGCGCGCGGGCCGCGATTCCGAGTCGAGGGCGAGGTCGTGCAGGACATCGCGCTGTCGGCCAGCGGCTTGCTCAACGGCAAGATCGGCGGTCCCAGCGTGCGTCCACCCATTCCCGCGAGCGTGGCCGATCAGGTCTATGGCGGCTTTACCTGGCCCGAGAGCACCGGCGACGACCGCTACCGCCGCGGCCTTTACACGTTCTGGAAACGCGCCCTGCCCTTCCCGACCTTGCTGGCCTTCGACGCGCCGACGTCTGAAAACTCCTGCCCGCGCCGTGCCCGGTCGAATACGCCGCTGCAGGCGCTGACGACGTTGAACGAAAAAACCTTCGTGGAAGCCGCGCAGGCGATGGGCTTGCGGGTGATGAAGGAAGGAGGCCCCGATAACGCCAGTCGCGCGCGCTACGCTTACCGCCTCTGCACCGGCCGCGTTCCGACCGACACTGAACTGAAAAAGCTCGTCAACTTTTGGGATGAACAATACCGCTACTTCGAGAACCGCTCGTCCGCCGCGCTCGCCGTCGCTGTGCCCGGGCTCACGAACGTCCCACCGGACGTGAACCTCCACAAGGTCGCCGCCTGGGCGATGGTCAGCCGGGCCATCCTGAATCTGGACGAGACACTGACGAAGGAATAGAAAGCAAGCATGACCGTTAGAGACATCCTTACTGAAGTCTCCAAGCTCTCGCCCGCGGAACGCGCTGAGTTGGAGCGGCTCTGGCAGCAGGCGTTCGCCGATGAAGTGCACCAGCGTCGTCTCACTGAGTTGCGCGTCGAGATTGAGGCCGGCTTGCGCCAACTCGAGACTGGACACTACACAGAGATAACGGATCGGACGCTGGGCGAAGTTGAAGCCGAAACCTTGCGCGAGGCACCGCCCCGTCGCTCCGGCGGCTAAGGATCATGGCCGCCGTCCGGCTCTCCGATCAAGCGCGCGACGAGCTCCGCCACATCTTTCGCACGATCGCCGCGGACAACCGCGAGGCCGCCCGTCGCGCCGTCGGGCGCATCCTCGACCGTTGCCGCACCCTCTCTGTCCACCCGCTGCTCGGCCGCGAGCGGCCCGAGTTTGGATTGCCCGCAGTCCGCAGTACCGCGGTTGCCCCGCACGTTATTTTCTACCGTGTGGCGGAGAGCGGCATCGTCGAGGTTGCGCACATCATCGACGGGCGTCGCGACCTGGACGCCCTGTTAAACCCGCCCTTGAACCCGCCCACGCGGGAAGATTTGCCGTGAACCTCCACAAGGTCGCCGCCTGGGCGATGGTCAGCCGGGCCATCCTGAACCTCGACGAGACACTGACGAAGGAGTGAACCTCAATCCAGCAGTTTGAATGGCGAGCGGAATTCCAAGCCTCGACCTAACCAAGCCTTGCGCAGAACCCGCCGAACGCGTAGGTTCAGCGTCGTGCAGATTCTAATCCGGTTTCCGGACAAAGAGACCGAACAAAAAGCTCTGGGCAAACTCATCCCTCGCTTTTCGGGCAAGAGCTGGGCATCCGGGGAGACGGCGGTATCCTCCGTTGCCCTGAGCTATCTGGCGGAAGAGGGCATCAGCTTTACTGTGATCGGTCCGGCTCCGTATGAACGGCTTGCGTCGCTACGAAATCCTGGTGCCGCTGTTGTTCAATGACGGGCGGCCCGTGCCTGAGCCATTGCTCGCGCAAACCTTTACCGAACTGCGCCAGCGGTTCGGTTCGGCCTCTTGGGAGACCCAGACCGTGCGGGGCGTGTGGGAACATGAAGGCGCTGTTTACCAAGACAACCTCACGCGGTTCTTCGTTGATGTAGAGGATTTGCCTGAGCATCGCGCTTTCTTTCGGCAGTTCAAAGAGCAGCTCAAGACCCGCTTCGATCAACTGGAGATCTGGATCACGTCGCATCCGCTGGACGTGATTTGAGCCAATGCACGTAGTTCGATGCGTGGCCTCCGGCAAGCCGAACGATCGAGTCATGCACGTGGATACCAAACGCCTGGAAGAAGTCTTCAGTGCGGCACTTGCTCTCCCACCGGGCGAGCAACGGGAGAGCCTCCTGGCCAAAGCCTGCGGCTCCGACGCAGCGTTGCGGGGCGAAGTGAGCGCTTTGCTGAAGGCGCACGACACTTGCGGCCGTTTTCTGGAGGGCGCGGTGACGGTGAAAGTCGATGCGTTGCCCCCGCGACGAAGCACGGCTCTCCTCTCGGACGCCGCCAGATTCGCGGCGGCGTATCTCGACCGACATTCCGACGCGCGTTCACTCGACGATTATCTTGCCTCGGTGGACGCGCCGTTGCACCGCGAGGTGCGAGAGCGCATCGAAGCAGCGTTGTCCGCACGGAGCGATTTGGCCACCAGCCGCGAGCGGGAAGCGAGCGAAACGCCGCCGCAGATTCCCGGCTTCACGCTGCGCCGCGTGCTTGGCCGGGGCGGGCTGGGCACCGTTTACGAGGCGCAGGATGAAAAGCTTCAACGCTCGGTGGCTCTCAAGGTCCTGAGGCCCCGGCCTGGAACCAAACTTCGGGCCCGCCTTGTCAATGAGGCCCGTCGCGCCGCCGGCGTGCGCGACCCGGCGATTATTACGATTTTCTCGGTGCTTGACGAGACGGACCCGCCCGCGATCGTCATGGAGTTGGTCCACGGCTACCCGCTGGACCAGGCTTGCCAGAGCCTCACGTTTGATCAGAAAGCGCGCCTGCTCCAGGAAGTCGCCCGCGGGCTGGCAGTGGCCCATGCACAAGGGCTGATTCATCGGGACCTCAAGCCGGAAAACGTGCTCGTCGGCCCGGACTTGAAACCGAAAATTCTCGATTTCGGCCTGGCGGTCTCCTTCGAGGAAGTGCGTGAAGGGCTCGGTTACTTCGAAGGCTCGCCGCTCTACGCGTCTCCGGAACAAGCCGCCGGCAAACCGCTGACGCCGGCGTCGGACCTCTTCTCGTTCGGCAGCCTGATGTTCAAAGTGCTCACGGGTCGGCCGCCCTTTTCCGGTGAGACCGTTGACGAAGTGCTGCGGTCGCTGGCCACGTCGCACCCACCCTTCCTGCGCGACGTGGCTGTGGGCACGCCGGAGGATTTGCAAGCCGTGTGCCTGGCTTGCCTGTCGTGGAATCCCGCCGACCGCCCGAGTGCGGCTGAACTGGTGGTGGAACTGGGCCGCTACCTGGCCGGCGAACCGGTGCATCTCAAGCCGCAACTTTATGACGACATCCTGCGCCAACGCATCAGCGCCTATTCGACCGAGGCGGAAAGCTGGCAGGGCCAGAGCATGATCTCCAGCGATGAACGCGACGCACTGCAGGTTGTGCACCGGCGCATTCTCGCGGAGGAAGACCACTGGATTATCGACGCGCGCCGGCTCACTTTCGTGCAAACGGCGCTCTACGCGGGCGCGTGGCTGATAGTCGTGGCCTCAGTCCTGACCGTATGGCTCTTGCGCGATGAAGTGGCCGCGCCGTGGCGCTGGCTGGCCCCGCTCGCAGGCACGCTCTGCCTGCTCGGCCTGGGCTGGCAGGCGGACCGGCGTCGCGAGGAGCTGGCGGCGGCGTCGTTCCTGGCCGCGGCGGCGATGTCGATCGCACCGTCCGTGCTGGCGTTGCTGGCGGACCTCAACGTGCTCGCCACTCCGGCCGAAGGCGTGAAACAGTTGTTCGAGCGCACTTTCACGAATCAACAGGTGGTTGCCGCCAGCCTGACTGCGCTGGTCATCTCGGCGCTCGGCCTGGCGCGCCTGAAGTTGACCGGCTTCGCCTGGACGACCGCGGCGCTCGCGGCGGCAAGCTACGTCGGCGTGCTGCTGCAGTTCAACCTGCTGGAGAAGAAGCCGGAGACTCAGGCGCTCTGGTGCCTGCCGCTGGCGCTGATGGAACCGCTGGCGCTGGCATTCGAACGAGCCGGCCGCGTGCGTTGGACGATGCCGTTTCACCTCGCTTCGCTCGTGGCGCTGGTCGGCGGGCTGGACGTAATGGCGCTGGAGGGACCGACACTGAAGATGCTCGGCCTCTCGAGCCAGAGCTTTGCTTATTTCGACTCCGACAGGCTGAAATTCCTCTCGTTGGTGCTGAACGGACTGCTGTTCCTCGGGCTGATGCTGGCGACGGAACGCTCAGCCAGCCTCGACCTGCGGCGCGCCAGCCGGTTGCTCGAAGTGCTCGGCATCCTGCACACACTCAGCGCGCTTTTTCTCAACGCGCACGAACATCGCGCCGCGCCCTTCGTGCGCGTGGACGTTCTGCTCTATCTGCTCGTCGCATTGACGTTCATCGCCATCGCGCCGTGGCGGTCGCGCTGGCGCCTGATGGTGGGCGGATTGGCGGGGCTGGCGCTGGGCAGCTATTTGCTGGTCGATCTCGACCTGGTGCAGAAGCGGCCGTTCGTGTTCGCACTCGGAATCCTCGGTTTGCTCGTCGCCATCGGCACGTACGCTTACCTGCGCCACGCGGCTCGGCCGAGGCGTAAGTAGGATGGGCCAATATTTGTCACCAGCGATTGTAGCCGCCGACGTGAGGAGGCGGATGGAACGTGGTTCTGCGTTCTCCGCCTCCTCACGTCGGCGGCTACAGGCCGTCGCGTCCTCAAGCTTTTGGCGAGAATCGCGGGCTAATCGTTTTTCAAATCAAGGCTTCGCAGCCGCGGTCTCGAGTCTCGGCAGGGGCTCCCCAGTTACGAAGACGTTGGTGTCACCGACGTACTTCAGCATGAACTTCTGCAACTCGGCCGTGGACGCTGTGAGCAACACGCGCTGTCCATCATTGATTGCGTCCGGCTCCTTCACCCATTCGTGAGCGATAAGAGCGGGACGGTCCTTGAGCAGCTTCCCCAGCCGTTCCGGGTGCAGCCCGCCCAGGCGCAACGTCGCGTTGGTCAGTTCGACCTTGAAGAAAATGTGGGCTGGGCGGGCGATGTACGCGACCCGTCCAAAGCCCCCTCCCTTCCACTCTCCCTCCATCCGAACGAGCAGCGCGTCGAGGAACCGATGCTCGCCGAGCTGCAGAAGGTGTGCGTCGAATTCGCTGGAGCCGTCCTTTTCCTTCACGATCCACGTGTAAGCCTTCTCCCCGGCGCGGGCGAAGGTGTAGCGCTCGTCATCCTTGGGCTCGCCCCAAGTGCCAAGCAGTGCCGGATCGTAAACGAGGTCCTTCTCTGTGTAGAGCGGGTTCACCGAAAGGACAAAACATCCGGCCAGGAAGATCGCCACGCCGGCGGTGAGAAACAGAATTCGGTTGTTCATAATTGTGATTTTGGTTTGCAGGTTTGTTCGTTCACTCCCTTGTCAGCTCGCGATAAAGCCAGGCTCGCGTGAAGGCCCAGGCCCGCTTGGCGCTGCCTTCCGGCATCCCCAGCGCTTCCGCCGCCTGCGGCAGCGAAAGGCCGGCAAAGAACCTGAGCTTCACCAGTTCCGCCTTCGCTTTGTCGCGATCCTCCAGCCGTGTCAGCGCCTCGTTCAGCGCCAGCAACTGATCGTCATCCGGTTCAACGCCCAGTTCGAGGCTGTCGAGGTCCACACGGCGCAGCCCGCCGCCGTGACGTTCCGACCGACGGCGGCGCGCGCGGTCGATCAGAATGCGCCGCATCGCTTCCGCCGCGGCGCCATAGAAATGCCCGCGGTTACTCCACTTCTGCTGCTGGGAACCGACCAGCCGGATATAGGCCTCATGCACCAGCGCCGTGGCCTGCAGCGTTTGGCCCGGAGGCTCGTGAGCCAGCTTGCGGGCGGCCAGGCGGCACAGCTCGTCGTAAACGAGCGGCAGCAACTCGTCCGCGGCGCCCGCCCGGCCCGCGCCTATGGCGTCCAGGATGTGCGTCACGTCATTCATCGCGGAGCACAGTATGGTTGTCGCCGATCACGGTCTTCACTTAACAGTAGCGAAATTGGGGACCGGATCGGATCAAGTTTCTTCACTCCCCCGGCGCAAGCGATTGGAGCAACGCCCGGGCGCGGGCGTCGGAAGGTTGAAGGTCCAGCGCCTGGCGCAGCAGCGGCCGGGCTTCGGTGGCGTTGCCACGGCGGATGAGCAGTTCGGCAAGGGCGGTGTAGGTGGGGACATGGTTCGGATCGAGCGCCAGCGCATCGCGCAGGTGCTGGATGGCGTCCGCGTCGCGGCCCAATTGCGCACAAGCATAACCGAGGTTGAAGTGCAACTCGCGCCAGGTGGGCTTGAGCTTCAAGGCGGCTTCGAGGACTTCGACCGCTTCGGCCGGGCGCTTTTGGTTGAGGAGTGACACGGCAAGCTGGGCGTGGCCCTTGGGAGATTGGGGCGAACGGCGGAGGTGCTCGCGCAATGCGGGCTCGGCCTCCGCGCCGCGCTGGACACGATTGAGCGTCCAGCCCGTGAGATACCACGCTTCGTCATCGTCAGGGTAATCGCGGGTCACGGAGGCCAGGATCTGGAGCGCCGGGGCAAGTTGATCTCGATCGAGCAAGTCCGAAGCATCCTGGAGAAGGGCCTTGCGGCCGACGCGGAAGGCAGAGGCTTCGGTCCAAAATGGGTCAGGCCAAGGCGCGTCGGCAGGCAGGCTGGCCGCGCGGCGTGCGGCGACCTCGGCGGCGGGGGTGTCGCCGAGCGCCTGTTGGACCTGCGCCAGCAAGGCGTGAGCGGCCTTGGCGGTGTGGGGATTGCCCAGGCAGCGGTCGAGGTATCCGCGGCTTTCCACCAGGCGGCCCTGGACACGGCGCAATCGCGCGAGGCCAAGCAACGCGGGCGGATGATTCGGCGCGAGCCGCAGGAGGGTCTGGAAATGTTGTTCGGCCTCGGCGGCTTCGCCGCGTTCGGCGAGCCATTGGGCCAGTTGCAACCGAGGCATGTCGGGCTGGTCGCCGCACGCGGCGACAGCTCGGCGCAGCAGCGGCGCGGCGTCGGCCGGATGATGTGAAAGCAGGAGCAAGGCGTGGAGATAGGGCCACCGTGGATTGCCCGGTGACAACTCTTCGGCGCGATCGAAGCACACCTGAGTTTCCGGGATGAACTCGTAGTGCATGAGCGCGGAGCCTAGCTTGCCCCAGGCGTCGCCCGAACGGGGGGTGGCGCGCACGTAGCGCAAAGCGCTCTCAATGAGCCTCGCGACGGCGGGATCCAATCCGCGGGTGGAGATGGACGGCGGACGTGGCGGCTTAGGTATCAGCACAATCAATGCGGCGCCGGCTAACAACAACCCAATGAATAAGGCAGCTCGCCAATTGGCACGATGGCGTTTGGACGGGTGAGAGGAAGGGGTCACAGCGGATGAGTGGCGCTACAACGTAGGGCAGGCGTCTCGCCTGCCCAGCGCCAAAGGCGCGACTCCGTTTGGCCGCTTCGCGGCCGGGGCAGGCGAGACGGCTGCCCTACGTCCTCCCGAGCCTTTGCGGAGGAGACGATATTGATCGATGGCGCCGCCGGGGAATTCCTCCTCGACGCCGTCCGGCCAGCGCACGCGAATCGATTCCACCGTGGAGACTGCGCCGAGGCCAAAATGGGCGCGCGGATCGTGGCTTGACGCGTAGCCGTGTGCCGGCTGCACGAGCCGCCACCAAGTCCGCCCGCCGGCCCGCAGTTCGATCTCCGCGCCGTAGGCATCGCGGCCGCCCAACGCCGGATCAATGGCGCGAAGGCCGAGCCAGTGGCCGCGCGGGGCCGCGATATTGCGATACAACCGCGCCGGGCCGCCGATGCCGATGACGAGCAGATCCAGCGCCCCGTCGTTGTCGATGTCGCCGCAGACCAGGCCGCGCCCGACCAGGGCTTCGCCGCAGAAAGCCGGGTTGGCTGCGGAGATCTCGCGGAACCGGCCATGGCCGTCATTGGCGAAAAGCTGGGCCGGCTCGGCGTAGGGCGTCCAGAACGGCGCGATGCCGGCGGCCAGTTTGGACGGCGCATTGCCCAGGCGCCGGCGCACCAGGCCGTTGGCCACCGCGAGGTCCGGCGCGCCGTCGCAGTCGAAATCGGCGAACTCGGCGGCAAACCCCGTGCCGTGCCAGGGGAGATTGAGCAGGCCGGCGCGAGCGGTGTCGTCCTGGAAAACGCCGCGCGGGGCTTGCCGCCAGAGGGTGTGGTTTTCCTCCGCCAGATGCGGCACGAACAAGTCGAAGAGCCCATCCCCGTCCACGTCGCCGAGCGCTACGCCCATGTTTGCGGCGGCGGCGCCCATGCCCGTGTAGGCCAGCCCGCGGGCGACCGCCTCCTCCTTGAACGTGCCGTTGCGCTGATTCACAAAAAGGCGGTTTGGCAGGCCGTCGTCCGTGATGAAGAGGTCCGGCCAGTGATCGCCGTCGAAATCCGCGCAGACGATTTCCATCGCCTTGCCCGGCGCGCGCGCGAGGCCGGAGCGGACAGTCACATCTTCGAATCGCGGCGGCGACGCGCCCGCGCCGAGATTGCGGAACAGCCGCGTGATCGTGGCGGGGAAACCGTGCGGTCCGCAAAAGTCCGGCTGGCCTTTGGCATCGGGGCAGCGCTGCGTGGGATCGAAGTCGAGGTAATTGCCCACGACCAGATCCAGCCAGCCGTCGCGGTCGAAATCGACAAACGCAGCCGGAACGCTCCAGTGGCGGTTCGTCAGACCGGCTGACGCGGTGATGTCCGTGAATCGGCCGCCGCCCAGATTGAGGAAGAGCCGGATGCGGTCGAACTCGGTGATCAAGACCTCGGGCAGGCCGTCGTTGTTCACATCGCCGACGGCCAGGCCATTGCCATAGCCGGTCACGTCGAGGCCGGAGCCGGCGCTGACATCCGCAAACCGGCCGTCGGGCTGCTGATGGTACAGCCGGTTTGTCGCGGGAGTGGAAGGATGGACGTTGTGGATGAGGTAAACGTCCAGGCGCCCGTCGTTGTCGAAGTCCAGGAACGCGCCGCCCGAGCCGATGGACTCCGAGAACAGATAATTGCCGCTCGTCTCGACCTGGTGCGCGAAGGCGATACCGGAGCGCGCGGTGAAATCCTCGAACCAGTTGCCTTCGGGCACCCGAGCGCGGCCGTCGCCGCCTTCCGGCGGCGCCTTCCCGCACCCCCCCGCCAGGGCGAGGGTAAGGAGAGTCACGAGAAAAAGCCGCGACGCGCTATGCTCAACCTCTCTGGCGACCGATGGTCCCGGCCCCAGATCGCCGAGATGCGTCTCATGCAGCACAACTTGAATCATCGTGGATGGCGACGGCGGTCGATCTCCAGTTCACTGCAGCAGCGCCTTGAAGCCGGCTTGCTCGAAATGGTGGTCTCCGGTCAACGCTTCCGTGAGGCCGTGCCGCTGCATGACGATGAAAGAAACACAGTCCGTCAGGGACCACTCCTTGTCCGCTCGTTGGGCGTACAGGGCCAACCCATCGGCGAAGAGCGCGGCGTCGGGCGGGACAATCGTGACATCCGGATCACGGCTCAACACTTCATGAAGGTGGACGAATGTAGATCGATCCGCGGGGTCGGCCATTCCATCGGCGACTTCGGTCAGCACCCAGGCGGTGGTGACGAGCTTGCCGTCGAAGTCCTCAAGCAGGCCCTCAGCCTGTTCATGCGCAGGATCGTCAGGATTGAGCAGGGCAAAGTAGAAGAACGAGTCGGCGAATATTGTTTTCACTCCTAAGACGATAGCCGTAACAACCGGGAACCACTGTTAGCCGTAATTGCGCGTCTTCACTTCTTCGGCCGACCATGAAGATAGTGGTCATGATTGCGCGCCATGTCGCGCGGCAGCCGCTTGGCGATTCCGGAGAATTGTTTAAGGCGCTGGCCCAGGGTGGTGGAACCCTTAGTGCCCGCGACCGGCTCGACCTCGACAAGCGTGCCTTCTGCGAGGGCGGGCGCCCCTTCGAGCACCACGACGCCTCCCTTGACTGTTCCGGTGTATTTCATACGCAACACCAGTCTACCGGGCGCAGGCGCAAATGACAAACCGAAGCTGAAGCCCGGATGCCGCAATAGATTCGCGCCAGTCCCGCGAGCCTGCTTCCGATTGGCGCTCGTGCCTGCGCAGGGCGAGCGCTACGGCTGGCGCGGGAGCACGACCCGGTAGAAGCGGTTGGTCGTCCAAGCCGGGTCGGGGAAGGACTCGACGTGATTGGTGGGCCGGGCGACCACGTCGGCGAGCCGGGACCAGGAGACGGCGGGCAACCGGTCGGTGAACTGCACGGTGTAAGTCCGGTTCGCGACGGCGGACAGATGAACGATAGCCTGGCCGGGGAAAACGGATTGCTCGACTTTCAGGAAGCTGTTCGGGTCGCTGGCGTCGGTGCCCGCCAGATACTCGGCCAGGTTGCTCATCCCGTCGCCGTCCTTGTCGCCGGCGGCGTCGGAGACGTCGTTGGTGTTCAAGCCCAGAAGCTCTTCGACGTAATCCGGCAGCCCGTCGCCGTCGAAATCGCCGACGGTGTAGTTGGTGAAACTGGCCTGCGTGCCGGGGCCGATGGCGGCGAGGTTGCTGACCACCAGTTGATAGCGTGTCGCGGCGATCGTCGTGACGGAGGCGATGGTTAAGAAGCTCGTCGAGGCACTGGAGGAATTCGCGTTGATGACCTGTGAGTTGCTCTTCCACAGATAGAGGAACTGTTCCGGCGATCCGGAGACCACGGCGCTGACATTGAACAGGGAGCCAACGGCGTTGGTTTGGCTGAGCGGCCGCTGAATGAAGACGGGCGAAACGAGCGGCGTGAGCGTCGCCTTTGCGCTGTAAATAGTGCCGGAAGCGTCCGAGACGGCGCTGTCGTAATCCCCGCCATCGGCGATGGAAAGGTTGGTGACAACCAAGTTCGTCGTGATGGCGGTGGGATTGAGCGCGCTGGAAATGTTCATTCCTTTGAAGCGCCATTGGTACGTGATCGGCAATGCACTGATCGCCTGGACGGAAAAGTTAGTCATGGGATTGGCGCCGGCGAACGGGTCGGGCTTCGTCCGAACGTTCTTGCTCAAGGGTTGGAGAACGATTTGGAGTGGGACCATTGCGGTCCAGTTCGTCGGGTCGTTGCCGTACTCCGAAAGCGCGATGCGAGTCAGCGCCCCGCCACCGCCGTCGGCATTAGTCGGCCACGGAGCGGTGTCGTGGTACTCGACGCGGTCGATCGTGTAGTAAGGGACGCCATTCGTGCCGGGCACGTCGGGGCGTTTGATCTCAACAGCGTCGCTGGAATTGTCGAGTTTGCCACTGTACGGTCCGAACATCGGCGTAGCTGCAAAGTGGCCAAACTTCGAGCGGAAGGCGCCGGCTAGCGACTGGTTGTTCGGCGAAAAACTGACGAGCAAGGCGCTGCCGCCGGGGCTCAGGGTGAATCCGGCGCCAAAATCGAGCGACACGCCGCCGCGCAAGTGCCAGACGTTTGTCGGCGCCATGGGATCGAAGAGCGGCACAGGGCTGCTGCTGCGATTGACAAATTCGATGTACTCGTCCGAGGTGTTGTCGTAGCCGCCCGCGAAATCGGGCGGATGATACATCACTTGGTGGATCACCACGGGGCCGACGAACGGCCCGGAGTTCGTGCCGCCGAGCGTGTTGGTCGCCAGCAACACGTAATGGTCGTCGCCCGTGCTGGTGATGTATCGGCCGATGGTCACTCCCTCCGGCGCGGCATCGAATGCAAAGCCGTCGCTATAGCCGGTGAGATTGGTTGAGCCGGGGTCGCCAGACAGCAGGTAAACCTCCTCGCCGCCGCCCTCGAGGGCGAAGCTGTTGTTCGTGCCGGGCGTGGGATTGAAGTCCGTCTCGGACACGACAAGGAAGCCATGACCCTCGATCAGGGTGTCGGAGTTGAAGCGGTATTTGAACGGGAGGATCGAATTGTCCGTGAGCCACCAGCCTTTCAGGTTCACCGGGGCCGCAGTCGGGTTGTAAAGCTCGATGCGGTCGACATCGGGCGGCGTCGTGTGTGTAAGGATCTCGGTAATCTGAATGGGCGGGATCGTCGGGGGCGGGTCGTCGGCGCCTGGCGAGCCGCCGGGGCTCGTGCTGCCGCGCCAGCTTCGTGGGTCGCCGGGGGAAGTATTGGAGTTGGGATTCACCGGCACCAAAGAGAAGCCTTGCCCGTCCGCCGCGATCGGCCAGCGCCCGCCGTCGTTGTAGCGGAAGGAGAGGATCGGACCGATGAGCGGATGCTCCAACGTGATCTTTTCACCATTGTTGTCGAGCTTGCCGCGATAGACCCCGTGCACGGTGAGGCCGGGGTATTTGTTGGTGCTCAACTGCGCCGCGTTGCGCCCGAGCACGAAGAATTGCCCGGGGCTGAGCTGCGTACCGTTCGTGAAGCTGAACTCGATGCCTTCGCTGAAATGGAACCCGGAAAGGTCGATGACCTCCGCTCCGTTGTTCTTCAATTCCAGGAACTCGAAGTCCTCTCCTGGCGATCCGTTGCGGGCCGGCGGGTTATACATGATCTCTGTGACTCGCAGGCCGCCCAGATCCTGAATCGGATAGAATGTCGCCTCCACAATGGCGCTCCAGACCGTATTGCTGAGCGTGCGCGCACGGAGGGTCATCGTGGACCCAATCAGCACGGGCGTGCCCGGCGTGTAGGCGAGCGCGCTGCCCCCAAGGGCGCCGCCAAGCAGTCGCGGGTCGGCCCCGTCGGTCGTGTAATAGATGAGGCTGTTCGGGGTGGAGTTGGTCAGGAAGAGCGCGAATCCGTTCGAGACGAATCCGCCGAACTGGCTGAACACCGGCGCGGCCACCCTCGGGTAAAACCCGTCGGCCCGAAGCTGGTTCACGAGCACCGTCGTGCGGTTGGGGATGAACGTGCTGAACACGGCATTCATGGCGGCGACCCAGTCGTTGCGATTGAACGGGGTGCTGCGCTTGGCGTCGCCCCACCGGGCCGATTCGCAAACCATTGCCCGGTAAATCTCGTTGCTGCGCGTGAGGAGGTTCGCCCGCATGCCCTGCGGCGTGAGCAGGCCGTCGTTAAAGCAGTACTTCTGCACTCGATCCGCAGCGCGCAGCCTGAACTCGGCGTTCTGCACGAGCCGGAACCAGAGGTACTGCGGGCTGCTCTTGGAGAAAGTGCTGCTGTTGAAAGGATTTCCTGCCGTCCAGTCGGGATTGATCACGCCGATTTGATTGTCGAGCAGCCCGGTTCGGTCCTCGTTCACGTTGAGCAGCGTGTGCTCGGAGTCGTGCGCAAAATACTTGAAGCCGCCCGAAAGTCCCCCGCGGTGCCGGACGCCAAACCAGTTGTTGGGCGAGTCGTTGCCCAGGAAATTCGAGATCGGCGCGTCCAGGTTGCCTCCGTAGAGGATGATCAGCATGTAGTCGATGAGATTGTCCACATCGAGCAGGTTCTCGTAAGCCGGGTTCGGCGTTCCGTCCGGGTTCAACCCCTGCGCGCGGAAGTAGTCGGCGTCGCTGGCAAAGCCGTTCGTGGCGGCCTGCCAGAGCCGCATCCAGGCGTCGAGATAGCCGTCGGTCGGCTCGATGCTGTAGCCGATGTCGGGGTCCACCTTCACGGTGTCGTAGTCCTCGGCCCGACCTCCGAAGTAGGTTTCGCCATAGCTGGCCTCGGGACGCTCGTCCACGTTGTAGAGGCCCCAGTACTGGCCGTTAAGGTAAAGGTGGCAGAAGTCGCCGCGCTCAGAGGGTTGGCCCATCGCTCGCTGCGCGTCGCGCGATGACGTATCCCTCACGCAAATCATGCGCGGGTCGTTCTGGTAGGCCCACGAGTAGTTCTGCATCGTGCGCAGGTCAATCTTGTCGAACCGATCCGCGCCGGCGTCCCCGAACAGCGGATAGCTCAGCTTCGATTCGCCGTACTGCTGGCGGAAGAAGAAGCGAAAAGCGTGCTTCGGGTTGTTCGGGTCGCGGCTGAAACCGCCGCGGATGCGAATGCCGCAGTTGATCTGAAAGCCTTGCGAACCGTCCGGATAAATCAGTTCCAGCGAGCCAGGCCGTTCCCAGGCGAGTTCGTCCCCGCTCGGGTTGGCGTAAATGCCGGAGACCGGATCGAACAGGTCGCCCAGCTTCATCACGATCGAGAAGGAAGGGAGCGACTTCAGTCCGTCCTTCATCAGCGGGCCCCATGTGGCGTTATTCACGATGTCGGGGTCCATGCCGTAGTCGTACACCTGTCCGCCGCTGGTGCGCGGCGCTGGCCACTCCGGTGTGGGCGCGGCGCCCGTGGGAGACTGGCGGATGACGTCGTCGAGCAGCAGGTAAGTCTGGCAATCAATCTCCGAGGGGATTAGCCCGTCGAGGAACGCCACCGAGCGCAGCGTGGTCGTGTTCGTAATCAACAGCGGAGTGACATAGGTGAAGCCATTGGCCAGCGACGGCGCGCTGCCGTTAAGCGTGTAGCGAATCGTCGCCCCGGCGGTCGCGGTAGTGAGGATGAGCGAAAACGGCCCGTCGTAGAACCCGCGGTCCGAGCTGGTCCGGATGTTCCCCACGAACCCCGCCACGCCCGTGCCGACGTTATAGAAGCCCGGCGTCGGCGCGGCGAAGAACGTGTTGGTGCCCGCTGTGAAACGATATTCGACGAGTCCCGCCTCGATGAGAAAATCCGAACCGTCTGCCGCGTCGTTCAAGCCGTGGATGGCCAGCACGTTGCTCCCGTTGACCAGCGCGCCGAGGCGCTCGGAAATGTTGATTTGCTCCGCCACGAGCGCCAACTGGTTCGAGCGGAACGTCGTCGCGGCCGAATTCCAGGCCGGCGACGCCGGCGCGTTGCGACGCGCCACTTCCTGGCCGTTGAGGTAGGCCACGAACCCGTCATCATACCGCATCCGCAGGGTCAATTGGGTGACCGACGCCGCGTTCACCACGCTGAATGGGATGCGGAGGAAGGCCGTCGCGTTGTTACTCTGCATCACCGAGGCCACGTCCGTGCGGATGAGGCTGCGATAGTCGGAACCTTGCGACTTTACGGCCAGTCCGCCGGTGAGCGTGTCCCCGACGAGCCGGAACGTGCCGCTCCAGGTCGCACTGGCGCCCTGCACCGCGAACACTTCCGCGCCGGACCCGCCGCCGCGTTCGTAGTAGACGAGCCGGATGGGGTACTCTCCGGCCGCGGCGAAGTTGAACGTGGCCAGTGTGTCGGCCGGTCCGCGCGGCGCAGGGAACGAGACACTGTTGATCCCCACATCGAGCCGGAAGCCGTCGTCGCTGTTCACCCCGAAGCTCCACGCCCCGGCCGCCGGGATTGTGACGATGCCCGTCGCCTCCACGACGAAGTCCTCCACGTCCTGCCCCGGACTCTGCGTCGGGAACGCGTAATTGTTCACGTAATGCGCCTCGCTGCCGGTCCCGAAAAAGTTGATCACGGGAAAGTTTCCCGACGCTACGAGGCTTTGCTGCGCCGGGTTCGTCACCACCCCATCAGCCTTGGCCAAAGAGTCGACGATGATGTTCGCCTTGAAGTAACGCACCGCCCAGCCGGACACGACCCCTTCGAAGCCGATGCCGTTCAGCGCCGCGATCCAGCCCGAGTCGTCGAATCCGTTCGTCGTCCAGTTCAGGCCGAGCGAGCCGTTGTTCGGAATGAAAACCCTCGCCGTGGCGCCGGCCGCGATGAAGACGTTCGTCACGACCGTCTGGCTCGTGCCGTACGAATAGTTCGCCCGCCCCGTCGGCGGCAACTTCGGCGCAAACTCGGTGACGATCGTGCTCCCATGAACCAGCGCGAGGTATTCCCCGTCCTGGTCGAGGCTGAAGTTGGCGTGAAGCGGCGCGCCGTTGGTCGCGCGGTCCTTGCCCGACGCGAACACGACGAGGAAGCTCTGCGCCGGGATCGTCGTGGCGGGGAACGCCCATTTGTGCAGGTCGGCGGCATCATCGGTGAGATACCAGCCTTGCAGATTCACGGCGCTGGAGCCGGAGTTGAACAGCTCGATCCAGTCCGGCGACTCGTTGTCCTCGTCCGCCAGCCCGCCGCTGTTTTGCGAGACGACTTCGGTGATGGTCACTGTGTCGGCGGCGCCCGCGGGCGGCGCCGAGCCGAGCAGGGCGGCGAGCAGGGCCGCAACGCCGCTCAGTTTGCGGAACAGTCGAGGGATTGAACTGGCCCGATTCAGCGAGCGCAAGCACTGGAAGAGTGAGAAGAGAATTGCGTTCATGGTTTGGTCTGACACGTGAAGGTCCACGGGCACGAAGACGATTCTTCCGCCAACGGGCACCCTGGGAAACCCGCCGACCGAAGGACACAACACGGCTTCATGCTTTGCACTAAGCTGGCACTGGGTTGACGAAACTCACCATACAACGTTGTTGGAAAAAGGAAAGCCCCGAAAGCTGACGGCGGCGCCCGCGGGCGCAGTCCACTCTAATGCAGGGCATGGTTGAGGAACAGTCTCACCCCTCCCCATGAAGCTTGTAGCAGCCGACGTAAGGAGGCTCACTCTTCTTCGGGGAATGGAAGTCAGAGCCTCCTTTCGTCGGCTGCTACGGTTCAGCGGTTCAATGCGCGAAGATTTGCCTGGGAGAATTCTTTCAAGGGTGGGACTAAGGAAT
>DASTLJ010000339.1:0-1525 GCA_035715125.1 Verrucomicrobiia bacterium
ACCATACAGCAAAACAAAGGCTAACTGAGCCAACTATGCTCCACTTTCAAATCGACACCCAATCCGGCGTTCCGGTCTATCGGCAGATTGTCAGCCAGATCAAATATTATGTGGCGTCCGGAGCGCTGAAGGCGGGAGACCTGTTGCCGTCGATCCGCGAGCTGGCCCAGTCGCTGGCCGTCAATCCCACCACCGTGGTCCGCGCCTACAGCGAACTGGAACAGGAAAAGGTCCTTGAGATGCAGCAGGGGCGGGGAGCGTTTGTGGCGGACGCCGCCCGGCGCATGACGGCGGGGAAGCGGGAGCAGGCCTTGCGTCGATTGGCGCGCCAACTCGCCGTGGAGGCCGTGCAATTGGGAGCGCCCGGGGACCTGGTGGCCAAGCTCGTCCAGGAGGAGCTGGAGGCGCTGCAGGACGCGTCGGAGAGCCAGTTGCCGGCCCGGCTGAGCGTCGTTGGAAAACGATGAAGCATGAACGAACCCGTCATCCAGGCTCGTGACCTGACCAAGACGTTTCGCGGCGGCATCGTGCCCGTGAATGGTCTGGACCTCGAAGTGCGGCGCGGGGCTGTTTACGGACTGGTGGGCCGGAACGGCGCGGGAAAAACCACGCTCCTCCGTCTGGCTCTCGCCTTGTTAACACCCGATCGGGGCTCCGTGACCGTGCTCGGTTCGGACTTGCGTTACGCGGCGCGCGCTTTGAGGTCGCGCGTAGCTTATGTCTCCCAAACCCAGCAATTGCAAGGTTGGATGACGCTGGAAGAGCTCTGCCGGTGCGTGGGCCGCTTTTATCTGAAATGGGACAAGGCGTACGCGCAGGCGCTGGCCGCCAACTGGGGACTGCCGTGGAAGCGGCCGGTGGGCAGTCTTTCCGCGGGCGAGCAGCGTAAGGCGGCGATCCTGCTGGCGTTTGCCGGGCGGCCTGAGGTGTTGGTGCTCGACGAACCGGCCGCCGGCTTTGACCTGATCGCCCGTCGCGAGTTGATCGACGAGATCGTGGAAGCGATCACCCAGGCGGACGGGTGCACGGTCCTCTTGAGTACTCACATCGTTAGTGATCTGGAGCGCCTGGCGGATCACATCGGCGTCATGCACAAAGGACGCATTGCCCTCTCCTCCCGGCTGGAGGACCTGCTAAATCAGACCAAGCGTGTCCAGGTGATTTTCGAGGAGGAAGAACGCTGGACCGACTTCGCGGTCCCCGGGGCGGTGCGCTGTCGCCGATCCGGCGCGGTGATCAATGCGGTGGTGCGCCTGACCGACGGGAGTGAATTGGACGCGTTGCGCAGTTTGGCCGGACTGCGCGTTCAGGTTTTCCCCATCAGTCTGGAG
The DNA here is from genome assembly GCA_035715125.1 of Verrucomicrobiia bacterium. Taxonomy (GTDB): domain Bacteria; phylum Verrucomicrobiota; class Verrucomicrobiia; order Limisphaerales; family JADJPG01; genus DASTLJ01. The sequence continues at coordinate 1,332 of DASTLJ010000339.1, forward strand.
GATATTTTCATCGAACTGTTTGGTGGCGACTCGCGCAACGGAGGCGGCAGCGACGCCCGCTTTGAATTGTTGGAGAGATTATGAGACCGCCAGCCTTGTTCGTTCTGATCGCCGGCCTGTCGTGGCCGGCGACGGCCCACTCGCAACCGTTACCTGAATCGGCCGGCGCGGGCGAGGCGACCCTTCCATCCGGT
>DASTLJ010000340.1:0-3958 GCA_035715125.1 Verrucomicrobiia bacterium
CCACAATGCCGACGCGTGAATACCGGATGGGATTCACTGGATACTGATTACTGATTACTGATTACTGATCACTCCGATGACCATCTACTGCTGCCAACTCGACCTCGCATGGGAGAATAAACAGTCGAACTTCGCCAAGGCCCGCTCGCTCCTGACGGCGGCCAGGCCCGAGCGCGGCTCTCTGGTGCTGCTGCCAGAGTTGTTTGCGACCGGCTTCACGATGAACGCCGCGCCGTTCGCCGAGAAGCCGGGCGGGGAGACGGAGCAGTTCCTGGCGGGGTTGGCGCGCGAACTGGGCGTGTTCGCGCTCGGTGGTGTGCTGGGCGCAGGGCCGCAGGGCCGGGGACGCAATCTCTCCGTGGTCTTTTCGCCCGAGGGCCGCGAGATCGCGCGCTACGCGAAGATGCAGACCTTCACGATCGGCGGCGAAACGGCGGCGTATGAGGCAGGGAGCGAGCCTGTGATTTTTGACTGGGCCGGATTCGCGGTCGCTCCGTTCATCTGCTACGACCTGCGGTTCCCCGAGCACTTTCGGGCGGCCACGCGGCGTGGGGCGCAGCTCCTCACCTGCATCGCGAGCTGGCCCGTGGCGCGCATCGAACATTGGGTCGCCCTGCTCCGGGCGCGTGCCATCGAGAACCAGGCGTACGTCGCCGGTTGCAACCGTTGTGGCACGGATCCCAAGCTCGCTTACAACGGCCGCAGCCTGATCGTCAGTCCCAAGGGTGACATACTGGCCGACGCGGGCGACGGCGAAAAGGTCATCCGCGCGGACGTCGACCTCGCCGAGCTGCTGGCGTATCGGAAGGAACTGCCGTTTCTCGCCGACATGCGATAGGAGAGGAGCGCGGACAGCTTTGTCCGTGCCAACGGTTCGCAAGCGAGTCTCGCGGACAAAGCTGTCCGCGCTCCTGCCGTTGCGGCTGAATTCGCCGCAAGCTCGGCACGTCTATCCCGGCTCAAATAACCGCCACGCGCAGGCCGATTGCACACTTTGACGACCATGAAGAGAATTCTGGCAGCCCTCGGCTGCTTCTTGTCCTTCCTCCTCGCGGCCCGCGCCGCTGAACCCGACCCCGCCGACCGCGGCCCGTTTTTCTCCGGCACGATCAGGGCCAGGTTCCCAGGCGACAACGTGACGATGAAAGGCGTCGTGGTGACCCTCAACGAGGAGAAGAACGCGTTCATCTGTTACGACACGGACTTGATGCGCGTGTCGCTCGCATGGACGGGTGATTACCTCAAGCTTGGAAACTACATGAGGGAGATCAGCCATCCGCAGCCGCCGGAGGTCGCGGGCGCTCCAGTGTTCGGCACGAAGCCCGGGCCGGGGTGGGCTCACGGCGGGAGTTTTGCGGACCCACGCCAGAACAAGCAGGGACCGTTGCCCGCGCCGTGGGCGAAGTACCGCGGGCTTTATTTGCATGGCCGCAAGGTGGTGCTCTCCTACACGGTCGGCTCGGTGAACGTGCTGGAATCGCCGGACGCGGTGACGCGCGAGGGGTTGACGTTCGTGACGCGCACCCTCGATCTCGACAAGGCCGAAGCGATGGCTTTCAAGGTCTGCGACGGCCTGGCGGCTGGCGCGCCGGCGCAGTTACCGGCTCTCCCGGCTGTTCTCGTGATGCCCGAATCCGACGGGACCAATTTCATCGGAGTGGCGCTTGGAAATTCCCCCGAGGCTGCGCTGGTGCTGACGAACGGCTCGGTGGAAGTCCGGTTGTCGGGGAAGCAATCCGCCGCTGTACAGTTGAGTCTGGCATTCTGGCGCGGGCCGCAGGAGGACGCGGCAAAGTTTGAGCGCATCGCCCCCAGTGTGATTGGCAAACGCCCCCCACTGGCCACCCTCACCAAAGGAGGCCCTGCCCGATGGCAGGAAGCCGTCGTGACGCAAGGCGCCCTCGCTACCAGCGGCGGCGACGGACCGTACGTGGTGGACACGATCAGCGAGAACCTCACCAACCAGTGGGGCACCCGGGCGTTCTTCGGTGGGTTCGACCTCTTCCCCGACGGCCGCGCCGCCGTCTGCACCTTTCACGGCGACGTGTGGATTGTCTCCGGCCTCGACGCCACGCTCGAAAAGCTGACTTGGCGGCGCTTCGCCACCGGCATTTTCCAGGGACTCGGCCTCAAGGTGGTCGACGGCAAGGTCCACGTACTCGGCCGCGATCAAATCACCCGCCTTCACGATCTCAACGGCGACGGCGAAGCCGACTTCTACGAGAACTTCAATAACGACACCGTCGTCACCGCGAATTACCACGAGTTCTGTCTCGACCTGCACACGGACAGCGAGGGGCACTTCTACTACTTCAAAAGTTCGCCGTGGTCGCCTGATGTGAACTCGCCGCACCAGGGCACGCTGCTGAAGATCTCGAAGGACGGGAGCAGGATGGAGGTCTTCGCATCTGGCTTTCGGGCGCCCAACGGCAGCGCCATCGGGCCGCGCGACGAAATTACCGTGAGCGACAACGAGGGCCATTGGATGCAGGCGAGCAAATTGAACCTCGTGAAGCAAGGCGGCTTCTACGGCATGATGCCCGCCGCCCAACGGGAACTCACCCTGATCCGAGGCGGCACGAATCTGACCCTTAACCCCAGCGACCCGCGAGCCCGCGCTACGCTCAAGGTCCGCGCCTACGACGGCGACGCGCCCATGCCCATCCATTACGATCAGCCCATTTGCTGGCTGCCGAAGAACATGGACAATTCCAGCGGCGGCCAGGTCTGGGTCACCAGCGACAAGTGGGGGCCGCTCAAGGACCATCTCCTGTTCATGAGCTACGGCCGCGGCACGCTGTTCCACGTCATGCAGGAGAACATCGACGGCGTCGCGCAGGCGGCAATGGTGAAATTCCCGCTTAAGTTCAGCACGGGGCTCATGCGCGGTCGCATCAATCCAAAGGACGGCCAGGTCTATCTTTGCGGTGTGCGCGGCTGGCAGACCGACGGCACGAAGGACGGAGGATTTTACCGCGTCCGTTACACCGGCAAGCCCGTCCACACGCCGGTCGAATTCCACGCCCTAAAGAACGGCCTCAAGTTGGCCTTCCCGAACCCGCTCGACTCCAACTCAGCTGCCGATGTGGCGAACTACGCCGTGGAAGCCTGGAACTACCTTTACAGCGGCAACTACGGCTCGCAGGAATACTCCGTGGCCGACCCAACGTTGAAGACGCACGACAAACTCGAAGTGAAATCCGCCAGACTTTCCGCCGACTGCCGCGCCGTCTCCCTGGAAATTCCCGACCTGCGCCCTGCCAACCAGGTGAAGATCAAGCTCAACCTCAAGGCCGCCGACGGCACGACGATCAGCCAGGACATCTACGCCACGATCCACAAAATGGGCGGCGCGAGCGTGGCTGCCAATTGATGGCGAGGCCGGTTGACAATTTGAGCCGCCTCCCTACGCTGCTGCGATGACCATCTCGCTCACGCCCCACCTCGACCAATACGTCCGCCGCAAACTCAAGAGCGGCGGCTACGCCAGCGCCAGCGAAATTATCCGCGAGGCTCTTCGCTTCATGGAGCGCGTCGAAAAGCGGGAGCCTGCCGACCTTGAGGAAATCATCGCCGAAGCCGATGCCGAACCGTCCGCGCCGATGTCGAACCGGGATTGGAACGAGGTGCGCCGCCGGGTGTTCGGCAAGATTCGCAAGAAGGCCGCATGAGCCGGGTGCTCAGGAAGCCCGCTTCCCTCCGTGACCTCGTTGTCCTCGGCCGCTATATCGCTACGGAGAATCCTGATGCCGCCGAGCGCTTCCTTGCCGCGGCGCAACAGACTTACGAACTTCTGGCCGGCCATCCGCGTCTCGGACGTGAACGGCACTTCCAGCGACGACCGGGACTCCGCAGCTTCAGGATTCCAGAGTTTAGGGACTACATCGTCTTCTACCGTCCGATCCGTGACGGCGTTGAAATCTTCCGCGTCCTGCACGGTGTGCGAGATCTCCGCCGG